>CAYSTA010000022.1:0-29668 GCA_964433845.1 uncultured Flavobacteriaceae bacterium
TAGATATTTTGCCAGATTGGATAACGGGTTTTGAGTATAATTCATTTTATTATAAATGGAATTATTAGGTTTATAAAATAAACTAGTTTATATTTGTCAAAATTTAAAAAATAAAAATGAATAAAGAAGAACAAATTAGAATTATTAACGAAACAATAGCTAAAACAAAATTTGCCTTAAAGCCCTTAGGTTTTAATTTGATATTTTGGGGCTTTTTAATTATATCAATGAGTCTATTTCAGTATTTTTTTCCAGAAATAGTTCAATTTAGTAAGCACTCTGCATTAATATATTGGGTTTTAATTCCATTATTAGGAATGATTTATACAACCTATTATAACATTAAAATTGGAAATAAAATTGGATACGAAACTATACTCGGTAGAGTAATTAAAATCATATGGGGAGTATTTGGGGTTTCATGGATAGTTATTATTATTATATCGTTACTTAATAATGTTAACCCGGTACAGGATATTTTATTTTTACTTGGAGTGACTTTGATGATGTCTGGTTTAATTATAAAATTCAATAAGATAACTTTAGGAGGGATTTCATTAATAATCTTTATTCTCTATACCTACTTTGTTCCTGGTTTAAATTTTCTTTTAGTTAATGTAGTTGGAATTACTTTTGGAATGTTGCTTCCAGGATTAGCTCTCTATTTATATAAAGAAAATGAATAAGGAAATTGAAAAATTATTTTTTAATCCAATTAGACTCAAAATTATTTCTTTTTTGATAAATGTTGAGCATGGGAATTTTAAAGCATTACTTGAAATAACAGATTCTACTAAAGGAAATCTCAGTATTCAGCTTAAAAAATTGAATGAAGCAAAACTGATTAAAATCAAAAAATATTTTAAACCTAGCCCTAAAAATACTAAGGGTGTTGTTGTACTAGGCTATCCAACAACGGATTATTCAATAACAAAGAAGGGCAGGAAAAATTTTGAAGATTTTTTTAAACAATTAGAACTATATAATAAGAAAAAATAAATAGTTAAATTTGGGCACCATTATTGATATGTACGGTACGAACAACATAATAATCATAAAATCATGATTCAGATAAAAAATTTACATAAGTCCTATAAAATGGGCTCTAATTCTTTGCATGTTTTAAAGGGAATAAATTTTAATGTTCAAGAGGGAGAGTTGGTTGCTATTATGGGTTCATCAGGATCGGGGAAATCAACGTTGTTGAATATTTTAGGAATGTTGGATCTTTTAGATAAGGGAACGTATGATTTAGATGGGGTTCCAATTAAAAATTTAGATGAAACCAAAGCAGCAAATTACAGAAACAGATTTCTTGGCTTTGTATTTCAATCTTTTAATTTGATTAATTATAAAAATGCTTTAGAAAATGTAACCCTTCCTTTATATTATAAGGGTATAAACAGAAAAGAAAGAGAGGCTACAGCTTTAGAATATTTGGATCAAGTTGGTTTAAAAGAATGGGCAACTCACCTGCCAAGTGAACTTTCGGGAGGGCAAAAACAAAGAGTTGCTATTGCAAGAGCAATGGTTACCCAACCAAAAGTATTATTGGCAGATGAGCTTACAGGAGCATTGGATTCAACGACATCAAAAGAAGTAATGGCGTTGATTCAGGAGATTAATAAAAGTGGAAAAACAATATTAATTGTAACTCATGAAGAAGATATTGCAAAAATGTGTTCAAGGATTGTCAGACTGAAGGATGGAATCATTATGGAAGACAAAAAGAATAAAATGGTAAAAGCTATATAATGTTTAGTAGGGATCGTTGGTTAGAAATTTTTGATACAATTAAAAAGAACAAGCTTAGAACTTTTCTTTCAGGATTTACAGTGGCTTTAGGTATTTTAATCTTTGTAGTTCTTTTTGGATTTGGAAATGGTTTAGACAATACCTTCGATAAATATTTTAAAGATGATGCGTTAAATACAATGTGGATTAATACTGGAATGACGTCGAAACCTTATATGGGATATAAAGCCAATAGACAGATTGAATTTGATAATGATGATTTAGAGGATATCTCATCAAGATTTGCATTTTATATTGACGGTATAACTCCAAGAATTTCAACAAGTGGAAATATTGGATATAAATTAAAATCTAATAATTATTCTGTAAGAGGAGTGGCTCCTTCTCATCAAAAAAACGAAATGACCATAATGATGGAGGGAAGGTATATAAATGGTTTGGATGTTGATAATAAAGAGAGAAATGTGGTTATTGGAAGATTAGTAAAACAAGATTTATTTGGAGACGAAGATGCATTAGGCAAATTTGTTTCAGGAGAAGGAAGATCGTGGAAAGTCATTGGAGTTTTTCAAGATGATGGAGGAGATAATGAAGAAAGAATAGTATATGTACCATACACTACATTACAATTGATTCAAAAAAATACTGATAAATTAAGACAGATCATTATTTCCTACAAGCCGGAAATTGGTTATGGTGGAGCAGTTGCTTTTGAAGATAAAATAAAGAAATATTTAAAGCAAAAGAAATTCATTGACCCTAGAGATCCTCGAGGAATCTTTATCAGAAGCGCAGCTAAAGATTTAAAGGAAAATGATCAATTTAAAGGAGCTCTATCATCAATTATTCTGTTTGTAGGCATTGGAACTTTACTGGCGGGAGTTATAGGAATTTCCAATATAATGGTTTTTGTTGTTAAAGAAAGAACAAAGGAACTTGGAATTAGAAAAGCAATTGGAGCAACTCCTAGTTCAATAATAGGAATGATTATTCAGGAGGCGATATTTATTACTACTATTTCAGGTTACATTGGATTATTAGTTGGTATAGGAGTATTAAAGTTAATTGGAAACACATTAGAAGAGGATTATTATATTACAGATCCATATGTAGATTTGAATACTGCAATTTTAGCAACTTTTTTATTAATTGGTTTTGGAGTATTAGCGGGCTATATTCCCGCAAAAAGAGCAGCTAGAATTAAACCTATTGAAGCTATAAGAGATAATTAGAATGAAAAGAATATTTGATAAAGATACATGGCAAGAAATTTTTGGATCTATCCAAAAAAATAAGGTTAGAACTATCATTACAATGATAGGAGTTTTATGGGGAATTTTTATTTATATTGCCCTATCAGGCTCTTCAAAAGGATTGGACAATGGATTTGAGAGAGCATTTCAATCAATAGCTTCCAATAGTATTTTTGTTTGGGCTCAATCTACAAGTATACCCTATGGTGGATATAAATCTGAAAGGCGTATACAGTTAAAATTGGGAGACGTAGAAATTCTTAAAAAAAGAGTAAAAGGAATTAAATTTATTGCACCTAGGAATGTAGCTGGAGTTTTTGGTTCAGCTGGAGGAAATATTGTTAGAGGAACTAAAACAGGAACATATGCTGTATATGGCGAGTTCCCTGAATATATTAAAATAGCAACTTCAAAGATATATGATGGAGGAAGGTTTATTAATGAGTCTGATATAAAAAATGAAAGAAAAGTATGCGTAATTGGTGAAAGAACTCAGCTTGAACTTTTTGAAGAGGATGAAAATCCAATAGGTCAATTTATAAGTATAAATAAAATGAATTTCACAGTCGTTGGAGTACATAAGTTTGTTCAAGGTGGAGGTTTTGGAGACGATGGAGATATTTATATACCTTTTGCAACTTTTAGAAAAATATTTAACACTGGAGATAATGTTGGTTGGTTTATGATTGCAGCAGATGAAAATATTGATGGATTAAAGGTAGAGAAAGATATTAAGGCAACCCTAAAGGAAATACACACAATACATCCAGACGATGAACGAGGAATTGGAGGATTTAATCTAGGAGAAGTTTTTAGGAAAACCATGAACTTTGCAAACGGTCTTACTTTTTTATCATTAATTGTAGGGATTGCAACTATTCTAGCTGGAGTAATTGGAATTGGGAATATTCTATTGATTTCAGTTAAAGAAAGAACAAAAGAAATAGGAATAAGAAGAGCATTAGGTGCAACTCCTTCAGAGGTTAGATCCCAAATTATATTAGAATCAGTTTTTTTAACTGTTCTATCTGGAATAATTGGAATAATTTTAGGAGCATTATTATTATATGGGATAAATGCTGCAACGGTGGATATGACAGATTTCCCATATACTAACCCAACAGTGCCAATTCCATATGTTTTGGGAGCATTATCACTAATGATAATTTTGGGAACATTGATTGGAATGATTCCTGCACAAAAGGCAGTTAGTATTAAACCTATTGACGCATTAAGAGAAGAATAAATAATTAAATAAATAATATGAAATATTTGAAACACATCGGAATTGCATTGTTAATCGCGGGCATTTTGTTTGCCAGCGCTTTCTTTATTAAATCTAACAGTAAGTCTTCAATTGTATATGATACACAAACATTAATAACTACAACTATTGAAGAAAAAATTGTAGCAACAGGGAAAGTATTGCCTGAGGATGAAGTTAATATTGTCCCTCAAATTGCTGGAATCATTCAAGAGATTTATGTAGAAGAGGGAGATGAAATTTTTGCTGGTGATTTAATAGCTAGGATTAAAGTAGTTCCTAATGAACAGACACTTAATAGTGCAGAGGGAAGAGTTAAAAACGCACAAATTGTCATGAAGAATTCAAAAATTGAGTTTGAAAGAAATAAGGCGTTATATAAGAAGGAAATTATATCAGAACAAGAGTATAATTCTTCTGAGTTACGCTACAATCAAGATATGCAAAACTTATCCAATGCAAAAAGTGATTTGCAAATAATTAAACTTGGTTCTTCAGGAAAATCTAGTATAACTAATACTAATATTAGAGCAACAGTTTCCGGAACTATTTTGGAGATCCCTGTAGAAGAGGGTGATCAAGTAATTCAAGCCAACACATTTAATGCTGGGACTACTATAGCTACAATAGCAGATTTAAATAAAATGATTTTTGAAGGTCAAGTTGATGAGGGTGAAGTTGGAAAATTAAATGTAGGGATGCCATTGGTTGTTACTTTAGGAGCAATTGAAAATAAGGAGTATGAAGCTAAGTTAAGATTGATATCTCCTAAGGGAACGGAGGTTGCAGGAGCAATTCAATTCAAGATTGAAGGAGAAGTTTATTTAGATGATGAATATGTAGTCAGAGCGGGATATAGTGCTAATGCATCAATTGTTACTGATAAAAAATCTGATATTACGGCTATTAGCGAAGCATTATTACAATATGACTCAAAAACAAAAAAACCATATGTAGAAGTAGAAACATCTAGTCAAAAGTTTGTAAGAAGGGATGTTGAATTAGGAATTTCTGATGGAGTAAATGCTGAGCTTTTAAGTGGAGTAAAAAAATCAGACAAAATTAAAGTTTGGAATAAAACTGAACCTGTTAAAAGAGGGGAGACTGACACCCCTTCTGATGAACGTTCTTTTGATTAAAAAAATATTATATGAAATTATTAAAGTACTTATTTATAATTATTGTCCCAAATATTCTAATTGGCCAGAAATCATGGACGTTACAGGAATGTGTTGATAGAGCATTGGAAATGAATATTTCAATTAAGCAATCAAAATTAGATTATGCTGGATCTGAAATTGAAAAACAGGGAGCAATTGGAAATTTTTTGCCTAATATAAATATTGGAAGTAGCCATTCTTGGAATGTAGGTTTAAATCAAAATATTACTACTGGTTTATTAGAAAATGTAACTACTCAGTTTTCATCTATGAATTTAAATATGAATGTCAACATTTATAGTGGACTTCAAAATGTAAAAAGATTACATAGGGCTAACTTATCCATTCTAGCTAGCCAGTATCAGCTAGAAGATATGAGCGAAAATATAGCACTTTTAGTGGCGAATTCATATTTGCAAATTTTGTTTAGTAAAGAATCACTTGCTGTTCAAGAATTACAATTAGATATCACTTTAAAGGAATTGAAAAGAATTAAAGAATTGGTTAGTGCAGGAGTTGTTCCAAAAGGAGATTTATATGAAATTGAAGCAAACTTAGCATCGCAAGAAAAGACTTTAGTGGATGCAAGGAACAGTTATTATCTGTCTAAAATAGCTTTGGCTCAACTTTTATTGATTGATGATTATGAAAACTTTGAAATTGCTAATGAATCTTATGATATTCCTATATCAGATGTAATGAATAGAACCCCGGAAGAGATATTTAGTTATGCAGTTTCAAATAAAAAAGAAATCAAAATTTTTGAAACTAATGTTGAGATTGCAAAAAAAGATTTGGAGATTTCTAAGGCCCTTTTAAAACCAAGTTTATCAGCATTTTACTCATATAGTTCTAGAATTGGATATTCTGACAGATTGGTTCCAACAGGTGAAATAGGATATGCTCCCATTGGAGTAGTAGAAGGCACAGGAGAAAGAGTAATTGCCCCTTATTCAAAAATGGGTGTAGCTGATCCGCTCTCTTTTTCTGAACAGTTTGATTTAAATGCTGGCCAAAATTTTGGATTAAGTTTATCAATTCCAATTTTAAATAATTTGTCTAGAAGGTCCAATGTTAACCAAACTAAAGTTAATATTTTAAGAAGCGAAAATTCTTTGCTACAAAAAAAATTAGACTTAGAAAACACGGTTAATCAATCTTTTAATGATGCGAAAGGAGCTTTTAAGGCATATGAAGCATCTCAAAAGTTAGTTGCTGCAAGAGAATTAGCATTTAAATATGCTCAAAATAAATTTGAAGTAGGAGCAATGAATTCTTTTGATTTTACTCAAGCAAAGCAAAGATATGAGCTAGCTCAGTCAGAACTTATAAGAACAAAATATGATTATATCTTTAAACTTAAAGTTTTAGAGTTTTATTTTGGAGTTCCTATTACTGTTAAGTAATCTTTCAAATGTGTTATATTCTAAATATAGAATCTTCTACCACTAACTGTTCTATTTCTTTAGCTTTAAATGGGAATGTAATTGCCATGAAAGAGAAAAATGATGAAAGCTATTCTCATTCAACTAAATTACATTCTTTTATTGATGAAGTTTTAAAAAAATCAAAAATTTCAATTAAAGAATTATCAGCTATTGCTGTAAGCAAAGGACCAGGTTCTTACACTGGATTAAGAATTGGTGTAGCAGCAGCTAAGGGATTATGTTATTCTTTAGATTTACCTTTAGTTTCAGTTTCTACTCTTCTTATTCTTGCCAAACAAATAAAAGTGGATAGTGGATTAATTATTCCTGTTATTGATGCTAGAAGAGACGAAGTGTATTCTGCTATTTTTGATTGTTCTTATAATTCTGTTAGAGAAGTTCTGCCAGAGATTATTACTAAAGATTCTTTTAATGAATTAATTTCAAGCAACAGACTTCATTTTGTAGGAAACGCTCAAGAAAAATGTAAGAGATTAATTAAAAAAAATTCAAATTTAATTTTTTCTAGTCACGAGACTTTTCCCTCATCTAGTGATATGGCTGATTTATCTTTTGATAAATTTAAAAACTCAAAATTTGAAGATATTGCATACTTTGAGCCAGATTATTTAAAAAAATTCATCCCAGGTTAGATTAACCGTTTATTGCATTTACATCAGAAATCATTCCTGGAAGCATTCGTTTTAGCATATTTTCAATTCCATTCTTAAGTGTAACAGTTGAGGAAGGGCAACCACTGCAAGCGCCTTGTAAGATCACATTTACATTTTTAGTTTCTTTATCATATGATTGAAACAAAATATTTCCCCCATCAGAAGCCACTGCTGGCTTAACATGTTGTTCAATTATTTCAATTATTTGTTTAGAAACATCGTCAATATTTTCAGGATTGACTTCAATTTGTTTGGAATTATTTTTAAAAAACTCTTCATAAATTAAAGTGTTTCCGTCTTGAATAAAAGTTCTAATAAACTCTCTGACATCCATAACATTTTCCTCCCAATTTGAATTGGATTTTTGAGTAATGGAAATAAAATTAAAATCTAAAAAAACTTCTTTAACAAATGGGAAACTAAATAATGATTGAGCTATGGGAGCATTTTCTGTTTCAGTATTATTTTTAAATTCATAAACATCATCAACAATTTTTTTATTAACTACAAATTTCATGACATTAGGATTTGGAGTGCTTTCAGCATAAACAGTAGTAGGCGAAAGTTTTTTTACATCATAGCTACTAACCGGTCCTCCATCATTAAGAAAATCTTGAATTTGATTACATAACTCATTTTGTACTTCCTCCCAATTGAGAATATTTAATTTTTCTATATATACAGAACGTTTATTAAGAATTACTTTTTTTACAAACGGCAAGTAAAATATTTGTTTAATTAAAGGAAAATCTTTAGCCTCTTCAATTTTTTCAAATACAATTCTTTTATCAGATAAAAATTTATTTGAATAGAATTCTAACTCCTCCTCTCTACTAGTTTCTTTATATTTAATAATATGCTTCTCCATTTAAATTAAGTTTATTGCAAATTTATTATTTAAAATCGTATTAAGTGATTTTGGAGATCCATTGCAATAAAATAAATATTTGACTTCAATCAAATTACTTTCTATATTATTTTTTTCAATTAATTTTTTTGTTTGCGTTGCAACAGCTTTCCCGCTATCTATTATTTTTATATTTTTTGGAATTAATGACCTTATAGTTTTAATTAATAATGGATAATGAGTACAGCCTAGCACAAGATGATCTATTCCTTTATCAACCATCGGCAACAAATATTTTTTTAATTTTTTTTCTATTTTGTCACCATCAAAAAATCCTTTTTCAATTAATTCAACTAGTCCCTCTGCATTTTGTTCAATTATATTAATATTTTTTGCATAGTCATTTACAGTATTACTAAAAAGTCTACTAGATAAAGTCCCTTTCGTTGCCAAAACACCAACCATTCCACTTTTTGTTTGTATTGCTGCAGGCTTTATTGCAGGTTCAATTCCAACAAAAGGAATTTTAAAATTAGACCTTAATTCTTCTATACTGTTTGTTGTCGCTGTATTACAAGCTACTACAATTAATTTACAACCATTATCAATTAAAAATCGAGTATTTTTTGAACTTAGTTTGTGAATTTTATCTTTTGATTTATTTCCATATGGGGAATTTAAATTATCCGATAGATAAATAATATTTTCGTTAGGTAAAATTTTCTTTATAGAATTTAATATAGTAATACCTCCAATTCCTGAATCAAATATTCCTATAGGGGAGTTATTCATTAAATAAAAATAAAAAAACTACCTAAAATTTTTAGGTAGTTTTATATTATAAAAAGACTTCAACTGAATTTTAGAATCCTAACTCTACTTTTACTTCTTCCATTAAATCTTTTCCTCCAGCTAAAATTAAGCTCCCCCCTTCTGTAGCATCAATTACATAGTCAAATCCTTGTGCTTTAGCAACTTTTTGTATTGCAGCTTTTGCTTTGTCAATAAGAGGTTTTAACAAATCAGCTTGTTTTTTTTGAATATCTTGAGATGCAGTCTGTTGATATTGCTGAATATTTTGTTCCATTCCAGCTAGCTCTTTTTGACGAGCTTGATTCGTAACTTCAGTTTGATTTTGAGCATCTGCAGAATATGTTTGAAGTTTAGTTTGATATTCCTTCATAGAGGCTTCAATTTCTGTAGCGTAGGTTTTTTGAAGTTTTTCTAGTTGAGCCTGAGCTTCTTTAACTTCTGGCATTTCACTAATTAATGCTTGTGAATTAATATGAGCAACTTTGCTTTGTGCACTCATTGTAATAACAGCAAATAAAAATAAAATAGTACTTGATAATGTTTTAAAAGTTTTCATTTTTTAGTTTTCTTTTTTTTCCTTAATTCTAAAAGACTATCTCTTCTTTTTTGATAGGCTTTTCTTTTTTCATCTCTTTGCTTCAAAAGTAATTCTCTTTTAACTTTTACTTCTTCAGCTTTTTTGGCCTTTTTTTCTTCTAATAATTTTTGTTTAGCTTCATATTCAGAATTGACTTTTTCATCGTCAAATTCTAGTTTAAGCTTTTCAAGTTTTTCTGTTCTTAGAATACTTTTTAAAACCAGATCGCTAATATCGTATTTTTTTTCGGAATAAAATAGAATTGCATCAGCAGATTGATCAAAAATTTTATCAAACTTTTTTTGCTTAGAGATAGTTTCTACAACATTTAGAACTTGATCTTGTATTGGCCTAATAAGCAATAGTTCTTGTGTTACCCAATCTCCATTTACTCCAAATCGTTTTATTTGGTAATCATTAAGTTGTTTTTCTTCAAATTCAATTTCTGATTCTCTATCTTCAATAATATCATATGTTAGAAGTGGTCTTTCAATTTCTAAACTATCTTTAAGTACTTTTATTTCAGCCTTTATTTCTTCAATTTCTTTTTTCCATTTCCCTATCTTTTCCTCTAATTGAGCATTTGCTGTTTTGTAATCTTCCATTTGAGAAAGAATATATTCCATGTTTATATAACCAATTCTTTCGGTTTTTTGTGAAAAAGAATAATTTACAGTTAAAAAACAGATAATTAAGAGATATAGAAAAGAAAATCTATTCATTTATATAATTTAGTTTATATAACGTAATAATTCTAAAATTGTTGTCCTATTACAAAGTGCGTTTCCCATCCATGAGCGGAAAGCTCTCCGCCGTAAGGGTTGTCTAATCCATAACCGAAGTCAATACCTAATAATCCAAATGCAGGCATAAATATTCTAATTCCAAGCCCAAGAGACCTTTTACCATAAAAAGGGTTAAATTCTCTAAAACTATTAAAACCATCTCCTGACTCTAAAAATGTTAGGGCAAAGATCGATGCAGAGGGTTTAAGAGTTATAGGATACCTTAATTCTATAGAAAACTTATTATATATAGTAGAACCATCTTGATTAGAAAGAGATTGATTAGGGTAACCTCTTAAGCTAACAGTTTCCCTTCCATCCATAGCATATTGAGACATTCCATCTCCCCCCAAAAAGAATCTATCAAATGGAATTATTCCCCTATCCTGATTATACGCACCTAAGAATCCAAACTCAGCATGCGTTTTCAAAACAAACTTATCTATTATTCTAGTGTACCAGCTTCCTTTAAAGTTTATTTTATAAAATTCTAACCATTTGTATTTTTCCTGATCAATTTTAGCTTGATTTGGTGTGCCATCATTATTTTGAAATTCTGATTGGTTTTCTAAATCGGCATAATCAACACCATTAAACAAAGAGTATGGCAAAGTAAATTTTCCTTTTAATTCAAACATCGATCCACCCATTGGAAAAACAGGATTGGTATAGGTGTTATTTCTAGTTAAAGCTGCAGTATACGAAATGTTATGAGACTTACCATCCCCAAATGTAAAAAGGCCAGTATAATAGTTATTCATATCATAAAATTGATAACTAAGTGCTTGAGAAAATACAAAATAATCGTCAGGCACTCTTAATCTTTTAGCTAAACCAACTGTAAGTCCAGATATTTTAAAATATTGATTTTTATTAGCTTGACCTGTATAATAATCGTATCTAAATTGTTTCGTTTGAGAAATAGAAAAAGAAAATTGAGTAGGTTCTTTTCCACCTAGCCATGGGTCAGAAAAAGAAAAACTTTGTGTACTATAAAATCGATTTGCCTGAAGTCTTAAAGATAAGCTTTGACCATCTCCCATTGGAACAGGCTTATAGGCCGCCTTATTTTTAAGTCCTCTCACAGAAAAATTATTAAATGATAAACCTAATGTTCCAATAAATCCACCACCACCATAGCCTCCTTGTAATTCAACCTGGCTAGCTCCTTTTTCAACTAAACCATATTGAATATCAACTGTTCCATTGTTTGGATCTACATTTTTAAAATCAGGACTTATTTGTTCAGCATCAAAAAACCCCATTTGCCCAAGTTCCCGCACTGTTCTTACGACTTTATCTTTACTATAAAGTTCACCAGGCTTACTTCTTAGTTCTCTATATATTACATGATCATTAGTTCTAGTATTACCAACAACGGAAATTTTATTAAAGTATGCTGGCTTACCTTCAATTATTCTAATCTCAAAATTAATAGTATCATTCTTGGCAGAGACTTCAACTGGATTTATAGAAGAGAATAAGTAACCATTGTTTTGATATTGATTTGTTAAATCATCTCCATCAGGCTTAGTGTTGTCAGCAATTCTCTTTTTTAATAAGACTCCATTATAGGTGTCCCCAGTATATAAACCTAATACGTTTGCTAAGTAATTATCACTGTATACAGTGTTCCCTAAAAAAGATATTTTTCCAAAATAATATTTATTTCCTTCTTCAATATCAAGATTAACAGTAATATTTTTTTTGTCAATTATTACAGAATCTTTAGTTATTCTAGCATCCCTATACCCCTTTTCTTTGTAAAAATCTAGAATAGAAGTTAAATCTTCTTTATAATCCTTTTCAATAAATTTTGATTTTTTCCAAAACCTCCCCAAGAATTTAGTCTTGGTTTTTTTCATTTGTTTTTTTAGCTTCTTAGATTTAAAAATTTCATTTCCAACAAAATTGATTTTATCAATTTTTACCCTGTCTCCTAAATCTACATGAATAAGCATTTTACTGTAATTAACATCAACTGTATCAGCTTTAACATCTATTGAAACTTTAGTATTTAAAAAACCATCTTTTTTATATTTATTTACAATATAATTTCTCGTAGTTTTTAAAAAATTTTGTGTGATTTTTTTTCCTTTTTTGAGCTCTGTTTCAGAAACAATAGTTTCTATTTTAGATTTTTTTAATCCAGTAATTTTATATTCTGAAAGCGTAGGTAATTCTTCTATTACTATTTCTATGCTAGCTTTTTTACCATCAATATTTTTTAGATAAAAATTGATATCACTAAAAAGATCTAATTTCCATAATTTATTAATTATTGCACTGATTTCTTCACCAGGAATTCTTACTTTTTGTCCTTTTCTTAAACCAGTATAGGCTACAACTGTTTGTTCATTAAAACTTTTTAATCCTGAAACAGAAATTTCTTCAAGAATGTATTCATTACCTTTTATAAATGACTTTTCTTGAGCAGTTATTGAAAAGCTTAACATTAAAACTAAAACTAGTAAATGCTTTTTTAAAATATGTAAAAAGAATCGTTTCAATTTATTTTTCTTCATTAATTGTTCCAAATCTTCTTTCCCTTTTCTGATAACTAATAATTGCATTAAAAAAATCTTCTTTCCTAAAATCTGGCCAAAGAATATCAGTAAAGTAAAGTTCTGCATAGGCAATTTGCCATAATAAAAAGTTACTTATTCTATATTCTCCTCCCGTTCTGATCAAAAGATCTACGTTTGGCAAATTTCGGGTGTAAAGATGCTCATTTATTATCTTTTCATCAATTTTTTCTTCAGAAATTAAGTTATTTTTAACTTTATTAGAAATATTTTTAACAGCTTTACTTAATTCTTGTCTTGATCCATAGCTTATTGCCAGAGTTAAAGTAAGTTTTTTGTTGTTAGAAGTTTTAATAATAACTTCTGTAAGTTTTTCTTTAGATTTTAAATTTAGGGTATCTAAATTTCCAACTGCACAAAGTTTTATACCATTTTCCATTAGACTTGAAAACTCTTTTTCCAAAGAATTTACTAGTAAATTCATTAAAGCCTCAACCTCTATTTTGGGTCTTTTCCAATTTTCCATCGAAAAAACATATAGAGTTATATTTTTTACTCCAATTTCAATTGATCCATAAATGCATTCTTTTACTGATTTTGTTCCATTTTTATGGCCAAATATTCTTTTCTTTCCAATTTTTTTTGCCCACCTACCATTTCCATCCATAATAATGGCAACATGATTAGGAATGTTAGATTGTAAGATTTCTTTTTTCAAATTAATTTAATTTGGGCAATAACATGGTTCAAAACCAAAAATATAAGTTAATGTAAATCCAGTGAAAACATACCAATCCTGACTAAGATTACTACCAAAAGCTTTTTGGGAATATAGTTCCATGTTTTTATATTGAGGATAGCTTCCATCTAAATTGTCTGTAAAAGTATGTTTCGCTGAAATCTCAAATCCAACTACAAAATCCCGAAGAGGCTTAATTTTATAACCTACAGTAATTGGAATGGAAAAGGTAGAGTTTTCTCCATATTTTCTAGCTGTAGATACATCTTTTGGATAATGAAGAGCGTTATATCTTAAGTAGTTTATTCCAGTATGAATATATGGGGACATTTGAAATTGATCATTTTTTAAATCAAATTCAAAAAAATTAAAATCTATTCCTAATCCAAATTCAGCAGAAATTTGATTTTCAAAACTTTTACCTCTTTGTTTTCTATATGCAGCACTATTTGGCCATAAATCATTACTAGCAATTTTAGCGTAGTTAAATTGAACTCTTCCAGCTATTCTATTAGTAAAATTTTTTCTATAAAGAATTCCAAAAACAGTTTTTGTTGATTTATCTAAATCCCATATCTTCAAAACGGAACTTTTATATTTTAATGGATCTATATATGTCGTTGGCCCAACATCTCCAATATAATTTGTAGCTCCAAAAAAAATTCCTATCTCATTATTTTGAGATAAGGAGTTAAATGAAATAAAAAATGTAATTATATATAAGAGATTTTTATTCATATTTAATGCACAAATATAAACAAACCAGCCTCTAATGAACTGAAAAATATTATTAAATATGATTTTATAAATTTCTTTTATCTTCTCCCCAAAGAAGTTTTTTTCTTAACGTTTTATAAAAGTTGTCTTGAGACAAATGTGCTATTCTAATTTTAAAATTTGCTTTTTTTATTTTTATTAGAGTACCATTTTTTAACGATATTATTCTAGAATCAAGAGATAATAAATGAAATTTTTCTCTTCCAGAAACTGATAAAACAATTTCTGTATTATCAGAGATAATTATTGGCCTAGCATTTAAATTATGAGGAGCTATTGGTGTAAGAGCAATAGTCTGACTTTGAGGGCTAATAATTGGACCACCACAACTTAATGAATATCCCGTAGATCCAGTTGGAGTAGATACTATTAATCCATCCGCCCAATAAGAATTTAAATATTCTCCATTTAGATTTGTTTTGATTTTTATCATTGAGGTTGTATTTTTTCTTCCTACAGTAACTTCGTTCAATGCAAAATTAAAATCAGTGTTTTCTTTTTCTAAATCAAAATGAACTTCTAGCAAGGTTCTTTCTTCAACTTGAAATTCACGCTTTATTATTTTTTCTAAATCAGCTTTTAATAAATCTTGGTTTAGAGTTGCTAGAAATCCTAGTTTACCTGTATTTATCCCAATAATAGGAATTCCCAAATCTCTAACAAATGTGATGGATCTTAAAAGAGTACCATCTCCACCAATGGTTATCATTAAATCAAATGAATTGTCTAAATCTTTATTAGATGAAAATGTTTTATAGTCAAATTTTAAATTAGAATCTTTACTTAAGAGCTTATTAAATTCGTTTTCTATATAAAAATCAATACTATATTTATTTCTTAAATCAAAAAGATCAAATAAAATGGAATGGGTATATTTTCCTGCATGTTGACTGTATATAGCAATTTTCATTTTCTAGAAGAATTCTATTGCAAATTATTAAAAAAAAGAGAACCCAGCGCTTAAAAGTTTGTATTTTTGAAAAAAAAGAAATTGGTCAAATTAAGTGTAAATATTAATAAGATTGCGACCCTAAGAAATGCTAGAGGAGGAAACACTCCAAATTTGCTTAAAATGGCGTCAGACATTCAATCATATGGAGCAGACGGCATTACTATTCATCCCAGACCTGATGAAAGGCATATTACATATGATGATGCTAACGAACTACCTAAAGTTATTTACAAGGAGTTTAATATAGAGGGTAATCCAATAGATAAATTTGTTAATCTTGTTTGTAAAATTAAACCAACTCAAGTAACTCTCGTGCCAGATGCAGTTGATGTAATTACATCTAATTCTGGATGGGATACAATAAAAAATAAGAGCTTTTTAAAAGATGTTGTTTCTGAATTTAAAAATAATGGAATAAGAACATCTCTTTTTGTTGATCCAAATTTAAAATTTATTGAAGCGGCAAAAGAAACAGGAGTTGATAGAATAGAATTATATACTGAGTCTTATGCTACTAATTTTGAAAAAGGAAATTTGCAAGAGATAAATTATTATATAGAATCCTCTTTACTGGCTAACAAACTACAATTGGGGATAAATGCTGGACATGACTTAAATCTTCAAAACATTCATTACTTTACATCTCGTATGCCATTCTTAGATGAAGTATCGATAGGTCATGCAATAATTTCAGAATCTTTGTATTTGGGAATTGAAAATGTAGTGAATTTATATTTACAAAAAATGAATTAATGCTTCTAAAAAGCAAAATTATTGGTCAGGGGCCAAGCACTTTAATTATTTTACATGGATTTTTAGGAATGTCTACTAATTGGAGGTCATATGCAAAAAAAATGAACTCTTTAGGGTTTCAAATTCATTTGTTAGATCAGAGAAATCATGGAAATAGTTTTCATAGTAATGAATTTAATTACAAAATTTTAGTTCAAGATTTAAAGTTTTATATTGATTTTCATAAAATCAAAAAATTTTCATTAATAGGACATTCAATGGGAGGCAAAGCAGCTATGATGTTTTCTAATATTTATCCTTATATATTAAATAAATTAATAATAGTTGATATTTTACCAATATTTTATAAAAATGATTATGTAAAAATTTTAAAATCTTTAAAATCTTTGAATTTAAAAAAAATTGGATCTAGAATTGATGCTGATAAAGCTTTAAAATCAACTTTTAAAGATCCATATTTCCGAAAATTTTTATTACAGAATCTTTACAGGGTTAATAAAGAAGAGTTAGCTTTTAAGATAGACTTAGATATAATTTTAAATAATTTAAATGAAATTGAAAAGGCTCTTCCATCGAATTTATTTTATGAAGGCAAAACTTTGTTTATTAAAGGTCAAAAATCAGATTATATTAATGATTCAAACTATCAAATTATTCACAATCAATTTCCAAATTCTAAAATAGTAGAAATTTCAAATGCTGGACATTGGGTTCATGCAGACAACCTTAACGATTTTGTTAAACAAACATTATTATTTTTAAAATCTTAAAAGTTGGTCAACTTTCTAAAAAGACCTATTTTTACGCCCTAATTTTTAGGTAAAACATGAAAATTTCTCGAAATGACATTGACAAGCTAAATTCGTTATTAACAATTGATATTGATAAAAAAGATTATGAATCAAATGTAGATAAGGTTTTAATTGACTATAAAAAAAGAGCCAATATACCCGGTTTTAGAAAAGGCCATACTCCAATAGGATTAATTAAAAAACAATATGGTCTTTCTGTTAAGGTTGATGAAGTAAATAAGTTAATGCAAAAGACTTTAAATGATTTTTTAACTAAAGAGAATCTAGCTATTTTGGGGAACCCAATTCCCAAAGAAAATCCAGAATTAGATTGGAATTCAGATAAAATGTCCTTTGAATTTGAATTAGGTCTTTCTCCAGATTTTAAAGTTTCATTTAACAATAAAAAAGCAATTAATTTATATGAAATTGAAGCTGATAAAAAAATGATTGATAGTCAAATCACAAATATTCAAAATCAATATGGGAAGCTTCTCTCAAAATTAAATGTAAAAGATGGATTTGAACTTAACGGGGTTTTTAAAAATTCTGAATTTGAAGTGGACAATTCAAGTACATTTCAATTAAAAAATATTAAAGGAAAATCAAATAAAGATTTAATTAAAAAAATGAAAATAGGTGAGTCCATTGTTTTAAATACGAAGGGTTTATTTAATAAAGAATCTGATCTTAGTTTCCATCTAAAACTAAATGATAATAATAAAGATCAAATAGGTGATGTCGAATTTACTTTAAATGAGATTAATGAAAGAGTGCCAGCTGATTTAGATCAGGATTTATTTGACAAGCTTTTTGGAAAAGACAAGATAAAATCTGTAACTGAACTTAGAATAAAACTTAAGGAAGATGCAGAGAAGAATTTTGTAAACCAATCAGATCAAAAATTGTTAAATGATGTTACTGAATATCTAATTGATAGTACAAAATTTAATTTACCAGAAACTTTTCTTAAAAAATGGATGCAAAAGACAGGTGAAAAAAAATTAACTAAAGAAGAAGCTGAAGCAGAATATGAAAAATCAGAAAAAGGATTAAGATACCAACTAATTGAATCTAAAATAATTGAAAAAAATGGAATTAAAATTGATTTAGATCAAATCAAAGATTTTTCAAAAGAGCTTATTAAAAATCAAATGAAGCAGTATGGACAATTAAATCCTGATGAAAAGGAATTGGAATCTATTTCAAAAAGAATTCTTTCAAACAAAGATGAAGTTAAAAGGATTTCAGACCAACTTTTAAGTCAAAAATTAATTTCTTTATTTAAGTCAGAATTAAAGTTTAAAACTAATAAAGTTTCTTATGAGAAATTTATTGAAATGGCTTATAGTAAAAATTAATTAACTTTATTACAAATATTTTTTACAATTTAAATATGGATCACGCTAAAGAATTTAAGAAATACTCAATAAAACATCATGGAATCAATTCATTGTATTATGATGAGTTAGTTTCAAGTATGACTCCTTATATTATTGAGGAAAGACAATTGAATGTAGCACAAATGGACGTTTTTTCTAGACTTATGATGGATAGGATTATATTTTTAGGAACTGCTATAAATGATTCTATTGCTAATATTATTCAGGCACAATTGCTTTTTTTAGAAAGTACAGATAAAGACAAGGACATTCAAATATATATTAATTCACCTGGAGGTTCAGTATATGCTGGTTTAGGAATTTATGATACTATGCAATTTATTAATCCTGAAGTTGCTACAATATGTACTGGAATAGCTGCTTCTATGTCAGCAGTTTTATTGTGTGCTGGAGAAAAAGGTAAAAGATCTGGTTTAAAACATTCAAGAGTTATGATTCACCAACCCGTCGGAGGAGCGCAAGGACAAGCTTCAGATATTGAAATAACAGCTAGAGAGATTGGGAAATTGAAAAAAGAATTATATGAAATAATTGCTAAGCATTCTGGTCAGAAATATGATAAAGTTTATGGTGATAGTGATAGAGATTATTGGATGAAAGCCCCAGAGGCTAAAAAATACGGGATGATAGATGAAGTTTTAACAAAAAAATAAAACTTATGCCTGATAAAGATTTAATCTGTTCTTTTTGTGGATTAAGTAAAGTTCAAACCAATTTACTTGTTGCTGGTCAAGAAGCCCATATATGTGATAGCTGTATTGAGCAAGCATACGGAATTATCATTGAAGAATCTAAAAAAGAAGATTCGGATACCAATAATGAAGAATTAAAAATTGCAAAGCCTAAGGAAATAAAACTTTTTTTAGATGATTATGTGGTCGGACAGGAACAAACGAAAAAAATAATTTCTGTAGCGGTATATAATCATTATAAAAGGCTTTATCAAAAGAAATCAGATAATGCTATTGAAATTGAAAAAAGTAATGTTCTTATTGCAGGTCAAACTGGAACGGGAAAAACTTTAGTAGCAAAAACAATTTCAAAAATGCTTAACGTTCCTTTAGCTATCGTAGATGCTACAGTTTTAACAGAAGCAGGTTATGTTGGTGAAGATGTTGAAACAATTCTAACTAGGTTATTACAGGCTGCAGATTATGATCAAGAGAAGGCAGAAAGAGGAATAGTCTTTATTGATGAAATTGACAAGATTGCTAGAAAAAATGATAACCCTTCAATAACGAGAGATGTTTCTGGCGAAGGTGTACAGCAAGCTTTATTGAAATTATTGGAAGGAACTGTTGTTAATGTTCCCCCAAAAGGAGGAAGAAAACATCCTGATCAAAAATTCATTGAATTAGATACTCAAAATATTTTATTTATTGCAGGTGGAGCTTTTCATGGAATTGAAAAAATTATTTCAAAAAGATTAAATATGCAAGTAGTTGGGTATAAAAATTCTTCCAAAACATTAGTTAATGATTCTCAAAATTTATTGAGTTATATTTCACCTATGGATCTAAAAAATTATGGGCTTATTCCTGAAATTATAGGAAGATTGCCAGTTTTAACCCATATGAATAGTCTTGATAAAAAATCCTTAAGATCAATTTTAACTGATCCAAAAAATGCTATTGTAAAACAGTATGAAAAACTTTTTGAAATGGATGAAATAAAAATTTCATTTACTGATAATGGCCTGGATTACATAGTTGACAAAGCCCTAGAGTATAAACTTGGTGCTAGAGGTTTAAGATCTATATGTGAAATTGTTCTAAATGATGCAATGTTTGAATTTCCCGGATCTAAAAGAAAAAAACTAACAGTAGATAGGAACTATATTTCTGAAAAATTATCTAAATCTAAGCTTAATATTTTAAAGGCTGCTTCTTAACAGTAAGTTAATAATTCTTCAATTAATTTTCTGTCATTACAAAGTCTAGGAATTTTATTTTGACCACCTAATTTCTTTTTTTCTTTTAGCCAATCATAAAATTGATTTTTTCTTGCCACAATAATTTCAATTTCAGACATTGTGATATTTTTAAATCTTTTTGCTTTGTAGTCAGTATTTGTATTCTGAAGATTAATATCTAAATCTTTTTTAAATTTATTTAAATCTTTTGGAGGGGTTTTGAATTCAATTAACCATTGATGAAAACCTGAATTTTTACCTTTCATGAAGAATGGAGCAGCGGTATATTCAACAATATTTAATTTATTTACTGATAATGTTTTCTCTAAAGCAGTTTCAGCATTTTCAATTATTAATTCTTCTCCAAATGCATTTATAAAGTTTTTTGTTCTTCCAGATATTTTTATCCTATAAGGAAATGTAGAGGTAAATTTAACTGTATCACCTATTTTGTATCTCCATAATCCAGAGTTCGTTGAAATAATCATTACATAGTTAATGCCAGTTTTAACCTGAGATAGGTCAATAACTTTTTCATCAGTAGTTCCGTAATAATTCATTTCTATGAATTCATAAAATATACCATAATCAAGCATTAATAATAATTCATTAGAATCATTGGAGTCTTGTAAAGCAAAAAAGCCTTCAGATGCATTATATGTTTCATAATAATTAACATTGTTAGAAAATATTTTATTAAATTCTTGTCGATAAGGACTAAAATTTACTCCTCCATGGAAGTAGACTTCAAGATTTGGCCAAACTTCATTAATACTCGTTTTTTCAGTTTCGTATAAAACATTATTTAAGAGTGTTAACATCCATGAGGGGACACCTGCAAGGCTAGTTACATTTTCATTTATTGTATTTTTTATTACGGCATTAATTTTTTCATCCCATTTATCAATTAATGAAATTTGATTATTAGGAGTACTAATCATTTCAGCCCAAATAGGAAGGTTATCAATTAAAATAGCAGATAAATCTCCAAAGTAATTGTTGTTGTTTTCATATAATTTTCTGCTTCCACCAAGCCTTAAAGATTTACCAGAGAATAAGTTTGAATTAACATTGTTATTAATATATAAACATAGAGCATCTTTTCCACCTTGAAAATGACATTTATCTAACGTTTCACTACTAACAGGTATAAATTTGCTTTTAGAATTAGTTGTTCCACTAGATTGTGCAAACCATTTAATCTGCTCATTCCAAAAAATATTTTGCTCTCCTTTAATTGATCTTTCAATCAAGGGATAAAAGTTTTCATAATTAGTTATTGGAATTCTGTTTGAGAAGTCTTTGTAATTCTCAATTGATTTAAAGTCATATTTTTCTCCGAACTCCGTATTTTTTGCACTATTTAATAAGTTCATTAATGTTTCATTTTGAACTTCTATAGGATATTTTTTAAATAATTCTATTTCATGAATTCGTTTTTTTAAAAACCATGACATAACAGTATTTAAGAAAGAGAAAGGCATATTTATAGTATATTTATTATATAAATTTAAATTAAATTTTTTAAGATGTTTAAAGGAGTTTTAACAAAAATGAAAGTAGAGTTGAATCAAAGAGTAGATTACTTTCTTGATTTTAATAATGATTTTCTTCACATGAATTCATTAATTGGAAAAAAAATAAAATTAAAACATGAAGGTTATGAATGTCTTAATTGTCGATCTAATCAGACTATTTATCGACAAGGGTTTTGTAAAAATTGTTTTTTTGAAATCCCAAGTACTGCGGACTGGATCATGAAACCGGAACTGAGTAAAGCACATTTAAATATTGAAGAAAGAGATTTAGAATTTGAAAAAGAAGTTCAATTAAAGCCTCATATTTTATATTTAGCCTTTTCTAGCTCTATTAAAGTTGGTGTAACAAGAAAAACACAAGTTCCTTTTAGATGGATTGATCAAGGAGCTATTAAAGCTATTGAAATTGTAGAATTGCCAAATAGATTCTTAGCAGGTATTAGTGAAGTTGAGTTAAAAAAATTTTATGCTGATAAGACAAATTGGAGGGAGATGTTAAAAATTAATAATTCTGAAATTGATTTAGAGTTAGAAAGAAAAAAATCAATTAAAATGATTCCTAAAGAAGCAAAAGAATTTATAAATAATAAATCATATGCAACTTTAAACATTAGATATCCTCTAAATAAAAATCCTTTAAAACCCAAAAGTTTGAACATAATAAAAGAAAATAAATATCAAGGTGAACTAATAGGTATAAAAGGTCAATATTTAATTTTTAGTGATGACACGGTATTTAATATAAGGTCAAATGAAGGTGTTGTGATAGACCTAAGCTTTCTTTAAATTATTATTTCTTCTCCAATTTTTAAATCAAATTTTTTTCTAAATAGATAAACGAAAAGATAAAGAATTGGGGTATCTAAAAATGCTATAGCTATTTTAAATAAAACTCCTGAGATAACAAGTCCTGTGAAACTATTCCAACTTAAAACCCCAAAAACACATAAAAGTGTAATAACTGTAATAGTGTCAATAAACTGAGAACTAAAAGTAGAAAAATTGTTCCTTAGCCAAAGCATTTTTCCTTTTGTTAAATTTTTCCAAAAGTGATAAATTTTAATGTCAATAAATTGAGCAAATAAATATGCAAGCATTGATGCCAAAACAGCTAGGCCAGAAAGAGAAAAGACATTAGAAAAAGTTTCGTCATTTATTGGAGACGACTCTATTGCAGGCACATAATTTGAAACTAAAATTATTGATAAAGAAAAAAAAGATGCAAATATTCCGGCAATAACAACTTGGTTAGCTTTTTTTTGACCATATATTTCTGAAATTAAATCTGTAACTAAAAAAGTTATTGGATAAGGTAATATCCCCACTGAAAGTTCAAATAATTTTATTCCATTTATAGATAAATCAAAAGGATACCAATAAAAAAATTTTTGAAAAATTAAATTAGAAACTACTAATGATGTAATAAATAAAGCTGCTAAATAAAGATATATTCTACTAGCTAATTTTTTTTTTGATTCACTCATCAATGTCTTTTATTATAAAATTATAAAAATAGTATTTTATATAAAGAGAAATAACCTTAATTGTTTAATTTGGCATTATGAAGAAGCAATTAACATACTTGTCTTTAGGAAGTAATATTGGAGATAAAGAAAAAAATATACAATCTGCTTTAAATGATATTGATAAGAAAATAGGAGATATAGTTTCAATATCTAAATTATATGAAAATCCTTCAATAGGTTTTACTGGCGACTTATTTTATAATTGTTGCATAGGTGTTCAAACAATATTAAAGCCTAATGAGCTTCTAAAGAAAATATTAAAAATTGAAGAGGAAGGAGGTAGAATTAGAAATAAATCAAAATCATATTCGTCTAGAACAATAGATATAGACATTTTGTTTTATGAAGATCAAACAATTATTCATAAGAATTTAAAGATACCACATCCAAAACTTCATGAAAGAGAATTTGTTATTAAACCCCTAATGGATATTGCAAAAGGAAAAATTCATCCTGTTTTAAATAAATCTGTTTTAGAGATTAGTCAAGGGTTTAAAGGCTTTAAACTATTTAAAGAAGTTGATAGTAAAATCCAAAATCCAGTATTAAATACCTTATCTAATTATAACAATATAGTAATTGAAGGAAATATTGGAATTGGGAAAACATCATTGTCAAAAAAACTATCTAAGGACTTAAATAAAAATTTAATTTTAGAAGGCTTTAAAGAAAATCCTTTTTTAGAAAAATTTTATAATAATCCTGATAGATATGCTTTGAATTTGGAGTTGACTTTTTTAGTTGATAGATGTAGACAGTTGAATGATTATAAAAATCAATTAGATTTATTTAAGACGGGAGTAGTATTTGATTATGATATTGTGAAATCATTAATTTTTGCTGGAGTAACTCTTTCAGAAAATGATTTTAATCTTTATAGAAATATTTTTTATTTCATGACTAAGGATTTGATAAAGCCTAATTTAGTAATCTGTTTAATGCAAACACCAGAAAAATTACTTTTAAATATTGAAAAAAGGGGGAGGCATTTTGAAAGAAAAATTAATAAGGAGTATTTAAAAAAAATTAATCAAGCGTACATGAAATCTTTGAAATCAAAAACAGATTGGAATATATTGTTTATAGATGTTTCAGATATAGATTTTGTAGAAAATGAAGTGCATTATTTGAATTTATTATTTAGAATTAAACGCAGCTTAGTTAAGAGCGTTGAAAAACTCCCAAATTAAAATAGCTGAACAGGCAGAAACATTTAATGAATGTTTAGTTCCATACTGAGGAATTTCAATTACATCATTTGATAAATTAATGGCGTTTTGAGAAACTCCTTTTACTTCATTCCCAAATATTATAGCATGTTTTATATTTTTCTGAATTTTTAGTGTATTTAATTTTTTAGATTTATTAGTTTGCTCAACACTCCAAACATAAATGTTTTTTTCTTTCAACTTTAAGATTAGGTCATCAATATTTTTATAATATTCCCAATCCACACTTTCTGTAGAGCCTAATGCAGTTTTTTGAATGTCCTTGTTTGGCGGGCATGCTGTAATTCCACAAAGTATTATTTTTTCAATAATAAATGCATCAGCAGTTCTGAAAATAGACCCAATATTATTTAAACTTCTAATGTTATCTAATATAATAATTAAAGGAGTTTTGGAAATTTTTTTAAATTCAGAAACATCTATTCTTCCAAGTTCACTATTTTTTAATTTTCTCATTTCTTTTTTTGCAAAGTAAAAGATTAAATTTCTAAATAATAGTAAATTAGCTTATAATCAAATTAAAATTGGGGAAAGAGATTAAAAAGGTTACGCCATTAATGAAGCAGTATAATAAGATTAAGGAAAAATATCCTGATGCCTTATTATTATTCAGGGTTGGAGATTTCTATGAAACTTTTCACGATGATGCAATTAAAGCATCTAAAATTTTAGGAATTGTTTTAACAAAAAGAGGAGCAGGAAGTAATAGTGAAACTAAATTAGCAGGTTTTCCTCATCATTCATTAAATACTTATTTACATAAATTAGTAAAAGCAGGAGAAAGAGTTGCAATTTGTGATCAATTAGAAGATCCAAAAACGACTAAAACTATTGTTAAGCGTGGTGTAACAGAATTAATAACGCCGGGTGTTTCATTAAATGATGGAATACTTGAAAAAAAATCAAATAATTTTCTCGCATCAATTTATAATTTAAAAGAAAAGTATGGCATTTCTTTTTTAGATATTTCAACTGGAGAATTTTTGATTTCTGAGGGAAAAATCGAATATATAAAAAATTTAATTCAAAGTTTTGCTCCAAAGGAAATCTTAATTTCAAAGGACTTTAAGAAAGAATTTAATAATCTTTTTGGGAATTATAATTCTATTTTCTATATGGAAAAATGGGTTTATAACAAAGATTATGCTCTCGAAAAAATTAAAAATCAATTTAAAGTTTTAAACTTGAAAGGTTTTGGAATTAAAGATGATAATTTAGGAATTATTTCTTCTGGCTCAATTCTACACTATTTAGATGAGACACAACATTCAAAACTTTCTCATATTACTAATATTCATTTGATTATTGACAAAGATTTTGTTTGGATGGACAGATTTACTATGTCTAATCTAGAGTTATTAAAATCAAATTCAAAGGATGGCATTTCTTTATTAGATGTGATTGATAAAACCTCTACTCCAATGGGTGGAAGAATGCTTAAAAGATGGATAATTCATCCTATTCTTGATTTAAAAAAATTAGAATTTAGACATGGATGTGTAAATTATTTTGCAAAAAACAATAATGATTTGGATGGTGTAATATCTATATTAAAATCATTTAGCGATTTGGAAAGAATAATGGCCAAGGTGGCAACATCAAAGATTAGTCCTAGAGAATTAGTTCAATTAAAACATAATTTAAATTCAATTAAGCCATTAAAAGATTTATTAGATTCTAGTTCTAATAAATTCATCAAAAAAATTTCTAAATCTTTAGACATATGCAAGAAATTAATAAAAATTTTAGATTTTACATTAGATGATAATGCACCAGTAAATATTTCCAAAGGAAATGTAATTAAATTAGGCTTTAATAAAGAACTGGATAAATTAAGAGACTTATCAAAATCTGGAAAAAATTATTTAACTCAAATTCTAGAAAGAGAAATTGAAAATACAGGAATAAGTTCTTTAAAAATAAGCTTTAATAATGTTTTTGGGTATTATTTAGAAGTTAGAAATGTTCATAAAGATAAGGTCCCAGAAGAATGGATTAGGAAACAAACATTAGTCAGTGCAGAAAGATATATTACAGAAGAATTAAAAGATTATGAGTCAAAGATATTAGGAGCGGAAGAAAATATTTCAATATTAGAAAATCAAATTTTCGATGATTTAATATTGAATATTCAACCTTTCATTTCTTTGATTAAGAATAATTCTTATTGGATTGCGGTTT
Organism: uncultured Flavobacteriaceae bacterium; assembly: GCA_964433845.1. Classification (GTDB taxonomy): domain Bacteria; phylum Bacteroidota; class Bacteroidia; order Flavobacteriales; family Flavobacteriaceae; genus MAG-121220-bin8. The sequence goes on from CAYSTA010000022.1 coordinate 26,882, forward strand.
TAGATTGTTTATGTGGATTTGGGGTATTAGCAGAAAAAATGAATTATTCTATTCCCATAATTAATAATTCTAACACAATTAATATTATTGAAGGCAGGCACCCGGTTATAGAAGCTCAATTGTCACATGACAATCCATATATCCCAAATGACATTTCTATAAGTAATGATCACAACCAAATATTAATGATCACTGGGCCTAATATGTCGGGTAAATCAGCAATATTAAGGCAAACCGCATTGATAGTCTTACTAGCTCAAATTGGAAGTTTTGTTCCTGCACAAAGAGTTGAAATGGGGCTTATAGATAAGATATTTACTCGAGTGGGAGCAAGTGATAATATTTCTATTGGAGAATCTACTTTTATGGTTGAAATGAATGAGGCTGCTGCTATAATTAATAACATTTCCAATAGAAGTTTGATTTTATTAGATGAAATTGGGAGAGGAACTAGTACATATGATGGAATTTCTATTGCATGGGCAATAGCTGAATTTTTACATGACCATCCTTTTAAACCTAAAACATTATTTGCAACTCATTATCATGAAATTAATATGATGGCTGATTCTTTTGAAAGAATTAATAATTTTAATGTCTCTGTAAAGGAAACAAATGATAATGTTATTTTTTTAAGAAAATTAGTTCCAGGTGGAAGTGCACATAGCTTTGGAATTCATGTTGCTAGAATGGCAGGAATGCCAAAACAACTAATTTTTTCAGCAAAAAAAATATTAAAGAAACTAGAAAAATCCCATCAATTTAATAGCAATACTAAAGAAAAAGAGAGTGATGACTTTCAATTAAGTTTTTTTAATTTAGATAACCCAAAATTAGAAGAATTAAAGGAAGATATTTTGGCTTTAAATATTGATGAATTAACTCCCGTGGAAGCTCTCATTAAATTAAATGAAATTAAAAGAATATTAAATTCGTAATAATTCTGGTTTATTTATAAGATTATTATTTACAATTTTTTGTTTTTTTGTTTTACATTTGCAGTCCAATTTGCGAAAGTAGCTCAGGGGTAGAGCATCACCTTGCCAAGGTGAGGGTCGCGGGTTCAAATCCCGTCTTTCGCTCTGAGAAATGCTCGAGTGGTGGAATTGGTAGACACGTTGGACTTAAAATCCAATGAACAGTAATGTTCGTGCGGGTTCAAGTCCCGCCTCGAGTACGAGAACCCTTGTTAATCATCTGATTTTCAAGGGTTTTTTGATTTTAAAAACTAGATTTTGCCAACCATTTGCCTTACCCTTCTTTTTAATTTATATTTTAGCAGATACTAGAAGTATTTTAGGAGGGTATTTGTCTGGTGCTTTTATAAAAAAATGAATAAAACCAATTTTATACACGATAATTTTTTGCTTGAAAATGATTTTGCGGAACAACTGTATCATAATTTCGCAAAAGAAATGCCAATAATTGATTACCACAATCATTTACCTCCACAAGAAATTGCTGAAAATAAAATTTTTAATAATATTACTAAAATTTGGATTAATGGAGACCATTATAAGTGGCGAGCAATGAGAACTTTAGGTGTTGATGAAAAATTCATTACCGGAGATGCATCAGATAAAGAAAAATTTATGCAGTGGGCTAAGACTGTTCCATATACAATGAGAAATCCACTGTACCATTGGACACATTTAGAGCTTGCGCGTTATTTTGATATTTACGAATTATTGAATGGCAAATCGGCTGAAAAAATATACAATGAGACTGCCGATAAATTGATTTCTAAAGATTATAGTTGTCAAAATTTATTAAAAAAAGTAAATGTGGAAGTTGTTTGTACGACCGAAGATCCAACAGACACACTTGCATACCATCAAAAAATTTCCAATAGTAATTTAAATATAAAAGTAAGTGCTGCATTTAGACCTGATAAGGCTATTTTAATTTCCAATGAAGGGTATAATAGCTACATTGATAAGCTGGAACAAGCTGCTAATATATCTATACAGTCTTATACTGGTTTATGTGAAGCATTAAAAAGAAGAATTGAATACTTCGATCAAAATGGTTGTAAATTATGTGATCACGGTCTGGATCAAATTTATTTTGATAATTTTACTGAAATTGAAGTGAATACCATTTTTTGCAAAAAAAGAAGTAGTCAAAATATCAGTTCTGAAGAAGCCTTAAAATTTCAAAGTGCAATTTTATTGTTCTTAGCGGAGACTTATCATGAGTTTGGATGGGTTCAACAATATCATTTGGGGGCATTGAGAAATAACAATACAAGAATGCACACCATTTTAGGGCCAGATACAGGATGGGACTCGATAGGTGATTACCCACAAGCTCAAAATTTATCGAACTTTTTAAATGCATTGGATAGTAAAGATAAATTGACAAAAACAATCTTATACAATTTGAATCCGGCAGATAATGAAGTAATGGCTGCTATGATTGGGAATTTTAACGATGGAAAAATTAAAGGAAAAGTTCAATTGGGATCTGGATGGTGGTTTTTAGATCAAAAAGACGGCATTGTAAAGCAGTTGAATGCGCTTTCGAATATAGGCCTTATCAGCTGTTTTGTAGGGATGTTAACCGATTCCAGAAGCTTTTTATCATTCCCAAGACATGAATACTTTAGAAGAGTGTTATGTAATTTACTTGGAGATGAAATAAAAAGAGGAGAATTGCCAAATGATATTAAATGGATAGGCGGTATGGTAAGAGATATCAGCTATAATAATGCAAAAGAATATTTTGATTTTTAATTGAAGTCGCCAGTGGCCGTGTACAAACAAAAGCAATGTTGTTGAACCAAAA
>CAYSTA010000023.1:0-29213 GCA_964433845.1 uncultured Flavobacteriaceae bacterium
TATGAAAAATGACAATTTAATTATCGAATCGGTATCCAATGGCCCCTTATTTGGACAGACTTTTAATGTTGAAATGATTAATAGCTTACCTGCTTTAAAAAGAAAATATATTCTGTCTAGAATTCCCTTTATACCCTACTCTATTAAATCTAAATTATTTTCATTAACAAAAAAAGAAGTAAATAGTAATGGTTTAATTCTTCATGGCGGAGGACCAATTTATAGTAATGGTACTATTAAGGATAGTGAATGTTGTAATCCTTTAGATTTAGACCCAAAAGACCCCCAATTTTTTGAAAAAACATCTGGAGGATTAAAATTAGAAAAAGATGACCCAATGATTCAAATTGCCAAATACCCTAAAAGGGTAATTGGTAATTTTACAGCTATGAATAGATTCATAACAGATATTTCTAGTGAATTTATAGCTAGTTCTATAAACAGAAAGTTGATTCCTGCAAATTCAAAAGAACAAATAATAGACGCCTACATTAAAAGTGCCAAAGAATGTAAAAAACTAGATAATAAAATAATTTTAGAACAAACAGCCACTTTTGCATTTAGATCAAAAAATCCTGGTGATGTTAATGAGCCTGCAAAAGATACTATTACGGGAATTATGTTATTTGTTTGGGGAATTAAAGGTCAAGTTTTTGATGGCACTGTTTTAGGAGGAACGGGAATTTTTAATGGAATCAGCGGGAAATTCACAAGAGAACGATTACTGGCTCCTAATTTTTCAGGTGCAGAAACTTTTAGAATTACATTTCCATCTAATAAAAAACCAGATTATTATCCTCAATAGATAATTTATAGGTTCTTAAAATCTTTAGCAATTTGCTTGGCTATTTCTTTCTCTCTTTTTTTGTATCTATCTAGGCCCTTTTTTGTAAGATACGGGTAATGATGTCCCATTATTTCTTTTATAGTATTAGAATATTTAGATTTTGAATCTTCTAGAACTTCCCATTTAGTAAGAGAAGAGTTAATAATAGCCCAGTTATTCTTTGAAAATGTAAGGTACTGCCCTTTATATGCTTCCTTTAGCATAAAACCATTTTCAACAGCAATTTTTACATATGATGAAGTAAATTTTTCATTTCCTTTAATTACATCTCTAAAAACAGCTCTTGCACTAGGAACCAAATTCAAAATCTCTAAAATATCTCTAAAGAAAAATCTGTAACTAATTAAAAAAATAAGATGATTTTTAAAAATTTGATACAATGACAAATTTTTAAGTAATTCTTTTTGCATAGCTTCTGTTTCGACTAATTTTCTTATCATATAATAAATTATATAATCCATTAAATCTCTTTTAGTTTTAAAATGATAAGTTAGATTACCTGGACTAATCTTATTATATTCTGCAATGTCTTGAAGACGAACATTAGCTAATCCCTTATTATTAAATAATAATATGGAAGATTCAACAATTTTTATTCTTGTACTACTCACTTTTTAATTTTGAAGTTTTGTTTAATTAGTATAAAAATACTAAATTTATAAAGAACAGCTTATTTATGAATTTGAATAGAATATGATAAATATTTTTCCTGATCCTTCAAAATTTATTGATATCGAAAATACGAATAAAATTGTATTATTGATTTTTTTAAAATTTTCAAATAATACAAAAAAAGAGATGTTTAAAAAAACTCTTTTAAAGGAACATTTAAATATCCTGCATTGGTTTGATTGTCAATACACTAATATCGGCAAAGAAGACTTTTGGTCAGATGCTTTAATCATTGAATTAAAAAATAAAAATGAACTTCAAAAAATTTATAAAAGTGATCTAGGAAAAATTGATGCAGAGGCAGTTCAAGTTTTTAATATTATACCAAAAAATCCGCCAAGGTTACTCATAAATTTTTTAAAATTATTTAGACCCATTGGCTATTTTTTTGAATTAGTAAAAACATCAAGAAAAGAATTAGAAGATCTAAAAAAAGATCGTTCAGATATATTACCATCAAAAAAACAAGCTGAACGTCTATTAAATGAAAAATCAAATAAAAAGGCCTATATGATTAATCTTTTAGAAGTAAAAGAAATAGCACAATACAAAGATAAATCCATCGCTATATCTGGAAGAGAAGCCTATGTTGAAAAATATGGAAAACAGGCTGTTAAAAGTGTAATTCTCCTTGGAGGTGATGTTACATTCTCTGGAAGAATAATTGGTGAATCATTAATCGAACACAATGCGCCTTTAGATACTAAGGGTCAATGGCAAGCTCTTGGAATAATGGAGTATAGTAGAGCAGTTAAAATGTTTGACCTTGAAAAAATTCCTGGTTACAATAAAGCTTTAATACATCGAGATGCAGGTCTCAAAAGAAATTATAACTTGTATGCAACAAAAAACTAATTGAAATTAATTTTCAACAAAGTAGTTTTATTATGAAACAAAACACAATAAAATTTTTAAATGATACTGGAGCAACAATTCCTGTTGTTTGCGGGCCAATGTATCCAGGTTCAAACCCTGAATTAATTGCTGCAGTTTCTGAAGCTGGTGGTTTTGGAGTTGTTCAGCCAGTAGCACTAACATCTCTATATGGACATGATTTTAGAGAAGGATTAAAACTTATTAAAAATTTAACTAATAAACCCTTTGGAGTAAATTTTACAATTTTTGGAGGTGCAAATCAAAAATATCATGATCAAATGAAAAAATGGATGGATATTTCTATTGAAGAAGGAATTAAATTCTTTTTAACCTCCTTAGGAAAGCCTACTGAAATAGTAAAAATTGCTAAACAAAATAATATTAAAGTATATCACGATATTCCCAATAAAAAAGTAGCTTTAAAAATGATTGACTGCGGAGTTGATGGATTAAATTGTATTAATTGGAGAGCAGGTGGACAAACAGGAATTCAATCTGCCGAAAAGTTTATTGAAGATTTAAAAAATATTAAAATTCCTCTTATTTGTGCTGGAGGAATTGGAAATGAAAATGATTACCAAAAGGTTATAGAAATGGGCTATGCAGGTGTTCAACTTGGAACTAGATTTTTAGCTTCAAAAGAATGTATAGTGACTGATAGTTATAAAAATGCTATAGTTAATTCTGAAGAAAAGGACATTGTTTGGACCAATAAAATTGCCGGAAACAACTCTTCTGTAATAAAGACAGAAGACATTATGCGTGGAGGCCTTAAAACTGGCCCTTTAATTAACTTTATGCTTAAAAGACCTAAGCTTAAAAAATATGCAAGAATGTTTTTAATGAGTAGAGGAATAAAAAAATATAGTCAGACAGCTTTTGATGATAATGTGAAATTTTGGCAAGCAGGAAAAGGGGTTGGAGGAATTAAATCAATCGAAAGTTGTGCTGATATACTAAAAAGTTATAAAATTTAAATAATGAATAAAAAAATTAAGAATATTGTACTTGGGCTTTTATTTTTTTTAATATTATTTATATTTTGGTTTTCAGAAAACTGGTATAAAATGCCAAAATATATTGGTAATTGGAAAAATCCAATAGGTAAAAATATTCTAGTAAATTGGGAAAAGGGGCCTGAAAAAAGAATCAATTCTAAGCCAAATGTAATTGTAATTTTAGTCGATGATTTAGGTTTTAATCAAATTAGCTCTTATGGTGGAGGAATGGCTGATGGAAACTTTAAAACTCCAAATATAGATCAATTAGCAAAAGATGGTGTTCTATGTACTAATGGATATTCATCTAGTGCAATATGCTCTCCTTCAAGGGCTTCATTATTAACTGGGAGGTTTCCAACAAGATTCGGATATGAATATACTCCAACTACATCAACCTTTATGAAAGGTATTAGTGTTTTTGCAAAAAAAAATGATATAGTTTCTGGATATTATCACAAGGATAGAGAAAAAGATATAATTGAAATTGAAAAAATGGGCCTTCCAAATTCAGAATTGACAATTGCCGAAATATTAAATCCTCAAGGTTACCATAATATCCACATAGGTAAATGGCACCTAGGACACTCTAAGAAATTTTTACCAAGACAGCATGGTTTTGATGAAAGTTTGAGAATAGATCAGGGTTCTTTATTCTTGCCTGAAAATGATCCAAATGTTATAAACGCGAAATTAGATTTTGATCCAATTGATAAACTTCTTTGGGGAAATCTTCCTTATGCTGTAAATTTTAATGAAGGTCCAAGAATGAAACCAAAAGGTCACCTTACAGATTATTTGACAAATGAGGCAGTGAAAGTAATTGAGTTAAATAAAAACAGGCCATTTTTTATGTATATGGCTTACTGGGCAGTTCACAGTCCATTACAAGCTAAAAAAGAAGATTATGAAAAATTATCTTTTATTGAAAATCATGAGGAAAGAGTTTTAGCTTCTATGGTAATGTCTGTTGATAGAGGAGTTGGAAAAATAAGAAAAGCATTGAAAGACAATGGAATTGATAAAAATACAATTATTGTATTTACAAGTGATAATGGTGCGCCTGGATACATTGGTTTACCTGATTTAAATAAGCCATATAGGGGTTGGAAATTAACACATTTTGAAGGAGGAGTTCATGTGCCGTTTATAGTTAACTATCCTAACAAAATTCCTGCTGGTCAAGTCTATGATGGAAGGATTTCAAATTTGGATATTTTTTCTACTTTTTCAAAAATTGCTAAAGCAGAATTATCAGATAAGATTAAATTAGATGGAGTAAATATTTTACCTTATTTAACCGGTGAAAAAAAAGGAGAACCAAGCAGGGTTCTTTTTTCTAAATCTGGTAAATATTCTTATTTAATTAAAGAAGGATGGAAATTGCAAGTTGATTTTATTCAAAACAAAAAGTGGCTTTTTAATTTAAATGATGATCCTACTGAACAAATTAATTTATCCAAAAAAAATATTGAGAAATTAATGGAACTTGAAAAAGTTTTAGAAATTAAATTATCTGAGCAATCAGAACCAATTTGGCCAAGTTTATTAGATTGGCCAATTTTTATTGATAAAACACTAAATATGCCAAATGAAGATTCAGATGAATATATATTTTGGGCTAATTAAAATAAATTACTATGATTAAAGAAAAATTTGATTTAAAAAATAAAGTTGCAATTATTACTGGAGCTTCAAAAGGAATTGGAAAAGCCATGGCTAGAGGTTTGGCAGAATTTGGCGCAACGGTGATTGTTAGTAGCAGAAAGCAAGAAGCAGTTGACCAAGTAGCAGAAGAGTTTAAAAAACTTGGTTTATCAGCTGATTCAATTCAATGTCACGTTGCCAAAAAAGAAGATAGAATCAATCTGGTTGAAAAAGTAATAAAAGAACATGGTAGAATAGATGTTCTAATTAATAATGCTGGAACCAACCCTTATTTTGGACCAATAAGTAAAATGCCAGAAAATTTGTATCAAAAGACTATGGATATAAATATTAATTCAGCTATTGAATTAAGTAATTTAGTATATCCTCATATGAAAAATAAAGGAGGAGGAAGCATTATCCATATTAGCTCAATTGAAGGATTACACCCATCTGCTTTTATGGCAGCATATAACATTAGTAAAACAGCACTTATAATGGCTGGAAAAAATCAATCTATTGAATGGGGAAGACACAATATAAGAGTCAATTCAATTTGCCCAGGCTATGTTAAAACTAAACTTAGTGCAGCATTATTTGAAAATGAGGATTTGAAAAAAGGGTTTTTAAAAAATGTATCTTTGGGTAGAGGATCAACACCAGATGAAATGGCTGGATTAGCAGTTTTTTTAGCATCAGATGCAAGTTCATATATGACGGGTACATCCATAGTTAATGACGGTGGATTAATGAATGCTCCTTTAATTCCAATGCAATAAATTAAAATTATGAATTTCGAACATCCACAAAAAACACTAGATCTTATTGAAAAAGTAGATCAATTTATGAAAGAACATCTTTTTCCTCATGAACAAAAAGTTTATGAATTTCACAAAGAAAATCTTTGGAAAGAGTACCCTGAAATGAAAAATTGGAAAAAACTAGCTAAAGCAGAAGGATTATGGAATTTATTTCTACCAAAAGAATATGGTGATCTTAGTCCAGGCTTAACAAATCTAGAATACGCACCACTAGCTGAAAAAATGGGAAGATTAGCTTTTGCTTCAGAAGTTTTTAATTGTTCTGCACCGGATACTGGAAATATGGAAACCTTAGCTAAGTACGGAACAGATGCTCAAAAAAATAAATGGTTAAAACCTCTTATGAATGGTGAAATAAGATCTGCCTTTTTAATGACAGAACCTGCTGTTGCTTCATCAGATGCAACAAATATCGAAACTTCAATCGTAAAAGATGGTGATCATTATGTTATAAATGGTAGAAAATGGTGGTCTTCTGGAGCTATGAATCCTCATTGCAAAATATATATTCTTATGGGGAAAACTAATTTTACAGCCCAAAAGCATCAACAACAAAGTATGATTTTAGTTCCTGCTGAAACTCCTGGAGTTAAAATTTTAAGACCCATGCAAGTTTTTGGAAGTGTTGATTCACCAGAAGGACATGCTGAAATAGAGCTTAAGAATGTTAGAGTCCCAGTCGAAAATATACTTCTAGGCGAGGGAAAAGGCTTTGAGATTGCTCAAGGGCGACTAGGACCTGGAAGAATTCATCATTGTATGAGGTTAATTGGCACAGCTCAAAGAGCTCTTGATTTAATGTGTAAAAGATCTAACCAAAGAACTGCGTTTGGAAGAAATCTAATAAAATTTAGTAGTATACGTCAAGAAATAGCTAAATCAGAATGTGAAATTCAACAAGCTAGACTTCTGACCTTGTCTGCTGCAGATAAAATAGATCAATTTGGCGCAAAAGAAGCAACAAATTTAATTGCAATGATAAAAATTACAGCTCCAAAAATGGCGTGTGATGTTATTGATAGAGCCATACAAATTCATGGTGGAATGGGTGTAAGTCAAGATACTCCCCTAGCTGCATTCTATGTATATGCGAGGTGTATTAGATTAGCAGACGGGCCTGATGAAGTTCATATGTTTCAACTTGGTAGAAATTTAGCAAAAAAGCATGAGATACAAGGATAAAATTGTTTTAATAACAGGAAGTGGATCTGGAATTGGAAAAGCTGCTGCATTAGCTTTTTCCAAGGAAGGTGGAAAAATTATTGTTTCTGATATAAATGAAGATAATGGATTAAAAACCGTTTCAGAAATCATTAAAAACAAGGGTGAAGCTACCTTCTTCAAAGCTGATGTTTCAAATTTTGATATGGTTAAGAATCTAATGGATTTTATTATCAAGAAATATGGAAAATTAGATGTAGCTATTAATAATGCAGGAGTTGGTGGTGATTTCGCTAAAATAACTGATCTTTCAATAGAATCATGGGATAATACTATGTCCGTAAATTCATCTGGAGTTTTTTATTGTATAAAAAACCAAATCCCAATAATGTTAAAACAAGGTAAAGGAGTTATATTAAATACATCGTCAGTAGCTGGTATCAGAGGATTACCTAATGCAACTGCTTATTCAGCAAGTAAACACGCAGTTATAGGAATTACAAAAACTGCTGCTATGGAATATGCTAAAAGCAATATTAGAATAAATGCAATTTGTCCTGTATTTACTATTTCTCCAATGTTTGATCCAGAGGCTATGGATAAATTAAAAGAAGGTATATCTGAAAAACTTAAGGCTAATGTTCCAATGAAACGTTTTGCAAATGTAATGGAACAGGTTAATACCATGCTATGGTTATGTTCAGATGAAGCAAGTTTTATAACAGGTCAAGCAATTTCTGTTGACGGAGGTTTAACTGCTTAAATTTCACAAATGATTCAAAAGGTTAGAAAAGGTGAAGAATTAAATGAAATTAATCTCAAAAAATTTCTAAAAGAAATTAATCTAATTTCTAATATAAAAAGTGATTTAAGTGTTTTACAATTTACAAATGGCTTTTCAAACTTAACTTATCAATTAAATGTTGAGGATAAGGTATATGTTATTAGAAAACCGCCAAAAGGTGCTGTTTATGGTCATGATATGGGTAGGGAATATAAAGTTCTAAGAGGTCTCAATAACGGTTTTAATAAAGCACCTATTGCTTATGCTTATTCTAATGACAACAACATCATAGGGACTCCATTTTATATTATGGAGAAAGTCAATGGAACAATCATCACTCCAAGAGAATTAAAGGAAAGAACTATACCAGCAAAAGATTATAAAATAATTTCAGAGACTTGGTTAAATACTATGGTAGAGTTACATTATTTAGACTATAATAAATTAGGTCTATCCGATCTTGGAAAACCAGAGGGCTATGTCGAAAGACAAGTTAGAAATTGGGGAAAACAATATATAAAAGCTGCAATTGATAATATAAAGGAAGCTGAGTTAATAATGAATTGGCTCAATGACAATCAACCCAAACAATACAAACATAGTTTAATACACAACGACTACAAATATGATAATGTTGTTTTTAGTACAGAATCATGGACAAAAATTAATTCTATACTTGATTGGGAAATGTGTACTATTGGAGATCCATTAATGGATTTAGGAACATCTATAGCTTATTGGGCTATGCCATCAGACCCTAAAGGACTTAAAACTGCCTTTGACTATCCTACTTCATTAGAAGGCAACCCAACAAGACTAGAAGTTGTTAAAATGTATGAAAAAGAGACTGGAGAATCTGTAAATAATTTGGTTTTCTATTATGTGTTTGGACTTTTTAAAATAGCTGTAATCGTTCAACAAATATATTATAGATACAATAAAGGTTTAACAACAAATGAAAAATTTAAAAATTTAAATAAGATTGCTGAAATATTGTGTAAAATCGGATGGCAATCCATTCAAAAAAATAGAATTGAAAATCTTTTCTAAATCAATGAGTAAGATATACTTTTTCAGACATGCTCAAGCTTCATTAGGCAGTGATAACTATGATATCCTATCTAAAAAAGGAGAATTACAAGCTCAAGAACTAGGAAAGTATTTAGTAGATAAAAAATATAAATTTGATAAAATATACGTTGGGGAATTAACAAGGCAACAACATACCTGTAAAATTGTTTCAGAAGTTTATAAAAAAAACAATTTAACTTTTCCTAAGTCTATTATTCTTAAAGGATTAAATGAACATCAGGCTACAGAAGCTATGAAAATAGAAATTCCTAAAATGATAGTTTCAGATCCATATATAAAAAAATTATGGAAAGAAATTGAATCAGATCCAAAAAAGAAAAATGGAAACTTAATGTTAGGATTTGAATATTTTTTGAAATTATGGGTAGAAGATAAAATTAAAGTAAATGGGATAATACCATGGAAAAATTTTAGAGAAAATGTAAGAAAAGCCTTAAAGATAATTTTAGATAATACCAAAAAGAGTCAAAACATAGGTGTGTTTACTTCAGGAGGAACTATAAGTTCAATTTCTGCTGAATCTTTAAAATTAAGTGACGAGAAAAAAATTGCAGGACTAAACTTTTCAATTAGAAATACCTCCTTTACTTCTTTTTTATTTTCAAAGAATCAATTTAACCTCTTATCATTTAATGAACTACCACATCTTGAAAAAGAAATGATAACATTTGTTTAGATTTAAAGCATAAAAAAACCTGCTATTAGCAGGTTTTTTTATAATAATATTTATTAATAATTATTTTAATAATGAACCATTGTAATATGCAGTGGCGTTTATGATCTTTCCATCATTATTAAACCCATGGATATAATGAATAGGCATAGTGATTTTCTTACCATCTGACTTTCTAGTAATTCTAAATTTCCACCATGACAGAACATCTTTACTTTCATTTAAATCATATTCTAAATAATCAGGATAACCTACTTGTTCAATAGCATCTAAAGTAAAATTCATTAAAAACTCTTCATTATTTTTTCTACCATCTTCCAAACTAATAGATTCTGATGAATTAATATCATCAATAACTGCATTTTCATGCCAGTAACTATATGATTTTTCATAATCTCCATTCAGAAATGAATATAATGTCTTTCTTACAGTATTAATATTTTTATGATTAATATAAATTTTTCCATTCTCTCTATCAACATTATTTCGAGAATTCGAAATTCTTCTAAATTCTAACTTGTTGCTATACTCAACAATAGTTATAATTTTTGTAGAATCATCATTAAGCTTATAAATTCTAAGTACAGGATGGTCTAATTCTACACCAGTAGGCTTATGAACACCATATACATGAAACCAGGATTGAACCCAATTACCATCATTTTTATATTCTAACATATCTGGATAAGCTCCTTCAGAGTTTTTAAATGAAACATAATCAAAATAATTTTTAAACCATTTGATATTATTCAATACATTGTTTTTTTTACCAAATTCTTTATTTTTGGTATTCCCATCAAGCCATGACACATCATCATGTAAAATTGAAGCTGCTTTATCTAAATCACCATCAGAAATTGCCTTATGAAATGAATCAATTAAATCAATTCCAGGATGTTTTTCATAAATAATTCCATTTTTCTTTTTCTGTGCACTAACAGAAAATGTTATAAGTGCGATTAAAATAAATGTTATTTTTTTCATAATTATTTTTTTAAAATGTAGTGTAATATAATAAAATACTGCTTAACATACTTATAAGAATGTTAATTACATGAAATTATTTTACAACAATAAATGTTGCTGTTCCACCAGTAGAAAGGTTCCATTGATTTGAAGAAATCATTTGATTTTTATCATCAAAAACTCTTAATTCAGCTGTATTAGGTCCTGTACTTCCTTGATTTAAAGCAGTAAAGTCAATTTTATTAAACCCTGAAATTAAAGGAAGTTTAAACCCAGAAAAAGTGGAATCTAACATAAGGTTGTCAATAACTATGGAATCATTAACTAAAATACGAACCCTATCTCCATCTACATATTCAAAATCCCTGCAAATAATATTTACATATTTTGAATTTGTTCTAACGTCTCCTAAATAAGAACCTTTACTGTAATTATTTGGTTGTCTTTGTTTTTCTTTTTGAATTTTTTTTAAATATATATCACCAGGATCTAAAAAGGTTTCAGATTCAAAAACAGATTTATTACTCTCTTTCTTAGATTCAGATTTTTTTGAAATTGAAAAATAGTCTGGATTATTTGGATTAATCTTTAGATTCTTTAAAGTTGATGAAAGCGGTGGTAAAAGTTCAATTTTTCTTTTAGAATTTTCTATCTGAGAGAATAATTGAAAAGAAGTAATGAAAATAAAAAGAAAACAAATAATTTTTTTCATATTTCTATAAAACAGTATATATAAAGTTCTATTCTTCATTTTTTCAAATTAGCACCAATCATTTAGTAAATTCTAACACTAAATAATATTAATGCAATAGTTACAAACAAAAACCATGCCTCTACTCTATTTTTAAGTGTTAATGCTTCACCAAAAATACATAATCCCGAACTAAAAATAAGAATACCTAAAAACGATAAGACAAACCAGTTATTTTTTTTAATGAAATTCACTATTTAAAATATTTATTATACTTGAAATAAGAAAAGAAACCTAACAGAAAAACAAATGCTGCTGAGTAGTAAACAAAATCAGGGGTTATTACCTTATCTCCACTAGCATATGAATGTAACCCGCTTAAATAAAAATTAACTCCAAAATAAGTCATCATAATTGAAGAAAAAGCAATAACAGACATTAAATTAAACATCCATTTTCCCTTTAATCCTGGAATTATTCTCATATGTAGTATAAAAGCATAAATCATGATACTAATCAAAGCCCATGTTTCTTTTGGATCCCATCCCCAGTATCTTCCCCAACTTTCATTAGCCCATTGTCCTCCAAGAAAATTCCCAATGGTTAACATGATTAATCCTACGGTTAGAGAAAGCTCATTGATTATTGTTAACTCTTCTAAGTTTAATTTAATCTTCTTTTTATTTTTTTCATTCGTTATAAGCATAAGAATTAATGATACTATTCCTAAAATCATTCCTAAAGTGAAGGGGCCATAGCTTCCTACAATTACAGAAACATGAATCATTAACCAATAACTATCAAGAACAGGAACTAAATTTGCTATTTCTGGATCCATCCAGTTCCAATGAGCTATCATTAAAATCATTGAAGCTCCAAATGAGGTTGCTGCAATTGTAAGATTAGATTTTCTAGAAAAAGCAATCCCCATGGCAACTGTAGCCCAAGCAACATAAATCATAGACTCATATGCATCGCTCCATGGAGCATGACCTGAAATATAAGCCCTAGCTAAAAGTCCTAGTGTATGCAAAATAAATAATCCAACAATAGTGTATTTTGATACTTTTATAAGAAACTTTATGTATTTATTTTCATTAAAAATTTGAAAAATAATTAAAGTAAACATAAGAGTTCCTACATACATATACCAACTAAAAAGTTTCTTAAAAACATCATACTTATTATACATTATTTCTGCTTTTATTTTATCTTCAGAAGGAAGAATATTAGATCCATATTTAGTTTGGAAACCTTTAATACTCTCCAAAAGTTTTGTTGAATTATCATAATTTCCTGTTTCTATGTCATTT
Source organism: uncultured Flavobacteriaceae bacterium (assembly GCA_964433845.1). Classification (GTDB taxonomy): domain Bacteria; phylum Bacteroidota; class Bacteroidia; order Flavobacteriales; family Flavobacteriaceae; genus MAG-121220-bin8. The sequence goes on from CAYSTA010000023.1 coordinate 12,542, forward strand.
TCTAAAGCCCCAAAATAAAGCGGCAAAACATTTTTTACATATAAAGAATCAACACCACTAAAATCATTTGGTTCAATATCAGAAAGGGCAACCCATTTATTATTAGAATTATTAGGGATAGGAAAAATTCTTAAAACCTTTCCTTCAAAAGCAGAAAAAAGTAAATTAACCTTTCTATCAGTTTCTATAAAATCAGATTCAAATTTATTAGGCAAAGAAGATTTATATGCTTTCTCTAAAAACTCAGAAATTTTATAGTTACCCTCATCATCAAAAAAATCAATAAATGATGCATATTTTTGATTTTTATCAATTCCAATAACATTTCTGATACTATCATTTCCTCTATTTAAATAAATTAAAGGAACATTATACCATATGATAGGGTTTTTAGTAATTGAAATTAGAACTTGATCAGCGCTTAATTCTTTATAAGTATCTGACTTACTTACTTTTCTTAAAAGTTCTGAAGCAAAAGTATTTAAAGGTTTCATACGTCCTCCCGTATCTTGAATTACAAGGCTGCCAAAATTAGCTGCATGCTCGAAACTTACAGGTTTATTAATAATTAAGGAGTCTGATTGGCTTAATATAGTTTGGGTATGCTGATGGTCATCTTGAGCATAAAAAGCTGTTGAAAAAAAGATCATTACAACAATTAAAGCGTCTTTCTTAATTTTAACCTTTTCCAACTTAATAGCTAAATCTTTAAAACGAGTTCTACCAAAAAACATGATTCCCAATAGTCCAATATAAAGAAGGAAATATCCTATATAAGTAATAAGAGTACCAAAATAATCATGATTTACCGACAAAACTGTTCCTTTTTCATCAGGATCAAAAGAAGCTTGAAAAAATCTATATCCCTTATGATTTAAAATATTATTCATATATATATCAAAATCAAAAGTAGGATCATCAATTACCGTTACTTTACTCATAAAACTACTATAACTCTTCTCAGTTCCAGGATATTTTTCTGCTATAAAATCATTAAGTTTTATTTGAAAGGGAAGAGATTTTTCTAAAGAACCATATTTTAAGGAAAAATCTAAATTTCCTACTTTAACTTTTTTAGGTTGATTTACAATTCCTTTTCCACCCAATAAGCCAACTATTCTAGATTCTCCATTTGTAGAAATCTTAACAAATAATCCATCTTGTTGAGTAACTTCATCGTCAGATTTAACAATTTCAAATTTTCCATTTATAATTTTTTCTGGAAAAACAAACTGTAAACCAGCAGCATTATATAATGATCTTAAAATCAATGGTTGGTTAGAATTTATAATTAAATCTCCTTGCATCTGATCTGCCATTCTCATATAATTACCTTCAAATGGACTATTTATAAATAATTCTCCATCTATATAATTTATATTAATAGCGCCCTTTGTGTCATTGTTAAGAGCAAATAGAATATTATGAATATTTGTTACTTGACCTGATTTTAGATAATGATCATGTCTACTTCCATTACTAGCTTCAACAATTTTTAAATAATCTTCACCATTTAAATCATGAACTAGATCCTCTTTAGCGTTCTCTAAAAAATCAATGTATTCAATTGAAAAATCTTGATCATTAAAATCATAGTTCCAATTAAAATAATTATTTGTTTTTTCAGAAATTAACAAATCATCTTCTAAAGATTTTCTTAAAGGTTGACCATTTATTTCTCCATCAACATAAACAGTTAAATAAGTTTTTTCAGATAAAAATGTATTAGAAGAAGTATTTTCTCTAATGGGCATTACCCCTTCAAAACCTATATATCTAGTGATACCTGCACCAATAATTATAAGAATCCAAGAAATATGTAAAAGTAAAACTGGCCATTTCTCAAACCTAAATAAATTATACCTTTTGATATTTAAAGTAAAATTAATAATGAAAAACATCAACATTAACTCAAACCACCAAGAATTATAAATTAATATTTTAGCTGTTGTTGTATTATAGGAATTTTCTATAAAAGTCCCTATTCCCATCGAAAGAGGAAATAAAATAAATAAAATCGCAGTAAATCTAGTTGAAATTAAAAAAGAAATTAATTTTTTACCCATTTGTTAGTAAAGTTACAATCCTTATTATCTTGATTAATATTAATATATGTTTCTTCAATTTTCTCAATCATCCAATTTTGGACTTTTTTTAATTGCTTTTCTTTTAAAGCTAAATCTTTAATTTTAATATAATCCTGAGAATAATCAGCAATATGTTCATCAAACCTATTGCTTACTTTAATAATTTTATATTTTTTAATTCCTCTATTATCTTCTTCAAGTAAAGGTGCTGAAACTTCATTATCTTTTAATTTTTGAGCTTGTCCATATAAAACAGGATCCATTTTAGTAAGCTCAAATCTTGTATCCCCTGTTGTTGGGTTTATTAAAACACCACCATTATTTCTTGTTTCTTCTTCATCAGATGAAGATTTTGCAGCTTCTTCAAAAGTTAATTCACCATCAACTATTCTTTTTCTAATAATATCAATTTTTCTTTTTGCTTCAAGTAAAGCATCATTTGTTACTTCGGGGACTAAAAAAATATGTCTTACATCAACCTCTTGACCTCTAATTCTTTCTACTTTTACGATATGCCATCCAAATTCAGTTTTAAAAGGAGCTGAAATCTCTCCTTCTCTTAATCTATAAGCTGCATCCCTAAATTCTTTAACCATCTGGGGACGATTCCTATTTAGAGTATATTTACCTCCAGTTGCTCTAGAACCAGGATCCTGAGAATATAAAATAGCTTTTGTAGCAAATGAAGAACCATTGACAAGAACATCATTCCTTATAGTTTCTAATCTCTTTACAATTTTTTGATTATCTTCCTCAGAAACCTCAGGTTTAATTACAATTTGGGCAATTTCAAGTTCTGCTCCAAAAACTGGTCTTTCATATTTTGGAATTGAATTAAAAAATTGACGAACTTCTTCAGGTGTTATCTCAATCTCATCAACTATCTTTGACTGCATCTTTTCAGATAACTGATTTGTTTTGTTTATTTCAAAAAGTTCAGATCTAAAGGATTTTTCATCTCTTTTTTTATAAAACTCTAAGACTTTTTCTAAACTACCTAATTGATCTACAAAATAATCAATTGTTCTATCTACATATGAATAAATCTGATTGTTATCAACTTCTAAACTATCTTGCTCTGCATGGTGAGCATAAAGTTTATCCTCCATTAATTTTCCAAGCAGACTACATCTACCTATATTTTCAGTTGAAACTCCTTGAGATTGGAGATCAATTAATGTTTTGTCAACATCTGACTCTAAAATAACATAATCACCTACCACCGCCGCTACACCATCAATCTTAATTATATTCTCATTATTTAAAGTAGCTGAATTGGATTGAGAATATGCAAAAAATCCAAATTGAATTATAAAAAATGGAAAAAAATATTTCTTAATTATTTTCATAAAACTCGAGTTCTTTTTTTTGCAACGCATCTTCAATTAAATCTTTATCGAAATCATTAATAAATTCCAATTTCTTTTTGTTTAATAAAATTTGTTTTAATGTTGGTTTAATGTAATCTAAAGGAGCTACATCATTCCTAAAAACCGATTTATTAATTTTTATCAAATATAATTCTAATGAATCTTCTAATTGATAAAATAAAGCTTTTTTTACAATATTTTTTTTAATATAAGTTTTAATATCAGGAAATTTAGAAAAGAAAAGATCTTTATTGATCCAAACAGAATCATTTAATGAAAATGAGGAAAACTGTAATGAAATAGAATCAAGAAAAATAATATCATCTCTATTGAATCTTTTAAACCTGTTTCTAACATCTTTAATGTTATAATTATCTTCAGATATTTTTATATATCTAGCTTTAACTAAATCCTGATTTAATTTAAAATTTGACTTGTTAGTATTGTAATAATTCTCTAATTCGTCATCTAAAATTATAGTATCCATAGATGCTTTGACCATTTTTTCTTGATAATAATGAGAAAACAAGTCACTTTTATAAGATTCAACTAAATCCAAAAGATTTTTTTGTTCTTCAAAATCTAAATTAATTAGAGCTTTATCATTTAGAATATGTTTTTTAGCCCAATTAATAATTTGATTATTTACATAAATGATACTATCCTCTATAGATAAATTTGTTGGGATGTTATTTTTAATATCTTCAAAATACAAGTATTTATCTTGCATTCTAGCTATAGCAAATCGAGGTTTATTAGAAAAATATTCACAATTAATGAAAAACAAAATAGATATTAATACAAAAAGTGATTTTCTTAAACTCAAAATAATTTTATCTAGAATAATTTGGAGATTCCTTAGTTATCATCACGTTGTGAGGATGATTTTCCTGTAAGCCCGCGCCAGTAATTTGAACAAATTGAGCTTTTTCCTTTAATTCATTTATATTCTTTGTTCCACAATAACCCATTCCAGATCTTATACCTCCAACAAATTGATGAATGCTTTCAAGTAAATCTCCTTTATAGGGAACTCTTCCAACTACACCTTCTGGAACTAGTTTATTAGAATCATTAACAGAATCTTGAAAGTAACGATCCTTACTTCCTTTTTGCATCGCCTCTATTGACCCCATACCTCTGTAAGTTTTAAATTTTCTTCCTTCGTATATAATAGTCTCACCTGGGGATTCTTTTGTACCAGCTAAAAGAGAGCCCAACATAACACAATCAGCTCCTGCTGCAATAGCTTTGGTAATATCACCTGTGTATTTTATGCCTCCATCTGCTATAAGAGAAACACCTGTTCCTTTTAAAGCTTTGGAAACTTCATTAATTGCAGAAAGTTGAGGATATCCAACTCCAGCTATAACCCTTGTAGTACATATCGAACCCGGGCCTATGCCAACTTTTACTCCATCAGCACCAGCATTAACTAAAAATGATGCTGCTTCTTTAGTTGCTATGTTTCCAACAATAATATCAATATCAGAAAATTTCCTTCTTACTTTCTTCAATAAATCAACCACCCCTTTAGAATGACCATGAGCAGTATCTACAACAATTGCATCAACTCCTGATTTATATAATGCTGTACATCTTTCCATAGAATCGTCAGATACTCCAATAGCAGCTGCAACTTTTAAACGACCATAATTGTCTTTATTTGATATTGGTTTTAATGAAATTTTTTGAATATCTCTAAAAGTAATCAAGCCTATCAACTTATTTTGATTATTTAAAATTGGTAACTTCTCAATTTTATGTTTTTGTAAAATCATTTCTGCCTCTTTCATAGTTATTCCTTCCTTTCCAGTTATCAAATTTCCTTTGGACATTATTTTAGATAAAGGTTTTTGATTATCATTTTCAAATCTTAAATCTCTATTTGTTACAATTCCTATTAAATTATGATTTTTATTTACTATAGGAATTCCACCAATACTAAATTCCTTCATACAATTTTTAGCTTGAGAAACTAATGCTGTATCAGGTAATGTAACTGGATCTAAAATCATTCCTGATTCAGATCTTTTAACTTTCTTAACTTTCTCTGCTTGAAGATCAATAGACATACTCTTATGTATAACCCCTAAACCACCCTCCTGAGCCATAGCTATAGCCATCTTACTTTCTGTAACGGTATCCATTGCAGCAGAAACAATTGGAATATTTAAATTAATTTTTCTAGAGAATTTAGTTTTTAAATCTACTTGATTTGGTAAAAATTCAGAATAGGATGGCACCAATAGAACATCATCATATGTTAATCCAATTCCAGTAAATTTATTTTGAAGATTGCTCATAGCAATTAACTTAATAATTAATTGCATGCAAATATAACAAAATTTGCAGTATTTAAGTTTTTTTTACTGATAACAAACTAACTTAAAGAAGGTTGCCATTCAAAACACAACATACCTTGAGAAGCTGATTCTGGATGACTACAAGAATCCATATGAAATGAACTGCAGTTAGTACAATTAGAGTCTTTAGTAAAAACTTCTTTGAAACTATGACTATCGCAGACATTAAAAATATCAACTTTTATATCATGTTTAGAACATGTTAAGCTATTTATAAGATTATCGCAGTTTAAGCAAGTATTATTAGTTCTTATACTCATAAGTAGTAATTTTGATTAAAAATAGAGGAAAGATTGTTTAGAATGAATTTAAATTTTCTTGGAATTCCTATTGAAAAAAGTTACTACATAAAGAATCAAAAAATATTAGATCTTTTAAATCATAATCAACGTAGACATATTCCATTTTTTTTATAGATTTTTTGGAAAAGAAATGCCAATTATTATCATTTAATTTTCCTTTAATTTTGTATTCCTTTCCTTGAAAAAAACATTTTTCAACAAGAATTTTATTGCTAGATTTCTTTACAATTTTAATGTTTTCTGGTCTTATATAATATGTTTTATTATCAATTTCAATCTGATTTAAATCTCCTAATATTTTAGCACAATAACAATTAGCAGGCTCACAATACATATTAATTGGATCATCGTATTGTTGTAAAACTCCTGCCTTAAAGATCAAAATTCTATCAGCTATATTCAAAGAATCGTTAATATCATGTGTAACTAAAATAGTTGTTGTCTTTGTCTCTTTAATAATTTTATAAATTTCATCTCTCATTGAAAACTTGATATTGGAATCTATATTGCTAAAAGGCTCATCCAGTAATAATAAATCTGGTTCTCTTATAAGCGCCCTTGCAATACATGCCCTTTGCTGTTCTCCACCAGATAATTCGTGAGGATATCTATGTGATAAATCTTCCAATCCTGTCAAAGAAATCATATAATCAAATTTCTTTAAGTATTTATCTTTTAAATTAAAGGTTACATTTTCTTTCAAGTTTAAGTGTGGAAAGAGAGGATAATCTTGAAATACAAATCCTATTTTTCTTTCTTGAGGTTTTATAAAAATTCTTTCATTATTTAAAATCTTGTTATTTAATGAAATCGTCCCTGAATTAATTTTTTCTAAGCCAGAAATACACTTTAAAAAAGTTGTTTTTCCTGAACCGCTTTCTCCTAAAAAAGATATTATTTCACCTTTTTTAACAGAAAAGTTCAATTTCTTTATAATTGGTGAATCTTTATTGTAATATTTAACTAAATCTTCTATTTCAAGATACATCGATTTGTTTGTTTATTATATTTTTTAAAATCAGTAATAATATACTACCAATAATAATTATCATTAAAGAATATATTGCAGATAATGGTATCATTTCTTCAATAGCAAATTCATAAGTTTGAGTTGCCAGTGTATCAAAATTAAAGGGTCTTAAAATTAACGTAATAGGTAACTCTTTCATAAGATCGATAAAAGTAACAATAAAAGCCGTTATCAATGCAAATTTATTGATAGGTAAGTGTATTTTTTGAAGAAGTTTTAATGGCCCTAAGCCTAAATTTTTTGCAGTATCATCATATGAATCTGGATGCTTTTCTAAACTTGATTTAATTGGAGATTTCCCAACAGCTAAAAATCTAATAGTATATGCATATATTAAAAGAAAAAATGAGCCTAAAAATGTAAATGAAGTAAATAGATTATCAACAAAAGAGAATAACATTATTAAACCTAATCCAATTACTGCTCCAGGAATTGCATATCCCATAGAAATTGATTGGCTAATAAAATAATTAACTCTTGATTTAGAAAATTTTTCTACAAAAAGAAAGAACAATGCAATCAAAACAATCAATGAAGCAGATATAGTTGAAACTGAAATTGAATTAAATGTTAATTCCAACAAATCCATAAAATCAATAAATTTAAATGAAGCAAAAACATTATTTAAAATAAAAATAAATGGAATTAAAAACCCAAATAAAAATGGAATAAAACAAGTAGTTATCGCAAAAAATTCGTTTTTACCTTTTAAATAAGATAATGTTTGAATTCTGGTATTTATTCCATAATAAAATTTAGTTTTTGAATTATAATATTTTTCAATATAAAAGAAGAAAAAAACGACAATTAATAGTATAATAGAAAGTTGAATTGCTGTTCCAATATCTCCCAGTGAAAACCATGTTCTAAAAATTCCAGTTGTAAAGGTGTTAACACCAAAATATTTCACAGCACCATATTCATTTAGAACCTCCATTAAAACAAGAAATAAACCAGAAAAAATTGCAGGCCTAGATAATGGTAAAATTATTTTTACAAAGGTTCTAAATGTAGATAAACCTAGGTTTTTAGAAATATTGATATAATTAGCACCTAATAAACTGAAAGAAACCCTAGATGCTGTATATATGTATGGATATAAAGCTAAAGCCAAAATAATTCCTAAAATTTCAATTTGGAGGTAATCCTGATTAAAGATTATAGAAGTTTCATAAAAATATTTTCTTAAAAAACTTTGGATAGGACCAGTATAACTTAAAATATCACTATAAGTAAATGCCATTATATAAGATGGAATAGCCAGAGGAAGATATAATACAATATCTAATAAAAATCTTCCTTTAAAATTATGATTGCTTATAATCCATGCCGGAACAATTCCAAATAAAAGTGAAAAAAAGGAGGTGATTAAAATTAAATAAAAAGTATTAAGAGTATAGTCTAAGAGTATGGTATCCCATAAGTAATGAAAAGAGTTTCCTTCTAAATAAAGAAGTTTATAAAAAAGAGTGAAAATTGGAAGCAATAATAAAATTGCAACAAATACACTTCCAATAATCCATCTTTTATTTTCAAAAAATAATATCTTTTTTATTTCCAACCTGTTTTATCAAAAATATGAATAGCTTCCTCTCTAAATTTACCTAACATGTTTAAATCTAGTTTGTCTCTTTTAAAAGTACCCCAATTCTGAACAATCTCTGATGGTTTAACATTTGGGTTAGCTGCATATTCATAACTATTATTTACATATGTTTTTTGAGCTTCCTCACTGGTCAAGTATTCCATTAATTTAATAGCATTATCCTTATTTGGAGAATTTTTGGTTAAACCAATACCAGAAACATTTATGTGACTTCCTCTTTGACCTTTACCTTGATTTGGGAAAAATACAGACACAGATTTTCCAGCATTTAATTCTTCTTCCTTTTCAGATGATAAAAGAAGTCCAATATAATAGGAATTTACAATAGCTATATCTCCTTGACCAGCAGCAATAGCTTTAACTTGATCTCGATCGCTACCCTTTGGATCTCTAGCAAAATTCTTAACTATACCCTCTGACCAATCAGAAGCAGCATCACTTCCAAGATTTGCTACAATTGAAGACATTAAAGCTTGATTATAAGCATTAGAAGAAGATCTAACCAGGATTCTTCCTTTCCATTTTTCATTTACTAAATCTTCATAAGTAGTTAAATCACTTTTTTTAACTCTATCACTACTATATACAAGAATTCTAGCTCTATATGTTATTGGAATCCAAAATCCATTTTGATCTTTTAAATCATCTGATACATTATTATCTATTTTAGAATTAGAAATTTTTTGAAGTAAATCTAAATCAGCAGCTTTTTGAAGTTTTCCTGCATCTACAGTAATGAACAAATCTGCAGGACTATTTTCTCCTTCATTTTTTAATCGTTCAATTAACTCATCTGCATTAGCTTTAATTACATTAACTTTTATGCCAGTTAATTTTGTAAAATTTTCATACTGAAGTTTATCAACAGAGTAATGCCTTTGGCTATATAAGTTTACTTCATTTGATTTTTTTTCAGTTGTAGCACAACTCAATATTAAAGAGGATATTAATATAGAATAAAGTATATTTTTCATTTAATTTTTATTTAGACTAATTCTAAACTGCAAGATATATAAACAATTAATTAAAAGAAAGCGAAAAGAAAGATTATAACAACAAATCCATTAATTTTTATTAAGTAAAAATTAATGGATTTATTAAGAACAAGAAGTATTAAAAAGAAGTCTGACCTTTATTTGGCTGATATATGTAATTAAATGTATAATATCCACTTGGATCAATAAATGCGTTAGGGTTTGCTGGTGAATCTTTATAGTAACTTAAAATTTCTATTTTGGCGTATAACCCATCATGAGTTTTAAATACAATTATTTTCCCTGGTATAGGACTTATAACATGCGATTGGCCATTGTAAGTATACCATCCATTTCCACTACCATTACTGATAGCTAATGCAGAGGATGCATCCTGTTTAAATTTAGTTGTATCAACATCTAAAACAGAAGCCATAGTCCCTGATGCAACATAAGCACCTCCTTGGCCATTTCTAGTTGGTTCATCTGCAGTTCCAGTAGCAGTGCCACCATTTACAATAATAGTAGTACCTCTAAAACCTATGTCCCATTCTGTTGAACTACTAGATTTTACTCCAGTAGCAAAACTAAATTTTGCAAATTCTCCAGTAATAGGTTGTCCCATGCCTCCAGCTTGAGGAGCATGAAAATTATTTACTTTATTAGAAACAACATCTAATAAAGGTTCATCATCATCGCTACATGACGATAATGAAATAATTATAAATGATAAAAATAATAGTTTAAGTGTTTTCATAGTTTAAGTATTTATTGATTAAAATTAAGATTGAGTTTAGCATAAAATATTCGTCCCGAAATATTTGCAATGTTCTGATAATCTTTAAAATCAAAAACATTGTCTATTCCAAAACCAACATTATATTTTTTATTAATTTTTTTATTTAAGGTAAAATCAATGAGTGCATAACCTTTGACAAATTCATCGTAAGAATCTAAAAAATTATTATAATTGCTGTCTATAATTCCATATTTAGAACGATATTTCCCTTTTAAATTCAGTTCAATATTTTCTGGAAACAAATCATAATTTATATTGATATTAATCATTGTTCTAGATCTATTGTAAAGACCGAAATAATCTTTCTTTTTTAATTGAAATGCAGGTGAACTGGGATTTTTTCTAGCATAAACCTCACCATTATTAAATGACTTGATTGCATCAGAATCTTTAGCGTAAAGAAGTTGAAACCCAGTATTAATAGTTAAACTATTAGATGGATTCCATTTTGAATTTAATTCTAAACCATGAGTAAATACGTTTTTTACATTATAATAACTAAAAACATTTTGACCATTTACTTTATTTGCAATAATTCTTGTATCAATTAGGTCTTTAATTGTATTTCTAAAAATGTTTAAATCAAACGAAATCTCTGAATTTAATACATAATTAAATCCTAAATTGAAACTAATTGAATTTTCTGCTTTTAATTCTCCTTTTAAATCATCTAACGAATAAATGATGTTTGAAATTTTCCCTTGACTTTGCATCAAAGAAATAGACTCAACAGCAACATTATAACCCAAAACTGAATATCCAACTAAAGAATTAGTAAAATCAAAATACAATTGTCTAAAATCAGGTGCTTTATATCCATACCCTAAAGAAAACTTTGTTGATACATTTTCATTTATTTTATACCTCAAAGCTAACTTTGGACTAAATTGAGATTTATATTTATTGTGGGAATCAAATCTTGAACCTATTATTAGATTTAAATCTTTAATTGGATAATAATCATATTGAATATATATGTAAGGTGACTTAAAAATTGGCTTAACTTCAAAAGAAGTTCTATTTAACTTTTCAATACTTAATCCTACACCTCCAACTATAATTTTATTATTAGAAATTCTATATATATTTCTTAATTCAGGTTTAAATAATGAATGATCATAGAAATTTTCATCATATAAAATTCCATCAAGATTATTTAAATTTTCTTTAGCTAAATAGTTAGTTCCATACAATTCTAAAAAACTATCCCAATTTGAATTTGGAGAATAATTGATTTTAAAATTTGTATTCCATTCATCAATTTCTGACAAACCTTTCAAAGAAGATGAAGCAACATTATCCTGAACATTATTATAATATCTAGTAGATAAAGAAAATTTAATTTTATCATTTAAGTCATAACTAAAAGAACCATTTATTGTATAATTTATAAAAGGGTCAACTGTCATTAATTCATCCTTTTCATTTAAATCATAACCATCACTTGAATTTCTATTGAAAAAAAAATCAAAAGCCATATTTCTTAATAAATTGTTCATGGAATAACTAAAATCACTTGAGTTATGAGTGCTTAATGAATAATTTATATAATTAGAAAAACCAACAGTAGGTTTATCAGTTACAATATTAATGACCCCAGCTAATGCCTCACTACCATATAAACTCGAAGAAGCACCTTTAACAATTTCAATTTGATGGATATTTCCAAGATTAATCCTTTTAAGGTTAAAAGTTCCTGCTGACCTTCCAATTAATGGAGATCCATTTAAAAGAATTAAGGTATATTGAGAATCCAAACCTTGCATCTGTAGTCCCTCTCCACCACCAAAATCTGGAACGGTAATTAATCCCGTTTGGGATCTTAAAATTTTATCTAATGTTAAAGAATTAGTTTTGGAAATAGTTTTTTTAGATATAATAGTAGCTGGTAATGGTAATGAAGAAAGTTGACGTTCAACTCGAGTAGCTGAAACAATAACTTCATTTAGCATTTGAACATTAGTACTATCAACTTCTAAATTAGAAACCTGAGCAGAAGAATGATTTAAAAAAAGGAAGAAAAAAGTTACTGATGAAGCAATAAATAAAAATAAATTATTCAAAAAATATTTAATGTCGTTATAGTTTATTTATATAGGATTCGATTGTAAAATCAATTTGATTTTTTTGATTAATATCTTTAGAAAACAAAGTCCTATAAAGAGGTTTATTATCAACAAGTTTTTTTAAGCTAAGTGTTTTATTTTTATTAAAAACTTGTGTCCATTTGTTTCTTACATAATTCCATTTTACTTTATTTTCAACCCACCATTTTGCAGCTGAAGCGCATTTACTATCATTAACTTTAACATAACTATTATATCCTTTTTCATATGCTAAAATTTGATCTTCTTTACCTTCTTTTCTAATTACTTTAGTGTTATTTTGGTCATGTATCCAACCCGTTTTAGTTACTTCTACCCTATTTCCTCTGAGTGTAGCGTTATAGTCACTTCTTTTGCTATATTCTCGCCTTGGAAGTGGAGCAGAAGTTATGTTTTCCCAATAACTCTTTCCATCCACGTAAACCCAAGATCCCGAACCCTCATATCTAGGGCTATCATCAACTTGAAAAACTTTTTGAGTCCATTGTCCTTTTACTTGATTTTTATCTTTTATCACAAAATTCCATTTATTGTCATGATCATAAATATAAAATTCCGTGTTCTGATATAACCAATCTTGTCTCCAATGTTTAATAATATATGGTTTTTCATTACTTCCTGTAATTAGTATATGTTGTATGGATATCCTGTCTTTATTTTCTTCAATTATTTGAGCCCATTCAAGACCTGTAGAGGTATAATTTTTTGATGGTTTATAGTCTTCATCATCATTCTTTATAAATGTTTCTGCAAAATCAAATCTTACTTCAAAACAACCACACATTTCTTTAATTGAATTAATATCTTTCTTCTTTTTTGTTTGCGATTGCACGCTTGTAATAATTAATAAAATCAGTATGTTATTTATTATTTTATTCATATAAAATTTTTGACGAAAATAACATACAAATCATTTAAAAACAAGACTATTTTTAATTATTCTAAATAAAAATAAGGGCTATAAAGTTAAATTTTTGAACGTCAATTACTTATACCGAGAAAAAAGTTTAGTGGATTCATTAAAGCTAGATTCAAAATGTAAAGCATTGATATTTAGTGGAACATTTTTTGAATTGAAATAGGTTATTAATTTCTCCGTTGGAAAGTTTCCTGTGAGTTCATCTTTTGCCATTGGGCATCCCCCATATCCCTGAATAGCACTATCAAACCTTTTGCACCCTGCCTTATAGGCAGCATCTATTTTTTCATGCCATTCACTTGGTTTAGTATGAAAATGTGCACCAAACTCAATTGTAGGATATTTAACAACTGTATTTGAAAATACAGTTTTAATATCTTCGCTTTTTGCTGTTCCGATGGTATCGGAAATAGAAATAGTTTTAATATTCATATAATATAATAAATCTATCCACTTCTCTACTATTTCATAGTTCCACTGGTCACCATATGGATTGCCAAACCCCATGGACAAATAAACAACCACCTCCTTTTTATTTTTATTAGCTAGTTCAATAATCTTACTTAATTCTGATATAGATTCTTCAATACTCTTATTTGTATTTCTCATTTGAAAGTTTTCTGAGATAGAAAATGGATAACCCAAATAACTTATTTGTGAATAGCTACATGCATCTTTTGCTCCACGTAGGTTAGCTATTATGGCTAAAAGCTTAGATTTTGTTGAACTCAAATCTAAATTTTCCAAAACATAATGGGTATCCTTCATTTGTGGAACCGCGCGTGGTGAAACAAAGCTTCCAAAATCGACTATATCAAAGCCAACGGAAAGAATAGATTGTATATAGGAAATTTTATCTTTTGAAGGAATCCAATTTTTTATCCCTTGCATAGCATCTCTGGGGCATTCAACTACCTTAATTAATGACATACTATAAAGTTAGGAGTTTTATTATTTCAATATCCAAATAGAAATAAAAATATAAACACACATTTCAATAATAAATTTTCCTTTATTTAGAAATTTTTTACTTGAAATAAAATTTTTGATTTTTTCAGAAAAAATAGAAACTAGAACAAACACTAAGTTTGCTTGAAACCAAAAAATAATTCCAAGAATAAAAAACTGTAATTCAGAGCTTAAATTATCATGAAAAATAAATCCCGGAAAAAGAGCAATAAAAAAAATACTAACTTTTGGATTTAAAAGATTCATTAACAACCCCCTTTTAAAAAAAGCAATATTTTCCATTTCATTGGAATCAAATTTTATTTTTTTATTTCTATTTAAAAAAACCATAAATGCTAAATAAAGAAAGTACATAGAACCTAGTAGTCTTAATAAAAAGAAAACATTTTCGTTTTCTCTTAAAAGAAGTGAAAGTCCTATAACAACAAAAAAAGTATGTAATAAAAGTCCTGTTGTAAGACCAATTGAAGTGATTATTGCTGCCTTTTTACCTCTAACAAAACTTTGAGATACAACATATATAATATCTGGACCTGGGGATATAGTTAAGGCTAAAGATGAAATAATAAATGCAATAATAACCTCTAGATGCATAAATAAATATAATTATAAATTGTGGGATTCTATTCTTAAAAAAAATAGTTAGACTAAATATAAATACCTTATAATCTTAAAAATAGATTTATTCATAGTTTAATTTTTATATCTTGCGAAACCAACTTATTTATTATGAAAAAAATTCTATCAATTATCGTTATTTCCCTAATTAGTATAAATCTTGGCTTTTCTCAGTTATCTAAAGCAAAAAAGTTTGCTAAAACCATTACTGATAAAGATTTAAAAGAACATCTATATACTTACGCTTCCGATGAATTTGAAGGAAGAGACACTGGAGAAGAAGGACAAAAAAAAGCGGTTGAATACCTTAGAAATTATTATAAATCTATAGGAATTGAACCTGGAGATCCAGATAAAGATTATTTTCAGCCTATGACTCTAACTCTTCGTGGAAGAAGAGGTAGAGAAGGAAAAAAAGTAGATACTGAAAATGTAATAGCTATAATTAAAGGAACAGAAAAAGCAGATGAATATGTTGTTATTTCTGCTCACCTTGATCATGTTGGAGTTAATGAAAGTGGTGAAATATATAATGGTGCTGATGATGATGGTTCAGGTACAGTAGCAATGCTAGAAATTGCTGAAGCTTTTAAAAAGGCTGTTAAAAAAGGTAAAGGACCTAAAAGATCCATTGTATTCTTACATGTAACAGGAGAGGAAAAAGGATTACTTGGTTCTAGATATTATACTGATAAAGACCCTATTTATCCCCTTGAAAATACAGTAGTTAATTTAAATATTGATATGATTGGGAGAATTGACCCTACTCGTGAAGCAAAAAATAGAGATTATATTTATTTAATAGGTTCGGATCATGATAGTAAAGACCTTCACAATTTATCTGAAGAAACCAATAAAGAGACAATAAATTTGACATTGGACTATAGATTCAATGACAAAAATGATCCAAATAGATTTTATTACAGAAGTGATCACTATAATTTTGCAAAAAATGGAATTCCAATAATTTTTTATTTTACTGGGACACATGCTGACTATCATAAACCAACTGATACTCCTGATAAAATAGAATATGATTTATTAGAGATGAGAACTCAGCTTATTTTTTATACTGCATGGAATATTGCAAATAGAGATGCTAGATTAGTTGTTGATCCCAAACCTGAAAAAGCTTCTGACTCATACTCTCATTCTAAAAAAGAATTAAAATCGTTTGAAGGATTATATAAAAGTGATGTATTCCCAAGAATGTTTAACTTTTATGAAAACGATGGAAAACTCTCAATGTTTCCAGAGGGAA
Organism: uncultured Flavobacteriaceae bacterium; assembly: GCA_964433845.1. GTDB lineage: Bacteria > Bacteroidota > Bacteroidia > Flavobacteriales > Flavobacteriaceae > MAG-121220-bin8. The sequence goes on from CAYSTA010000023.1 coordinate 28,948, forward strand.
GATCTAAGGACGAATCTATGGTTTTGGATGAAAATGGAAAAAACAAATTTAAAATGGACATGGCAGGTTTAGAAATAGAATTTAAGGAGGGGAATAAAATGACATTTAAGATTGGAGGAAATGAAATTCTCTTTAATCTCATTCCTCCTCCTCCGACAGAAAAACTTGGAATAGAAAAACCTGAAAAAAATAAAGAACAATAATAAAACAAACCCCTTTAATTAGGGGTTTTTTTATTCTGTCTATTAGCATTTTATAAGATTTTT
>CAYSTA010000024.1:0-25915 GCA_964433845.1 uncultured Flavobacteriaceae bacterium
CCATCTCCATCTTTATCATCATCACAAACATCTCCCCTTCCGTCTCCATCCATATCTGCTTGATCAGTATTTGCTTTGTTAGGGCAGTTATCACTTGCATTTAAAATGGTATCTCCATCAATATCATCATCACAGACATCACCCTTTCCATCTCCATCAATATCAGATTGATCAGCATTTGCAGTATTTACACAGTTATCCTTATCGTCAAAAATTCCATCTCCATCGGAATCGTCACAAACATCACCCTTTCCATCTCCATCTGTATCCTTTTGATCAGGATTAGCTGTATTAGGGCAGTTGTCAACATCATTTAAAATTCCATCTCCATCTAAATCATTTGAATTATTTGCTATTACTGTTAATACAACTCCAACTGTATCTAGTGTTACAGAAGATGATCCATCAGTTGCATCTATTACTAAGTTGTATGTTTTAACATCAGCATCAGAGGGCACATCTATTTTAATAGATACCTCTCCATTTGCATTAATTGTACTGTTGTTTGCTGGGGTATAGGTATAAGTTGCTCCACTTGGCCCACCAGTTACAGTAAACGTGGTTTGTTTATTATATCCTCCTAAAACTTTATATTTAATTTTAAATGTACCTGATTCATTTTGTTTTACAGAAAGAGTACTGGGAACAGCGTTTTCTAAAAATAATTTTGGAGTATCCGAATCAAAATGGGATGAAAAAACACCTCTACCATAAGTTGATGCAAAAACCTTAAAATCATCTCTCATATCTAAATCTGTAACCCTAACATTACTCATTCCATTGTAAGATTGAGACCAATTAGGGGAGCTGTCAGTAAAGTTTTTTGTATGCCAAACTCCCAAATCAGTTCCAATAATCACCTCTTTAGGATCGATAGGACTTTGTAAAATACATCTTACAGGAATATCGGGAAGATCACCTTCTTTTTTTGACCATGAAGAACCTCCATCGGATGAATAAAAAACATTATTGACTCCGTAGTTGTGCATAGTTACCAAAATATCATTTGCTGTTTTCCCAAATTCAATATCTGATATACTCCCAACAAAGTCATCACCAGTAATTTTAGTCCAGGTCATACCTGTTTCATCTCCCTCGGCTTGTAATAAATTTCCATCTCGAAGCCCAACCATTAGAATGGAATTAGTAGTTCCGAAAGGTGAAACAGTTAATGCAGAAACATTATTTGTTAATAACGCATCTGTAATTATCGCCTTTTTAGGACTAAAATTGGAAAAATTATCCCAATCATAATAAAGGGCAATTCGATTAATTCCACCACCTCGATAATTTGAGAAAAGAATACCTTCCTTTGAATCTAAAGCTTGAGCGTTTATAAAATCTCCATTTTCAGTTGGATATTCATCATTAATACTTCTCCTTTGATTATTATCAAAATCCCATACATCTATAAATCCATTGTATATGTAGTTCATAATAAAGTATGGATTTGAATTATCCTGAGAAAACATAGATGCCGCTCCATCTCCACCAGTAGCTTCAGTTGCCGTACTAATTTGATCGTTGTTATTTGCAAGAAATTGACTACCATTATCTTGAAGGCCAGTTATAACAACATCTGTCATTCCACTAACAGATACGGAAGAAATTTGATTTGTAGCTCTGTCTCTTCCAGTTACTGTTTTGTTTAGATTCTTGAACATTTCAGAAGGCGCAACTCCAAGAGTATAAATTTGACTGGTATTTAGATTATTATTTCTAGAACTAGCAGTTTCACTATTGTCAGATTCTGTTTTACTAAAATATATACCACCATCGTTTCCAAATAATTTTTTAGAAGAGTCATTATTGGCAAAAACCATACCATGCTGATCGGCATGAATATATTGATAACCTCCACCACCATACCATTGAGATATTTGTATCCATGGGTTAACATTTGGATCGGAACTTACACCTCCTGTAGTAGATTTAAATATGTCAATACCTCCTATAAATATATGATCTGGATTATTAGGGTCTGAATCTAGCATCAAATCATAAAAAGATTGTCCTCTAGTGAAATCATCAGCAGGTAATCCAGTTGCACTACCATCAGGTAAAGTAAGAACTGTTGGAGCTGTAGCAAATTTATCTGTAGATTTATATACTTTGGGTTTAGCATTAACTCTTGCTAACACATAAATATTTCCATTAGATGCAATTTCCATTTCTGTTCTTGATCCACTGGTTATTTCATGTTTTACGGAAAAAGATGTAACATCAGCATTGGACTGTAAAATTGTTCCTCCACCAGTACCATAACCTCTATCAGTAGTACAAGCCCATATTGTATTATCTGGAGCAATTTCTAGATCAATTACCGCATAAGTATTTCCATTTGAATCCTTGCCGATTGCAACTTCTTGAAAACTGGTCCCCTCATTAGTAGACTTAAAGACACCATAACCATTTACTCCGAGCCATGCACTAGCCTTTGAATCATATCCCATACTAGAGGCTATGATTACTTCGGAATTTCCACCATTATTTCTTACTACTATATCATTAATAAAAATAAGTCCATTATTACCATAACCTCCTGTTCTTCCTCCATAAACTTTAGTCCATGTTCCTCCACCATCACTAGATTTCCAAACGCCATTTCCACCTTCTCCGGTATAAGACTCCCCAGTACCTACATAAAATATTTGATTATTATTTGGATCAAAAGCCATTGAAGAAACCGGAATATTTTCAGGGATTCCATCAATTTTAACCCATTGTGAGGTTGGATCTGAAATATTGGTGTTTTTATATAAACCTCCAGTAACTCCACCTGCAAAAACAGTTTCATCAGTACTATCATTTGGATCAAACAAAATTCCTTTTGTTCTGCCACCAACATTATTAGGACCTCTTTCAACCCATTTTGCTGATGCTGACTCACCTGGCACTATTGATTCTCTGAATGAAGAGGGATCATCAAGACGTCTAGAATTATTAAGTTCCTCTTGTAATTCAAATAATTTTTCAAAAAGAGGCCTTCCTTCAATTGGATCCATAGATAGTGCCCATATCTGTTCAAGATATTTATTTGGAGGGAGTGCCATTTTTCTTCTTTCTTCTTTTGAAAGTTGATATGTTTCCTTAAAAGGATTGTTTTCTAAATTTTCTTTATGAATCATTCTAGTTATTTCAACAGAAATACTTTCATGATTAATAAATAGAATCATCAAAATAGATGATAATAGAAATAAGAAATATTTTCGAAATTTAGGATTCAACACTTTACTGTTATAACTACTCAAATATAATAAATTGAAAATAAAATTAAACGGCTACTTTTCCTTTAATATGTGGGTGTGGATCGTAATTTAAAATTTCAAAGTCTTCAAATTTAAAATCAAAAATATCTGTCACTCTCCTTTTAATTTTTAAAACAGGAAGATTTCTTGGTTTTCTTGAAGTTTGAAGTTCTAATTGTTCAATGTGGTTATTGTATATGTGCGCATCACCAAAAGTATGAACAAATTCTCCGGTTTTATAGCCACATACGTGAGCGATCATCTCAGTTAAAAGAGCATAAGATGCAATATTAAATGGTACACCTAAAAAAATGTCGGCACTTCTTTGGTATAGTTGACAGGATAATTTATTATTATGCACATAAAATTGAAAAAAAGCATGACAAGGAGGTAAGGCTGCTTTTCCATTTTTAACGTTTTTTTCAAAGCTAATTTTGGTGTCAGGCAATACACTAGGATTCCATGCTGTTACAATCATTCTTCTACTATCAGGATTGTTTTTCAAATTTTCAATTACATCTACTATTTGGTCGATTCCATTATCATTCCAATTTCTCCATTGATGGCCATAAACAGGACCTAAATTGCCATTAGAGTCGGCCCACTCATCCCATATTTTTACACCATTTTCATTTAAAAATTTTGTATTGGTATCACCTTTTAAGAACCATAATAATTCATAAACAATAGATTTTAAATGAAGCTTTTTAGTGGTAAGCATTGGAAATCCCTCAGAAAGATCAAAACGCATTTGATAACCAAAAACACTTTTTGTTCCAGTACCAGTTCTATCGGACTTTTCATTTCCCGATTGCATTACGTGCTTGACTAAATCTAAATATTGTTTCATGTGATTTATTTCAACTAAAATAATAATAATGAATAATTCATTTATTATATTTTAAAAGAACTTTATTAAAATATATTAACCAATAATCATTCCTGCAATAGTAGCAGAAAGTAAGGAAGCTAGAGTTCCTCCAATTACTGCTAAAAAACCAAATTTTGATAAATTTTTTCTTTGTGTTGGTTCCAGTGCTCCAATACCTCCAATTTGTATACCTATGGATGCAAAGTTTGCAAAACCACAAAGCATATATGTTGCCATTATAATAGATTTTTGATAATGTAAATGAATTATATTGGAAGCGTCTTTCAAACTGGAGAGTTGTATATATCCAATGAATTCACTGGCTGCTAATTTAATACCTAGAAGCTGACCCATTAAAGTCATATCCTCTTTAGCAACACCAATTAACCACATTATTGGAGAAAATAGATATCCTAAAATAAATTCTAAGGAAAGATTTTCATAAACTGTATTGTTACTAATTAATTCATTTAAGTAAAAAACTCCGCCAATACCATTTAGCATATAATTCATCATGGCAATAAAGGCAAGGAATACTAAAAGCATTGCAGCTATATTTGCTGCTAATTTTAGACCTTCGGATGTGCCATTTGAAATAGCATCTAAAAAATTAGATCCGATTTTATCTTGAGCAATATTTAAATCAGTATTAATTTTTTCAGTTTCAGGATATAGTATTTTTGAAATAACAATTGCACCAGGTGCAGCCATTACAGAAGCAGTCAAAAGGTGCTTAGCATAAAAGATTTTTAATTCGGGATCATCTCCACCTAAAAATCCAATGTATGCGGCTAAAACTCCTCCAGCTACTGTTGCCATACCACCAATCATTACTAAAAGTATTTCAGATTTTGACATTTTTTCTAAGTATGCCTTTATCATAAGTGGAGATTCCGTTTGACCAAGGAAAATGTTACCTGCAACACTCAAACTTTCTGGCCCAGAAACTCCAAGAAGTTTGGACAATAATAAAGCCATTACTTTTACTACTTTTTGTATTATTCCAAAGTAGAATAATATTGAAGTTAGTGCAGCAAAAAATATGACTGTTGGTAAAATTGAAAAAATAAAAACATTTCCAAAATTTTCAACACTGACTAAATCACCAAATAAAAATTTGGTACCCTCCATTGTAAAATCTAGAATTTTAACAAAGACCTTTCCAGCGGATTCAAATATCACTTTTACCCATGTAATTTTGAGAACTGCAATTGCAAGAATTATTTGAAGAACTAGACCAAAAGATGCAGTTTTCCAATTAATTGCTTTGCGATTGTTGCTAAGTAAAAAGGCAATTAGAATTAATACTGACATTCCAATTAAACCCCTAATTAGACCTTCTAAAGAAAATCCTTGGCTTAAAATGATTTCTTTGTTTTGTTCAAATCCATTTAGATTAAACATATTAAAAAGAAATAATTGCATTGAAATCATCATTATTTTCTCTTGTTTATTTCATCTCTTAAGTGAGCAGCTAGTTCGTAATCTTCATTTTTTACAGCTACAGAAATTGCTTTTTCTAATTGAATTATTGAAAGCTTACCATAATCTATTTTTTTAGATAAATTATCTTCTTTAGATTTTTTTTCTTTCCCTTTTTTTATTTCTCCAGCTTTTAATATAATTCCAGCTTTTTCTAATACGTTTTCATAGGTAAATATTGGAGAATCAAATCTAATGGCTAGAGCGATAGCATCAGAAGTCCTAGAGTCTATTATTTCTTCAATTTTATCTCTTACACAGATTAAACTTGAAAAAAACACACCATCTACAATTTTGTGAATTATTACTTGTTTTATTTTTATTTCAAAGCAGTCGGAAAAATTTTTGAATAGATCGTGTGTCAATGGTCTTGGAGGTCTAATTTCTCTTTCTAGAGCTACAGCTATTGATTGAGCTTCAAATCCCCCAATTACAATTGGAAGTTTTCTATCGCCATCTTTCTCGTTTAATAAAAGAGCATATGCTCCATTATGCGTTTTGCTATAGGAAATACGATTAATAGTAAGGCGAATTAAACTCATTTAATTTAGACTCATTGAATCCCTAAATTAATAAAATAATTAAGAGTTTTGAGCTTTAAATGCTTTCAATTTTTCATTTAACCTAGGAACAACATCAAATGCATCCCCAACAACTCCATAATCTGCTGCTTTGAAAAAAGGAGCTTCAGGATCATTATTAATAACAACTTTTATTTTTGATGAATTAATTCCTGCAAGATGTTGAATAGCACCAGAAATTCCAATAGCAATATATAAATTAGTAGCAACAGGTTTTCCAGTTTGTCCAACATGTTCACTATGCGGCCTCCATCCCATATCAGAAACTGGTTTAGAGCAAGAAGTTGCAGCTCCTAATGTTTCAGCTAAATCTTCAATTAGATTCCAATTTTCAGGACCTTTAAGCCCTCTGCCTCCAGAAACAACAATGTCTGCATCTGCTATTGAAATTTTTCCTGAAACTTTTTCACTTGATTTTATAGTTATTTTCTTATCTAATAAGGATACTTCAAAATTTTCTGTAGAACTATTTGTTTCATTTTCTATAAGTCCAAAAGCATTTCCTGATAATCCTATTATTTTTATACCAGATTCAATTGTAGATTCACAAAACGCTTTATTTGTAAAGCAGGTCCTTTTTATTGTAAATGGACTTAAGTTACTAGGAAGTTCTACAACATTGCTTAAATATCCAGCATCTAATTCAACAGCTAATAGTGGAGCCATATATTTTGAGTCAAGACTGCTACTAACAACAATATGATCAGAATTTGTATGTTTTGCTACTTGTGAAATTACATTGCTAAAAATTTTTGAATCAAAATCATCAAGTTCAGAATTTGAAATTTTAATTATTTTGGAAGCACCATATTTATTCAATTCACTTGTGTCTTCTACATTAATTACTAATACAACAAGTTCAGTACCTAGTTGTTTAGCTAATTCATTTGAATAGGACACAAGTTCAAATGCATTTTTTTTGATTTTTCCTTTATTGGATTCGATATAGGCTAATACAGACATATTTATAATTATAAAACTTTGGCTTCATTATGAAGCAAATCAATTAATTCATCTAAGTTATCAGGAGACACAAGTTTAACTTCTTTTCTAGGAGCTGGCTTATGAAATTTTACAGAATTTGTTTTAAAATCAGAGCTGAAAGGAGCTAAAACCTCAAGAGGTTTTTGTCTAGCCTGCATAATTCCACGCATATTGGGAATTCTTAAATCACTTTCCTCTACTAAACCTTTTTGCCCTCCAATAATTAAAGGAAGATCACAGCTAAGAATTTCTTTTCCTCCATCAATTTCTCTTTCAAGAATTGCAGATTTATTATCAATTTCTATACTTATACAATTTGTAACAAAATTTATTTTTGATAAACCTGCGATTAATCCAGGAACCATTCCCCCATTATAATCAATAGACTCTCTACCCGCAATAATTAAATCATATTGATTTGAGGATAGGTATTCGGATATTTGTTTTGCAACAAAAAATCCATCTATTGGTTCTGCATCAATTCGAATTGCTTTATCAGCTCCAATTGCCAATGTTTTTCTCAATGTAGGTTCAGTATTTGAAGTACCTACATTTATAACATCGATTGTTGCATTTTGTTTTTCTTTAAACCACATTGCCCTAGTTAAACCAAATTCATCATTGGGATTAATTACAAACTGAACTCCCTGATTATCAAACACCTTATTATCATCAGTAAAATTAATTTTTGATGTAGTGTCAGGCACATGACTTATACAAACTAATATTCTCATATAATATTTTACATTAATAGATTGGCAAATATAAATAAATAATAAGAAAATACTATGCGTGCATAGCTTTTTTTTAATTTAAATAATAAATTTTATGTCTAAATTATTTAATATTTTTGGGAAGAATTTATCATCAAATCATTTTTATGAGAGTTATTCAGTTTAGAGAAGCAATATGTGAAGCAATGTCAGAGGAAATGAGATTGGATGAATCTATATATCTAATGGGTGAGGAAGTTGCAGAATACAATGGAGCATACAAGGCCTCTAAAGGAATGTTAGATGAATTTGGAGAAAAAAGAGTTATAGATACTCCTATTTCTGAACTTGGCTTTTCAGGAATAGGCGTGGGTTCAACCATGACAGGAAATAGACCTATTATTGAATTTATGACATTTAATTTTGCACTTGTAGGAATTGATCAAATTATCAATAATGCCGCAAAAATTAGACAAATGTCTGGAGGTCAGTTTCCTTGCCCAATAGTTTTTAGAGGACCTACTGGATCGGCTGGACAATTAGCAGCTACTCACTCCCAAGCTTTTGAAAGTTGGTATGCCAATTGTCCTGGATTAAAAGTGGTAGTTCCCTCTAATCCATATGATGCCAAAGGATTATTAAAATCAGCAATTAGAGATAATGATCCAATTATTTTTATGGAATCTGAACAAATGTATGGAGATAAAGGTGAAGTTCCTGAAGAAGAATATCTCATTCCATTGGGCGAAGCAGAAGTTAAAATTCCTGGAAAAGATGTTACTATAGTGTCATTTGGTAAGATCATCAAAGAGGCAATTAAAGCAATTGATGAACTTAAGAAAGACGGAATAGAAGCAGAACTTATTGATTTGAGAACTATTAGACCTTTAGATATTAATACAATTATTGAATCTGTTAAAAAAACCAATAGATTAGTAATTTTAGAGGAATCTTGGCCATTTGGAAATATTTCTACAGAAATAACTTATCAGATTCAAAATCAAATTTTTGATTATTTAGATGCCCCAATTGAAAAGATAAATACTGCGGATACACCAACTCCTTATTCCCCTGTTTTATTAGCTGAATGGATTCCTAATAGTAAGGATGTTATTAATTCAGTTAATAAAGTACTTTACAAATCATAATTAATTATACAATCATGTTATTAGGTTTTTTATTTAAACCTATTTGACTATTTTTGCCACCTGTTAAAATAATTTAAATATATATATATGGAATCTATAATAATTTATTTACCAATTGGACTTTCGTTGCTAGGACTTGCTTATATGACATACAAAAAGTCTTGGGTAATGAATCAAGATGCTGGTGATGGTAAAATGAAAGAAATTTCTGATCATATTTATGAGGGAGCTCTAGCTTTTTTAAATGCAGAATATAAATTGTTATCCATATTTGTACTAATTGTAAGTTTAGCTCTTGCTGCAGTATCATTAATAGTTCCTACCACTCATATTTTAATTGTAGTAGCATTTATTTTTGGAGCTTTTTTCTCTGCATGGGCAGGGAATATGGGTATGAAAATTGCTACAAAAACAAATGTTAGAACTACCCAAGCTGCTAGAACCAGTTTACCTAACGCGTTGAAGATATCTTTTGGAGGAGGAACTGTTATGGGACTTGGAGTAGCAGGGCTTGCTGTTCTTGGTTTAACAGCATTTTTTATAATTTTTTATAAGGTATTTATGGGAGGTGTATGGACTACTTCGGAAGATATGATTATAGTTTTGGAAACTTTAGCTGGATTTTCTCTAGGTGCAGAATCTATTGCATTATTTGCAAGAGTGGGAGGAGGAATTTATACTAAAGCCGCTGATGTTGGTGCAGACTTAGTTGGTAAAGTAGAGGCCGGAATCCCTGAAGATGATCCTAGAAATCCTGCAACGATTGCAGATAACGTGGGAGATAATGTAGGTGATGTAGCAGGAATGGGAGCAGACCTTTTTGGTTCTTATGTAGCTACTGTTTTAGCTTCAATGGTTTTAGGAAACTATGTAATTATAGACATGGGAGGAAGTATTGAAGATGCATTTGGAGGTATAGGACCAATCCTTTTACCTGTTTTTATTGCAGGTGCTGGAATCATCATTTCTGCAATAGGAACCATGTTAGTAAATATTAAAAACAATGAAGCCAAAGAAAATGAAGTAATGGGAGCCTTAAATGTAGGAAATTGGACCTCAATTTTTCTTGTTGCATTATCATGTTATACTCTTTGTATTTGGATGCTTCCCGAGACTATGAAAATGGAATTTTTTGGTGAAGGAATCAAAGAAGTCTCTTCAATGAGTGTTTTTTATGCTTGTCTTGTTGGATTAGTAGTAGGAGCTGTTATTTCTTCAGTTACTGAGTATTATACCGGACTTGGAAAAAGTCCAACTTTAAAAATTGTTCAACAATCAAGTACCGGAGCGGGAACCAATATTATTGCTGGTTTAGCTACTGGAATGATTTCAACTTTTCCTTCTGTTTTATTGTTTGCAGGAGCTATTTGGGCATCTTATTTATTTGCTGGTTTTTATGGAGTTGCATTATCTGCTAGTGCAATGATGGCAACAACGGCTATGCAATTAGCTATTGATGCTTTTGGACCTATTTCAGATAATGCAGGTGGAATTGCAGAAATGAGTGAACAAGACCCTATAGTTAGGGAAAGAACAGATATTTTAGATTCAGTTGGTAATACTACTGCTGCAACTGGAAAAGGTTTTGCTATTGCTTCCGCAGCTTTAACTTCATTAGCGTTGTTTGCAGCTTATGTAACTTTTACTGGAATTGATGGTATTAATATTTTTAAAGCACCTGTTCTGGCAATGCTTTTCGTTGGAGGTATGGTTCCCGTTGTTTTTTCTGCTCTTGCTATGAATGCAGTTGGAAAAGCAGCAATGGAAATGGTTCAGGAAGTTAGAAGACAATTTAAAGCTATTCCTGGAATTATGGAAGGAACTGGAAAACCAGAATATGATAAATGTGTAGCTATTTCAACTCAGGCTTCATTAAAAGAAATGATGCTTCCAGGATTTTTAACAATAGGGTTCCCCTTATTAATTGCTTTTGTTCCTATGATTTTTGGAATTGATAATTTGGCAATTGCAGAAATGTTAGGTGGATATATGGCAGGAGTTACAGTAAGTGGTGTATTATGGGCTATTTTTCAAAACAATGCAGGAGGGGCATGGGATAATGCAAAAAAATCATTTGAAGCTGGTGTAGAAATAAATGGAGAAATGACTTATAAAGGTTCTGATGCTCATAAAGCAGCTGTTACAGGAGATACTGTTGGTGACCCTTTTAAGGATACTTCAGGGCCTTCAATGAATATTTTAATAAAATTAACTTGTTTGATTGGGCTTGTTATTGCTCCAATTTTAGGAGGACATTCAGTAGATTCAAGTCATGCTTCTGCCGATCATCAGATTAAAAAAGAAGTAAAGATTGAAGCAGAAAATGATGTATGGACAATGACTGTTACAACTGAAGAAACAGATGCTGAGGGTACATCTAAAAAATCTGAATTTATTAGCGGAACTAAAGAAGAAGTTTTGTCTGAAGCTGATAAAAGGGGAATTGCAGCTATGGGTCAGATAGATAAAAAATAAATTTAAAATAAAAGTATTTTAAAGACCTTTTAAACTATCATCAACTTTATTAATGATTAGTTTGAGGTCTTCTTTATTTTTAACAAAATCCAGATTATCCACATCAATTATAAGTAGCTTTCCTTTATCATAAGTTTCAATCCAAGCTTCATATCTTTCATTAAGTCTACTTAAATAATCAATACTTATAGAGTTTTCATAGTCTCTCCCTCTTTTATGAATTTGATCAACTAAATTGGGAATTTGACTTCTTAGATAAATTAATAAATCTGGTGATTTTACAAATGATTCCATCAGATTAAAAAGAGATTTATAATTATCAAAATCTCTATTTGTCATAAGGCCCATAGCTAAAAGGTTTGGAGCAAAAATATTAGCGTCTTCATAGATTGTTCTATCCTGGATAATCTTTTTCCCGTTTTTTTCAAAGTCCATTATTTGACGAAACCTACTATTTAGAAAATAGACTTGTAAATTAAATGACCATCGTTCCATTTGATCATAAAAATCATCTAAATAAGGATTTTTTAAAACATCTTCATAATGTCCCTCAAATTTATAATGTTTAGATAGTAGTTTGGTTAATGAGGTTTTTCCAGCTCCAATATTTCCTGCAATAGCTATATGCATACTTATTTGAATTTAATAATTTAAAAGTGACATCTAATTTAAAATTTAAATTTGAAAAAATTCATTCTAATTAAACTTTATTGTCTTCTTATTGTCTATTTAGTAATAAATAACTAGAATTGCATTGGTTTTAAAAACTAGAATTATGAAAAAAATACTAATTATTTTATGTTTTATAGCTTTTAGTGGATTTTCTCAAGATTTTCAAGGGAAAGCTTATTATATGTCAAAGATGAATGTAAATATGGATTGGATGAAAAATTTGCCGCCTGATAGACAAGCATCCGTAAAAGCAAGTATGAAAAAAGCAACTGAAAAAAATTTTATACTTAATTTTAACAGTTCCGCATCTTTCTTTAAGGAAGAAGAAAGGCTTGATCCAACTGCACAAGGTGGTGGATTTAATTGGCAACAATTCGTTACTGGACCAGCGCAAGGTGATATATACAGAGATATACAATCAAATACCTACACTAATAAAAAAGAACTTTTTGGAAAAATATTTTTAATACAAGATAGTTTACCTAAAAGTAAATGGGTTATGACAGGAGAAACAAAGCAAATAGGTATATACAATGCTTATAAAGCAACTATAACTAAGGAAGTTGAAGAGGAAGTATTTAGTTTTCAAAGATCTCGTGGGCGTCAAGGTCAAAGACCGCCTCCACCTCAGCCTCCAGAAAAAAAGATTCGTAAAGTAGTTATGTCAGCATGGTTCACGCCAGAAATCCCTGTATCAACCGGACCTTCATTATATGGAGGACTACCAGGTCTTATTTTAGAATTAAATGATGATAAAATTACTATACTTTGCACCAAAGTAGTTTTAAACCCAAAAGAGAAAGTAAAAATTAAAGAACCATCCAAGGGAAAGAAAGTTACAAGTGTTGAATATGAAAAAATTGCTGCTGATAAAGCAGAAGAAATGCAAAACCGTTGGAATGGGAGAAGTAGAGGAAGAAGTAGTACAGGAGTCAGAATCAGAAATTAATTTTAATTTATTTTCAATTATATATGAATAAATCACTTTTATTTTTCCTATTATTTTTTACCTCTTTTGTTTATTCCCAAGTTAGATTTGAAGGAGTAATTACAGATTCTGAGGGAAATACAATCATGGGAGCCAATGTTATTGCAGTTGAAAAAGAATCACAAATTTTAGATGGTTTTGGTATTTCTAATGATTCAGGTTTCTATAGAATTTCATTGAAGAAAAATACGGATTATCAAATCAAAATTTCTTTTATTGGATTTCAACAAATAGAGTTAGACTTAAATCTTAGTGAAGATTTTGAAAAGAACTTTGTTTTACAACAACAAGCAGAAGCATTAGATGAAGTGGAGATCGTTTATGAAATGCCAGTTACTATCAAGGGAGATACAATTGTATATAATGCGGATTCTTTTAATACAGGATCTGAAAAAAAATTAGAAGATGTTTTAAAAAACATGCCTGGAATAGAAGTAACTGATGAAGGAACTATTGAAGTTGAAGGTAAAGAAATAACAAAGATCACGGTTGAAGGTAAAGATTTTTTTGATGGAGACTCAAAACTTGCAACACAAAATTTACCTGCAAATGCTGTCAATAAAGTAGAAGTTCTAAGAAACTTTACTGAAGTTAGCCAATTGAGAAATGTGACAAATAATGAAGATAATATAGCTATAAATATTAGTCTTAAAAGTGGTAAAGATAAATTTTGGTTTGGGGAAATAGTTGGTGCAAAAGGTAATGAAGACACACATTTAGCTGCACCAAAGATTTTTTATTATGCAAAAGATTTAAGTATGAGTATTCTTGGAAATACTAATAATTTAGGTGAGCCAGTTTTGTCGAGAAGAGATTTTTACAGATTTGGTGGAGGCTTTAGAAACCTAAATCAACAAACAGGAACATCTATAAATATTTCATCTGATGGAGCTGGAATTGGAAATCTACAGAATAACCGTGCTAAATCAATAGATGCTAAACTTGGTGCATATAATTTTAGTAAATCTATAAATGAAAAGTGGGAGATAAGTGGTTTTGCAATTTTTGCAGAAACTCAAAATATTGTAGAAGAAAAAATTTCAAGAATATACTCTGCTACTAATGCAAAACAAGAAACATCTGAGGGTGTAGTTCAGGACAACCAACAACAATTATATAAGTTTACAACTGAATATAATCCAAATGAAAGATTACAAACGGAATATAATTTATTAATAAAATCTGCTGAAAGTATAGAAAACACAAACCTTAGTTCAAGTGTAGGAAGACTTGGATCAAATTCCACCGAAGATATTAGTGAACTAAGAAGTGACAAGCCCAGTTCAATTAATCAAGAACTTAAGGCTTATTATACTTTAAATGAAGATCATATCTTTTCATTTGAGACTCAACATTTATCACAAAATGAAGATCCTTTTTATCAAGCAATTAAGGAATTACAGCCTTTTAGAAATATTTTAAATCTTGATAGAAATCAATCTAAATTTAACATTAATCAAAAAAGAGAAACAGAAACAAACAAGATTGAAGGAAAGCTAGACTACTATTATATTTTAAATCCAAAATCTAACTTGAATTTTACTTTTGGGATAACCGATGTAAGCCAAAAATTCAATTCTTCTATTTTTCAAATTTTAGACAGTGGTAATCAAAAGAATTTTAATGAAGACGTTTTATCGAATGATGTACAGTTTAATTTTTTAGACGCCTATTTTTCATTTAGATATAGGTTTATTACGGGAATTTTTACTATTGATCCTGGATTTACAATACATAGCTATAAAAATGAAACATTTCAATTAGGGGCTTTAGAATCTAGAAGTTTTTCTAATATAAGGCCTAATATGAGAGTTTTCATAAAGTTTAAAGATTCTGAATCCTTAAGATTTAACTATAGACTAACTACTCAGTTCACGGATGTTAATAATTTAGCCAAAGGTTATGTGTTTAATAATTATAATAGTTTTTTTCAGGGTAATCCTAATCTAGAAGCTGCCGAAATTTATAACTATGGATTAAATTATCAAAGTATCAATATTTTTAATTTTACAAATATTTTTGCCAATTTTAGCTATAGTAAAAGAAAAAATTCAATTCAAAATAAAACCTTAATTTCTGGAATCAACTCAGTAAGATCTGCAGATAATTCAAACTTTCCTAGAGAATCTTATTCTGCTTCGGGAAGAATTGATAAAAGATTTAAAAACTTCAAAGCAGGTTTTAATATGAATTTCAATTTTAGTGAATTCAATAATATTGTAAATGGAAATCCTTTGGAATCTATTAATTTCACACAATCCTACAGAGCTACAATTGCTACAAATTTTAGAGATAAACCAAATTTAGAAGTTGGATATAGCTATAATAAAAGAATGTATGATATTGGAGATAACAAAAATTATTTTTACACAGATTCACCATTTGCTAGGATAGATGCTTACTTTGGTAATGGTTTTGTGTTCACAGCGGACTATTCATATAATTACTATAGAAATGCCGAACAGACATTAAATGAATATAGAAATGCTGAGGCTGATTTGTCTTATAATAAAGATGGATCTAAGTGGGAATTTGGAATTAGCGTTACTAATTTATTTAATGATACATCTTTAAATAGAGATAGTTTCAATCAGCTTTATAGTCAAACAAGATCATATATTGTTCAACCGCGATATACTGTGTTTAGAATAAAGTATGATTTAACTGGTCTCAATACTTCACCTAGAGGTAAAGGAAATAGAGGAGGTAAAAAATAATTTCTAAACTATTTTTTCCTAGTTCCTTAAATAAAGACATTATCTTTACTTAAATGATTTTTAAATTGAAGTTTAGAAATTTACTTTTACTTTTATTTCTCCCTTTAATATCCTATTCTCAATCAGGTTTTGAGTCAATTCTATTGGCTGTAGAAGACGATTCTAAAAAAATATTTAAACGATATATGGATCCTCTAATGAAAGGCGCTATTTATAGTTCTAATTCAGGATGGTACAGCACAGCAAAAGTCCATAGTAAATTAGGAGTTGATTTAAGTTTTAGGCTAAATACAACATTTGTTCCATCTTCTGAGCAAACTTTTTCTATTTCTGACTTAGAAAATATAACTACCAATGCTAAAAATTTGCCAACAATAATTGGAGAAAATAGACAAGAAAATTTATTTATTACTATTCCTGCAGATGGCCTTTCGCCAGAATTAAAAAAAACTATCAAAGCTCCTAAAGGAATAAAAAATAAATTGCCTTTAGGAGGAGTCCCAGCTCCAGTTTTACAATTGGGAGTTGGTATTCCTTTTGACACAGAAATAATAATAAGATATAGTCCAGAATATCATAGAAGAGGAATAGATATGTCATTAAAAGGATTAGGAATTAAGCATAACTTACTTCAATATTTTGAACCTATTGATAAATTTCCATTAAATGTTTCTGCATTTGCCTCTTTTTCTAAAATGGAAATTGATTATGATATTCAATCGTTTAGTTCAATAAAAGGGTCTGGACAGGTTGCAGAATTTAGTCTTAATAATTACAATTTATTATTATTAGCATCTTTTGATGTACTAGTTGTTAATTTTTACTGTGGATTAGGATTAACTGGCGGAAGTTCTTCTTTTAAAATGATGGGACAATATGACTTAGAGTATCAAACACAATCAAATGTTCCTGTAAATAAAACATTAATAGATCCAATTGATATGAATTTTAATACTTCAAATTTTCAGACTACCATTGGAGCAAAGTATAAATTTTTAATTTTTAGTGCTTTTATAGATTTTTCTTTTCAGCAATACAAGACCTTATCTGCTGGGATTTCTACAAATTTTAGATAATATTTATTACCGATAGTTTTTTGTTATATCAATAACAAATATTACATTTACAGAAGTTATGTTTAATACAAGATTATCTTTTTATTCTGAAAAGTTTTATTTCTTCTTCTATTTTGGAGCTGAAAAAGGACTTTCATATATATAAGATTTTTTTAAATATATAATTTATAGTCCTGATTTTTCAGGACTTTTTTTTTAATATAATATGAGCAAAGTAGCAATTCAAGGAATTAAGGGGTCTTACCATCATCAGGTAGCAATGGATTTTTTTGGAAAACAAATAGAAATAGCAGAATTTATGTCTTTTGATGAATTAGTTAATTCAATAATAAATAATAAAAGTGAAATGGGAGTTATTGCAATTGAAAATTCAATTGCAGGATCAATAATTCCAAACTATGCATTGATTGATAATTCTAATTTAAAAATTATAGGTGAACATTATATTAATATTAACCATCAATTAATGGCCCTTCCAGGATCAAAAATTAAAGATCTAGATGTAGTAGCTTCTCATCCTATGGCTCTTTTACAATGTAAAGAGTTCTTTAAAAAACATTCCAAAATTACATTAGTTGAAGATAAAGATACTGCTGAAGTAGCTTATAGAATTCAAAGAGATAAAATTAATAATATGGGTGCAATTGCTAGTGTTGAAGCTTCTAAAATTTATGAATTAGAAATATTAAGTGAAAATATTCAAACAATAAAGAATAATGAAACCAGGTTTGTAATTGTTTCTAAAAATCTATTAGAAAATGATTCTAAATCTGATAAAGCATCTCTGAAATTTGTACTAAGTCATAAAACAGGTAGTTTGTCTTCAGTTTTAGAAATTCTAAAAGATTGTAATTTAAATTTGACAAAAATTCAATCTCTTCCTATTGTAGAAACTCCTTGGAAGTATTCTTTTTTTGTTGATACAACTTTTAATTCTATAGATTATTTAAATAAAGCATTACGATTAATGGATGAAAAATCAGAATTTCTTAAAGTCTTAGGAATTTATCAAAATAAAATTAGATGATTAAAGGTTCAAACAGATTAAATACAGTTTCAGAATACTATTTTTCAAAAAAATTAAGAGAAGTATCTGCTTTACAAGATTCAGCACAGCCTGTCATTAATATGGGAATAGGTAGTCCTGATTTATTTCCATCTAAAGAAATAATTAAAACTTTGAAGAAAAGTTTAGATCATAAAAATGCTCATAAATATCAGAGCTATCAAGGCTTACTAGAATTGCGTAATGCTATCTCTAAATTTTATTACAAATTTTTTAAAGTAAAATTAAATCCTGAAAATGAAGTTTTACCATTAATTGGATCTAAAGAAGGAATTATGCATATTTCTTTAGCATTTTTAAATCCAGGTGATGAGGTATTAATACCAAATCCGGGATATCCTACATATTTATCAGTTACTAAATTAGTTGAGGCACATCCTCTTTTTTATGATTTATCAAAAGAAAATAATTGGTTTCCTAATCTAGATGATTTAGAGAAGAAAGACTTGTCAAAAGTCAAAATTATGTGGGTTAATTATCCTCATATGCCTACGGGTTCTTCTGCAACTTTGAAACAATTTGATGAACTAGTTATTTTTGCAAGAAAAAACAATATTTTGCTAGTAAATGACAATCCATATAGTTTTATTTTAAACAATGATTTTATAAGTCTATTATCTGTCAAAGGCTCAATAGAAAATTGTATGGAACTAAATTCTTTGAGCAAATCTTTTAATCTTTCGGGATGGAGAATTGGAATGCTATTAGGCTCTAAAAAAAATATTTCTAGAGTTTTAAAAGTTAAAAGTAATATGGATTCAGGAATGTTTTATGGTATTCAAAAAGGAGCTATAGAGGCACTTAATTCTGATATAAATTGGTTTAAAAAATTAAATACTATTTATAATAAAAGAAGAGAACTAGTTTGGGAATTAGCATCTATTTTGAATTGTAAATTTGAGAATGATTCTAAGGGATTGTTTGTATGGGCTAAACTTCCTAAGGGGATTAAGGATTCTAAAAGCTTTATAGATAAGTTATTAATTGATAAAAAAATATTTATTGCTCCTGGTGCAATTTTTGGTTCAAATGGAGAGGGTTATATAAGATTTTCTTTATGTGTTAAAGAAAATGAAATTAGAGAAGCTATTAAAAGATGTAAATAATGAAAATAGGAATTGTAGGATTAGGTTTAATGGGGGGTTCTTTTGCTTTAGATATAAAATCAGTTTACCCAAAATCTAGGATTTTTGGTTCAGATATTTCTAAAAAAAATCAAGAGCGTGCTATTGAATTAGAGTTAATAGATGAAGTTATTGATTTGCATGAATTTCATGAGATGGATATAATTCTTGTTTCCATTCCAGTTGATAAGTCTATTTATGTTATATCAAAAATTTTAGATATAATAAATAAAAAAACATTGGTTTTTGACGTGGGCTCTACAAAAGATGCTATTTGTAGTGCATTAAACAATCATCCTAGTAGAGGAAATTTTTTAGCTTCTCACCCAATGGCTGGCACTGAGTTTTCAGGTCCTGATGCTGCTTTAAAAGGATTATATATTAATAAGACAAATATAATTTGTGAAATAGATAAAACAGATATAAAAATCAGACATAAAGCACTAGAAATATTTAAGTTATTAAACATGAATGTCATATATATGGATCCAAAGCCTCACGATGTTCATGTAGCTTATGTATCGCATTTATCTCATATAAGTTCTTTTATGCTTGGTAAGACTGTAATTGAAAAAGAAAAAAATGAGAAAAATATTTTTGATTTAGCTGGAAGTGGTTTTGAATCTACTGTAAGGTTGGCCAAGAGTTCACCAGAAACATGGACACCAATTTTTTTACAGAACAAAAAAAATATAGTTTTGGCTATAGAAGAATATATTTCAAATTTAAAAAGTTTAAAAAAAATAATTGAAGAAAATGATGAAACAAATTTATCTTCTGTCTTAAATAATACAAATAGGATAAAAGAAATTTTAAATAAATATAATACGTGAAAATGGAAAATAATAAAGAAATGAAAAACTGGCTAAATGCATTGAAATTAAACCATCCTTTGGTTATTGCTGGTCCGTGTAGTGCAGAAACAGAAGATCAAGTTTTAAAAATTGCACATGATTTAAAAAATTCGGATGTTTCAGTTTATAGAGCTGGAATTTGGAAACCTAGGACTAGACCAGGAATGTTTGAAGGAGTAGGTGCAATTGGATTAAAGTGGTTAGAAAAAGTAAAAAAGGAAACAGGTCTTTTGACAGCTACTGAAGTTGCAAATGCAAATCATGTAAAACTCGCTATAGAACATAATATAGATGTTTTATGGATTGGTGCAAGGTCTACAGTAAGTCCATTTATTGTTCAAGAAATTGCAGATGCCTTAAATGGTACAGACAAAATTGTTTTAGTTAAAAACCCAATAAATCCAGATTTATCTTTATGGCTTGGAGGTATTGAAAGATTAAACTCTGCAAATATTAAAAATCTTGGAGTTATACATCGAGGATTTTCAACTTATGAACAAACTAAATATAGAAATAATCCTGAATGGCAATTGCCTATTGAATTACAAAATAGATTTCCTGATCTTCCTTTGATTTGTGATCCTTCTCATATTTCAGGAAGAAGAGATATATTACAAGATGTTTCTCAAACTGCACTTGATTTAAACTTTGATGGATTAATGATAGAAACTCATATTAATCCTGATAAAGCTTGGAGTGATGCAGCTCAACAAATTAAACCTGAAGTTCTTATTAAAATGATGGATGATTTAAAAATGAGAAAAGTTACTAATGAAGAAGTAGATTTTAAAAATAGTTTAAATACTTTAAGGACTCAAATAGATGTAATTGATCAGGGTTTATTGGATACTCTTGGAAAAAGAATGAAAGTTGCAATTGAAATAGGTAATCTTAAAAAGAAAAAAAATGTTGCGGTATTGCAAACTAAAAGATGGAATGAAATTTTAGGTAAAATGATTTTAGAAGGTGAAGTAAAGGGCCTTAGTGAGGAATTTATTTTAAGGATGTTTAAAGCTATTCACCAAGAATCAATTAATCATCAGAAAAAAGTTATAAATAGTTAATTTATGAGGGGAATAGTTTATAAATCTACTGGAAATTTGTATTCGGTTCATACGGATTCAAAAGAGGTTTATAAATGCAATATTAAAGGAAAATTTAGATCCTTAGGAATTAAAAGTACAAATCCTATTGCTGTTGGAGATCAAGTTAATTTTGAAATTATAAACAAGGAAGACTTCACTGGAGTTATAAATAAGATTGAAAATAGAAAAAACTATATTGTTAGAAAATCTGTTAACCTTTCTAAATTTTCTCATATAATAGCTTCTAATATCGATTGTTGTTTTTTATTTATTACTCCCAGTAATCCGTTAACTTCATCCATATTTATAGATAGAATTTTAGTTGCTACTAAATCTTTTGGAATTAATACTGTTATTTTATTCAGTAAAACAGATATATATTCTAAAAAGGATATAAACTACATTAATAGTTTACGAAGTATATATTCTAAAATAGGATATAAATGTGTAGATGTTTCAGTTTTAAAAGAAATTAATATTGATAAAATTATTGAAATAATGAAGCATAAAATTTCAATTTTTACAGGTCATAGCGGAGTAGGAAAATCTAGTTTACTAAACTTATTAGATCCAACTTTAAACATTAAAACGGCTAAGGTTTCTAAACAAAATGAACAAGGAAGACATACAACAACTTATGCAGAAATGTATGATCTAAATTTTGGAGGCAAAATTATTGATAGTCCTGGAATAAAGGGTTTTGGATTAATTGATATTGAAAAAAATGAGTTAGGGGGATATTTTTCAGAATTTACATTATTACAAGATGATTGTAAATTTAATAACTGCCTTCATGAAAAAGAACCAAAATGTGCCGTAAAAGAAGCAGTAGTTAATGGTTTGATTTCTGAATCAAGATATAAAAGCTATCTAAGTTTGTTAATTAATGAGGATAAAAGCTTTAGAACAGACAATAAATAAAATGAGAGTAATTATTCAAAGAGTTAAAAAAGCTAGTGTTGAAGTGGAGAATTCTATAGTATCTTCTATTAAGCAAGGGATAGTAGTTTTACTAGGAATTGAAAATGATGATAATGAAAATGATATAGAATGGTTAACTAATAAAATTTCACAATTGAGAATTTTTAATGATAATAATAGTATAATGAATAAATCAATTATTGATATTAATGGGGATATTATCATTATAAGTCAATTTACTTTACATGCTTTAACTAAAAAAGGGAATAGACCTTCCTATATTAAAGCTGCTAAATCAGAATATGCTAAAAAAATGTACAGTAAATTTTTAACTTCATTTGAAAAAAAAATTAATAAAAAACCCGGATCGGGAATTTTTGGAGCAGACATGCTTGTTAAAATTGAAAATGATGGTCCAGTAACGATTTTTATCGATTCAAAAAATAAAGAATAAAAAATTATGGAATTAAAAAAAATACAAAAAAAAGTTGATGTTTGGATAAAAGAACATGGAGTTCGTTATTTTAATCCTCTTACTAATATGGCTCAACTTTCTGAAGAAGTTGGAGAAGTAGCAAGAATAATATCTAGAAGATATGGAGAACAATCAGAAAAAGAATCAGATCAAAATAAAGATTTAGCTGAAGAATTATCAGACGTTTTATTTGTAGTATTATGTTTAGCTAATCAAACAGGTTGTGATTTAGAAAAAGCCTTTAATGAAAAATTAAAATTTAAAACAAAAAGAGATCACAAAAGACACCAAAACAACTTAAAATTAAAATAACAAAATGGCGTTTTTAGTTGAACATTCAAATAACGAAATTAAAACTTCCTTAAAAATTTCTGGTTCAAAAAGCGAGTCTAATAGATTACTTATTTTAAAACATCTTTTCAAAAACATTGAAATTGAAAACTTGTCAGATTCTGATGATACAAATATTTTAAAGAATATTTTGAGAGAACCATCAGAGAAGATAAATGTTCATCATGCCGGGACAGCGATGCGTTTTTTAACTGCTTTTTTTTCAATTCAAGAAAATGAATATCATGAAATTTCAGGTTCGGAAAGGATGCATAATAGACCAATAAAAATATTGGTTGATGCTCTTAATTATCTTGGTGCAGATATTAGATATATTAAAAAAATAGGATTTCCGCCTATTAAAATAATTGGAAAAAAAATAAATAAATTTAGTGTTTCTTTAGAATCAAATATTAGTAGTCAATATATCTCAGCGTTACTTTTAATAGCACCATCCTTAGAAAAGGGTTTGCAAGTTAATTTAAAAGGCAAAATTATTTCCAAACCTTATTTAAAAATGACTTTAGCTTTGTTAGAAACAATTGGAATAAAGACTTCTTTTAATAATAATAAGATTACTGTAAGCCCGATTCATAATTCAAAACCTGTTGTTTATAATGTTGAATCTGATTGGAGTTCATTATCTTATTTTTATAGTATAGTTGCATTATCAAAAAATTCTACTTTAAGAATTGGCAATTATTATTCCAATTCTATTCAAGGTGATATAAATTTAATCAAGATATATAATGATTTAGGGGTTGTCAGTTCTTTTGAGAATAATACTTTATGTTTAAAAAAGGATAATAATTATAAACTTCCAAAAAAAGTTATTTTAAACCTGAATGATAATCCAGATTTAGCTCAAACAATAGTTGTTTCTTGTTTTGGATTAGGTTTACCATGTGATTTATATGGATTAAAAACTCTCAAAATAAAGGAAACGGATAGATTATTAGCATTAAAAGAAGAGTTGGTTAAGTTGGGTGGAAATATTTTCGTAACTAATGATAGCCTACATTTAAAAAAATCAAAAGAATTTAAAAGTAATATTTGTATAGATACATATAATGATCATAGGATGGCAATGGCATTTGCTCCTTTAGGTATTATAAGACCTATTATAATTAATGATCCTGAGGTTGTTTCTAAATCTTTCCCTTCTTATTGGCAAGCTTTAAAAAAATTAAATTTTAAAATATCAGAGTACAATAGGAATTAAATTCAAATAAACTTGACTTTGCTACTTTCATGAATGTATATTTGCAGCTTCAAATTTTAAGCACATGAAATTATCCCATTTTAATTTTGATTTACCACCCAAATTATTAGCAGAGTATCCATCTGATCATAGAGATGAATCTAGATTGATGGTTCTTGATAGGAAGAATGAAACAATAGAACACAAGTCGTTTAAAGATATAGTTAATTATTTTAATGAAGGAGATGCGTTTGTATTAAATAATACTAAAGTTTTTCCTGCTAGATTAATGGGAAATAAGGAAAAAACAGGTGCAAGAATTGAAGTTTTTCTTTTAAGAGAATTAAGTGATGAACAAAGGCTCTGGGATGTTTTAGTTGATCCAGCTAGAAAAATTAGAATTGGAAATAAACTTTATTTTGGGGATGATGATACTTTAGTTGCGGAAGTGATTGATAATACTACATCTAGAGGAAGAACATTAAGGTTTTTATTTGATGGATCTTATGAAGAGTTTCGACAAGCACTTTTTAATTTGGGTCAAACGCCTTTACCCAAATATATTCAAAGAGATGAAGAAAGTTTTGATAAAGAAAGATATCAAACTATTTACGCTAAACATGAGGGTGCTGTTGCTGCTCCAACTGCAGGCTTGCATTTTTCTAAACATCTTTTAAAAAGATTAGAGATTAAGGGAATTAATATAGCTGAAATAACTTTACATGTTGGTCTTGGGACTTTCAATCCTGTAGAAGTTGAAGATCTTTCCAAGCACAAAATGGATTCAGAAGAACTTTATATAGATCAAAAAGCTTGCGATATTGTAAATAATGCAAAGAAAAGTAAGAATCGAATTTGTGCTGTTGGCACTACCTCAATGAGAGCATTAGAATCCTCGGTTTCATCTTTTAAAACATTAAATCCATACTCAGGATGGACTCACAAATTTGTTTTCCCTCCCTACGATTTTAGTTTAGCAGATTCAATGATAACAAATTTCCACACCCCTAAGTCTACTTTGTTAATGATGGCTTCTGCTTTTGGTGGATATGATTTTATAAAGAAAGCATATGAAGTTGCTGTAAAAGAAAAATACAATTTTTTTTCTTATGGGGATGCAATGTTAATTCTCTAGAAAAAATATATGAAAAAAGACATACGTTCTTTAAATCTCAAAGAGTTATGTTCTTTTTTTGAATCTAATAATTATCCATCATTTAGAGGGAAACAGGTTTACAATTGGCTTTGGAAAAAATCTTGCTTTTCATTTGATGAAATGTCAAATATTTCACTTGAATTGAGAGATGTTTTAAAAAAGGAGTTTGTTATCAACCATATTAAAATTGATAAAATTCAAAAAAGTAAAGATGGAACTATTAAGAATGCAGTTAAATTATTTGATAATCTTTTAGTTGAGTCAGTTTTAATTCCTACAGAGAAAAGAACTACAGCATGTATATCTAGTCAGGTTGGCTGTAGTTTAGATTGTAATTTTTGTGCAACATCTAAATTAAAAAGAATGAGGAATCTTAAGCCTGATGAAATTTTTGACCAAGCATCTACTATTAATCTTCAAAGTAAACTTTATTATAATCGCCCCATTTCAAATATTGTTTTTATGGGAATGGGAGAACCTTTATTAAATTATAAAAATTTGCTTTTAGGAATTGAAAAAATTACTAGTAAAGAAGGTTTAGGGATTTCTCCAAAAAGGATAACTGTATCAACATCCGGTATTTCTAAATTAATAATTAAAATGGCTGATGAAAATGTTAAATTCAATCTTGCAATTTCTTTGCATTCTGCTTTAGAAGAAACTCGAAATAAAATAATGCCATTTTCTAAAAAATTTCCTCTTGATGAATTAAAGGAAGCTGTAAAATATTGGTATAATAAAACAAGAA
>CAYSTA010000025.1:0-25528 GCA_964433845.1 uncultured Flavobacteriaceae bacterium
CACCGATAAAAAACCCACTCAATTGAGTGGATTTTTTATATCTTAAGAATATCTGCAAACACTCCTGAAGCAGTTACACTTGATCCGGCTCCCGCACCTTTAATTACTAATGGTTGATTTCTATATCTCTCTGTATAAAATAGAATTATATTGTCTTTTTCATCTAAATCATAGAACTCATGATTTTTGTCAATTTCTTTTAGAGTTACGCTTCCTTTTTCATTACAAAATTCTGCTACATGTTTTAATTTCTTTCCACTTTTTTTTGCATTTTCAAGCAATATATTAAAGTGATTTTTATTTTTCTTTAGTGATGAATACAAATCCTTATAAGAATTTAAAGCTAAGCATTCATTTGGCAAAAATGATTCTATATTAATATTTTCAATTTCATTTTTATAACCAATTTCTCTAGAAAGAATTAATAATTTTCTAGCAACATCAATTCCAGAAAGATCAATTTTTGGATCGGGTTCAGTAAATCCTAGTTTTTTTGCTTTGTCAACTATTTTATGAAATGAATTTGTTTTCAAAAAATTATTAAAAATATAATTTAAACTTCCAGACAAGACGGCTTGAATTGACTTGATTTTGTCACCTGAATCAATCAAATTTTTTAAAGTATTTATTACTGGTAATCCAGCTCCAACATTAGTTTCATATAAGAAAGGTGTTTTATTTTTTATTGAAATTCTTTTAAGTTTATTATAAACTTTAAATTTATCTGAGCAAGCTAATTTATTGCACGTAACTACAGCTATTCTATTTTTTAAATATGAGGAATATTCAGAAGAAATAATTTTTGATGCTGTATTATCTACAAATACACTATTATTGAGACCTAAACTTATTGTTTTATTTACAAATTTCTCTCTGTCGTTTTCCAATCCTTTACTTAATTTGGATTTCCATTTTTTTAAAGTTATCCCATCTATATCAAAAAGCATATTTTTTGTATTAGATAGTGCTATTACTTTTATTTTTAGATTCAATTTCTTTTTAAGAAATTTTTTTTGAGATTGAATTTGATTTAATAATTCACTGCCAACATTTCCAACCCCTGTTATAAATAAATTTATTTCTTGCATTAATATTAAATTTTAAAAATATTCTTTTAGATAGTTTTCTATTTGATCATATTCAATAAAAAAAGCATCATGACCATGATTTGATTTTATCTGGTAATAGTAAATATTATCTTTAATTAAACTTAATTTTTTATAAGTTTCTCTTAGCTCATAATCAGTAAATAACAAATCTGTATCTATGGAAATTATATAAATATTACTTTTTATTTTTTTTATCAAACTTTCAATTTTAGAGTTAGAATATGTCTCTACATCAATTGATGAGAGAAACTTATTCATAGTTTTATATGCTTCTAGTTCAAATCTATTTTTTAATGTATCTCCATGATAATCTAACCAACTAGTAACTTTTCTACTATGTCCATCAGTCTCGTTCTGAAATCTTTTATTTAAAGAGAGTGGATTTCTGTAAGTTAACATCGCATGAATTCGAGCATCAACTATAGGATCAGAAGAATTTTTTAATAATTTGGATTGTAGATACGTGTTAGCTAACAACCAATTAGAAGATTTATAATCAGCTGCAATTGGAATTAAATTTTCAAATAAGTTAGGATTTAATACACCCATTTCCCAAACTAGACCGCCTCCAACAGACCCTCCAATTAGGGAATGAACTTTATTAATCCCTAGTTGAGCTATAGCTTTATTAAATGCTTTTGCAATATCACCTAAAATTAAATCATCAAGAAATTCATTCTTTTCTTTACCAAAGCAATTTCCAGGAATGTTAAATGCTAAAACAGCAAATCGATCAGTGTCAATTAATTTATTTTTTCCAATTAAATCTTTCCACCATCCATTTTTTCCTGATACATTGGAATTTCCAGTTAATGAATGATTTACAACAACTACTGGAAAGTGATTAAAATCTTGTCCAAAATTTTGGTAGGAAAGATGAAAGTCAACTTTCCTGCCAGAAAAAATTTGAACATCTTTTACATCAATGTATTTTAGATTCACATCGATTGATTAAGTTGATAATACTTTAGAATCAATTTGAGAGAATGCAAACTCCAAATCACCCTTAAGATCATCTAAATCTTCCAACCCAACTGAAAGTCTTATTAAATCTTTAGTTACACCTGTATTCAATTGTTGATCATCATTTAATTGTTGATGAGTTGTGCTTGCAGGATGTATAATCAAAGACTTTGAGTCACCAATATTAGCTAACAAAGAAAATATTTTTGTTTTATCAGCAATAGTTTTAGCATCCTCATAACCACCTTTAGCGCCAAAAGTAACAATTCCACTTTGACCATCAGGCAAATATTTATTAGCTAATTTGTTGTGCTTGCTGGTTTTTAACCCAGGATAATTAACCCAGGAAACTTGTGGTTGAGATTCTAACCATTCAGCTAAACCTTGTGCATTTTCTGAATGCCTTTTAATTCTTACATCTAAAGTTTCAAGACCTTGAAGGATTTGAAAAGCATTAAATGGACTTAAAGCAGCGCCAAGATCTCTTAGACCTTCAATTCTTGCCTTTGCAATAAAAGAAGCTTCAGCTAAAACTTCATGATAAATAAGACCATGGTATCCAGGTGATGGTTCGGTAAATTCAGGAAATTTCCCATTTGACCAATCAAAGTTGCCAGCATCAATGATTACACCGCCTAATGCAGTTCCGTTTCCATTGATATATTTTGTTAGAGAATGAATTACAATATCAGCACCATGTTCTATTGGTCTAAGCAAAGCGGGCGTTGCAACAGTATTATCAACTATAAATGGAACTTTAGCAGCTTTTGCTCTTTTAGAAATCTCTTTAAGATCTAAAACATCTAGTTTTGGATTTCCTAAAGATTCAGCAAAAATTGCTCTTGTATTTTCTTGAACTGCATTAGCAAAATTTTCTGGATCTGAAGGATCAACAAAAGTTGTTGTAATTCCAAGTCTAGGCAAAGTTACATTCAAGAGATTATATGTGCCACCATACAAACTATTTGAAGCGACTATATGGTCGCCAGACTTTAAAAGAGTTAGAAAAGTTGTAGAAATAGCAGCTGTTCCTCCAGCTGTAACAACCGCACCAATACCTCCTTCAAGAGCAGCAAGTCTTTGCTCTAAAACATCATTTGTTGGATTATTTAATCTAGTGTAGATATAACCTGGCTCAGCAAGTGCAAAAAGATTTGCTGCATGATCAGAATCATTGAAAACATAAGAAGTTGATTGATAAAGTGGAACTGCCCTAGTTCCTTGAGTTAAATTTGTGTCATGTCCAGCATGAAGAGCTTTTGTAGATATTTTTTGATTTCCCATAATAAATAATTTTTAGTTAGAGGAAAGATTTGACTAAATATCTTTGTGAAAGCTACTGCTTTAGCACTTTTTTAATGAGGTTGCAATCAGTCAAATCCGTCCTCAAATTGAATTTCGAATGTCAAATATAGGATAGTTTTATTTAATAAAAAATTTTACAGAAAAAAAATTAATTATTTTTTTTAGCCAAATTATTTAAAAAGAAAATAGTTTTATTATTAAAAAAATTTGATTTCTCAACATTAACTACATGACCACAATCTGGGACTACTAAAAGTTCAGCACTTTTATGCTCTTTTGTAAGCAGTTTAATAGACTCAAGGAACATATAATCCTGAGATCCCATTACATACAAAGTAGGAATTGATAGTTCAACCTGTCTAAACAGTTTTAACAATGGATTAATTTCAGAAGTTAATTTAAACCATCTAATAAATTCTTTTTGGTAAAGTTTTTTAGCTTCATTAATAAATAAAAGTCTGGATTCCTTGTGATTTTTATTTGGCATAATAATAAAAGCAAAAAGTTTATATATCCATATATATGGAACAATAGACTTAAAGGCTGAACCTAATTTCATTAATAATTGGGATCTAAAATTCAATTTCATAATAGCACCACCCATAACCATACTTTTAACCATCTTTGGATAAAATTCAGCAATGTGTCTAATTAAGATAGTTCCTAGTGAAATTCCAACAAAATGTGAATTATCTATTTTTTCTTTTTTTAAAACTTTAATAATATCATTAGCAATTGATGAAAAAGTATATTTTTTTTCAAAAATATTTTTAATAGGATATTTCGAATTTCCATGGCCTCTTAAGTCTAAAAGAAGAATATTAAAATGTTTTTTATATTCTCTAATTTGTTTAAACCAAATTGATGAACTTCCTCCAGCTCCATGAACAAAAGTCACCCATTCCTTTGAAATATTATTTTTATATGTGCTATAGTTTATCATTAAAAATTTCGAGCAGTAAATATAATTTTTTTAATTTTTAATATTTACTAGTCGGTAAATAAAGATTGCAGTTCTAGAGATTAGAGATTCCATTGTTTTAAGGTTAACAGTTTCATTAGGTGTGTGAGCTCCATTTCCCATTGTACCTAATCCATCTAAAGCATCAACATAATCTGCAACAAAAGATACATCTGCAGCTCCTCTTTTTCCAGGATCATATGGAAGTACTTCGCCTTGTTTAAGGGAAAGGCTTACATCACTTAATAGTTTTAGAAGTTTCCTGTTTCCTTCTGAAGGTTGCATTGCGGGATAACTATCAGTAAAAGATATAGTTGCTTTTGTATAGGGCAGAGATTCTTTTACAATTGATCTCATTTTATTTCTAGCACGTTCTTTTTGTTCTTCAGAAATAAAACGCAAACCTCCATTCACTTTTGCAATTTGAGGAACAACATTAGTTTTTCCAAAGATTACTCCTTCAGCTTTATTTTTATCATAATTAACAAAAGTTCCTCCCATTAAATTTCCTGGGTTAAAAGTTAATAATTCTTCACCGCGAACTTCTTCATAAAATTTGTGAAGAATACGTCCCATTTCAAAAATAGCTCCTGCACCAATTGAATCTCTAAAAATTCCTGATGAATGAGCCCTTACTCCAGTAGTTGTAACACTCCAACCAGAGGATCCTCTTCTTGCAATAGTGGCATTATTATATCCTGTTGAATTTTCAAAACCTAATGCAATATCACTATTCTTAGCAGCTTCAATTAAATCTTTTCTTGATATACTTAGTGGTTTGCCAGTACTTTCTTCATCTCCAGTCAATGCAATTGTTATAGTAGATTTATTTAATAAATTTAAATCATTTAAAGCTTTAAGAGCATAAAGCATTACTACATTTCCTCCCTTCATATCATTACCACCAGGAGCATAAGCAATACTGTCTTTTCTTTCAAAAGTTTGAAAAGGACTATTTTCTTCAAACACTGTATCTAAATGTCCAATAAGAAGTAATTTTTTCCCTTTAGAACCTTTTTTATAAGCAAATAGATGACCAGCCCTATTCATTTCTTTAGGCATTTCAATCCATTTGGTAGAAAAATTTATGTCATCAAAAGCACTTCTAAATACATCTCCTACCATTTTAACCCCTTTCTTATTTAAAGTTCCACTGTTAATATTTACAACTTTTTCAAGAAAAACAATTGCATTTTCTTGATTTATACTGACCTGTTTTAATATTTTTTTTTCTATTCTAGATAATTTAGTTTGACTATAACAATTTAATTGAGTAATTACAACTAAAATAAATAAGAGATTTTTGAATAACATTTCTGAATTTTATATATTTTCTTAAATCTATGAAAAAAAATATCTTTTTTAGAAAATATTTACTTTTGTGAAATGCAGGACTGTAATAATTCAACATTAAATTCATATGTTCCTTCAAGTGAAAATCCTTGGAACATTTCGAAAATTAGATTTATTTATCGAAGGTTAGGTTTTGGTATTTCTAATGAAAAGGCAAAGGCTTTATTAACTAAATCGCCAGAAGAATTAATAGAAGAGATAATAACTTCAGCAAAAATTATGCCTTTAACACCAGCTCCTGAGTGGGGTTTTTGGAACAATGCTGAAATTAACAATTCAGGAAATAATCAAGGATACTATAAAACTGTATGGCAAAAACAGGCTTTTTCTAATTTCTTATCTGATGGATTTAGAGAAAGACTTACCTTATTTTGGAGTAATCACTTTGTAACTGAATACTATGATTATAATCGATCTCAATATTTATATCAGTATCATTCTAGACTTCAACAATATTCACTTGGAAATTTCAAGGAATTTGTAAGTGCTATTGGCTTAGAACCAGCTATGCTTCTTTATCTAAATGGTTATTCTAATAAGAAAAAAGCTCCTAACGAAAATTATTCAAGGGAACTTTATGAATTGTTTACTTTAGGTGAAGGTAATGGATATACTTCTTCAGATATTACAGAAACATCAAGAGCACTAACGGGATATAATAAGTACTCAAATGGAAATGGGAGTGCCATTATTTTCAATGAAAATACTTTTGATGCTGGAGAAAAAACAATTTTTGGAAAAACAGGAAATTGGGGTTATCAAGATGTAATAGATATTTTATTTCAAGAAAAAAAAGAACTAATTGCAAATTTTATTTGTGAAAAGTTATATAAATATTTTGTTAGTCCAGTTTTAAATAAAAAAATTACTTCTGAATTAGCATCAACTTTTATTTCCAATAATTTTGAGTTAGTTCCAGTTTACCAACAATTGTTTAAAAGTGAACATTTTTTTGATTTAAAGTCTTCTAATGTTTTAATAAAAAGTCCTATTGATTTATTTGTATTTATGCAAAATGATTTTGAGTTTGTATTTCCACAAAATTTTCAAAAAAATCATACCAATTATATGAAAGCAAGATGTGTTGAAATGGGACAAGAAATCTTTAAACCAATTGATGTTGCCGGATGGCAAGAAAATCACGACTGGATTAGTACAGGAACACTTCCAATGAGATGGGAATTTATAGAATATATTTTAAATAGACATTGGGCAGGAAATAAAGAACAGTTTAGAACTTTTATTATTTCACTAGTTGGACAAAATGAAAAAGATCCAAAAGTAATAGTTGATAAATTAAAAGATCATATGTTTTGCAAATATGATATTAAAGAAGAAGAGCGAATGGACGCTATTAATATTTTTAAAGGAGAGATTCCTGATAATTATTTTGAAGATGGAACATGGACATTGAATTATGAATCTGTACCAACCCAGGTTTATAATTTGATGTTATTTTTTATATCATTACCAGAGTTTCAATTAAAGTAAAAATGAAAAGAAAGGATTATTTAAGATCAAAAAAACATAAAGCAGAGCACTCTAGATGGGGTAGAAGAGGGTTTTTAAAAACTTTAGGAATTGCTGGTGCTGGTTCAATTTCTTTTGGCAATACTTCTTTATCAGTTTTAAATTCGAATTTTTTAACTAATGCATTGACAGATTCTATAAGTGATAGATCATTAGTATTAATAAGATTAAAAGGAGGAAATGATGGATTAAATACAATTGTTCCCCTATATGATTTTGATACTTATGTTAATAAAAGACCTACTATTTATATTCCTAAGTCTAATTTGATTAAGCTAAATGATGATTTTGCAATACCAAACCATATGAATAATATAGAACCTTTATGGAAAGATGGAAAAATGAAAGTTGTTAATGGAGTAGGTTATGAAAACCCAAATGGAT
The DNA here is from genome assembly GCA_964433845.1 of uncultured Flavobacteriaceae bacterium. Taxonomy (GTDB): domain Bacteria; phylum Bacteroidota; class Bacteroidia; order Flavobacteriales; family Flavobacteriaceae; genus MAG-121220-bin8. The sequence continues at coordinate 7,606 of CAYSTA010000025.1, forward strand.
CACATTTTAAATCCTCAGATATATGGGCTAGTGCTACAAGAAATACTGAAATTTCTACAGGATGGCTTGGAAGGTATTATGACGAAAAATATTTAGATTATCTTACTAATCCTCCAGAAAAACCTGTAGCAATTCAAATAGGTAGTAGAGGAAATTTAATTTTTAATGGAAGTAAAACAACGTATGCTTTTGCTGTTTCAAGTCCTGAAAGATTAAAAAAAGTTGCTGAGAATGGAACCTTGTTTGATACAAAAAATTTACCTGATTGTACTCACGGAGATCAAATTGAATTTCTTAGAAGAATCTCTAATGCGACATTTAATTATGCTTCTGTTATACACAAAGCTTATAATGAATCGGAAGATTTTAATCAATATGATGCAGAGAATAATTTAGATACCCAACTTAGTTTAGTTTCTAGGCTTATAAAAGGTAGTTTAGGTTCTAAAATATATATGGTTTCATTAGGAGGGTTTGATACACATGGTAATCAACCTGAAAGACACCAGAAATTATTAACTACTTTGTCAAATTCAGTTAAGGTATTTTATGATGATTTAAAGTATTATGGACTTGATAATAAAGTGCTTTCATTAACTTTTTCAGAATTTGGAAGAAGAGTTGCTGAAAATGGATCTGAAGGAACAGATCATGGAGCCGCTGCTCCTGTGATGTTGTTTGGACCAGCTTTAAAAGGAAATGGTATTATTGGTGATCATCCGAGTTTAAGTGATCTAAATAAAAGAGGAAATTTAAAACATAATTTAGATTTTAGATCTATCTATACTACAATACTTACTGATTGGCTATGTGGAGACAAGAATTTTATTAATAAGGCGATGTTAGGAAATGAATATTCACTTCTAGGTCTTGGTATAAATTGCAATGATGATGTGATAAATTATGATAATATTATTCCTTATCATGCTGCAATATATGGTTCTACAAAGGTTGATTTAAACTTGAGAATTAATCAAGACCACCATATTAAAATATACATTTATGATATATTAGGTCGTAATCATGGATTGATTTATGATAATCTATTGAGAAGAGGGACACATACTTTTCCACTATCAATAAATTCTAATAAAAAATTAGCTTCAGGACAATATTTTTATAATATTAAAGTATTGGGAGGTAAAGATTTAAATAAATCTTTTATTGTAAAATAGTTTATAAACTTGTAAAAAGCTTTTCCATCTTTTTAATTTCTTCATCTGCCATTATTTTATCAACTAAAATCCTTCCACTATGTTCATCTGTAATAAGTTTTTTTCTTGAGGCAATATCTAATTGAACTTGAGGAGGTATAGTAAAAAAAGACCCAGCAGATGCACCTCTCTCAACAGCCACAACAGCAAGTCCATTTCTAACACTAGATCTAATCTTCTTATATGAGATAAGTAAAGATTCATCAATTTTTGACTCAAACTTTTTTGATTTCTTTAATAACCCAGTTTCTTCTTTTTCAGTTTCTTCTAGTATATCATCTAATTCATTTTTTTTATGACTTAAATGCTCTTTTCTTTCTTTTAGTTTCTCACTATTTTGATCAATATTTTCTTTTTTTAACTCTATTTGAGCAGATAATTCTTTAATTTGCTTAGTGCAAAGTTCAATTTCAAGTTCTTGAAATTCAATTTCTTTACTTAAGGACTCAAAAGCTCTATTATTTCTAACATTTTTTTGTTGATCATTATATTTTTTAATCATAGACTTAGCATGTTCAATAGTATTCTTTTTTGATTTAATTTCTTCTTCATATTGAGCTAATTCTTCATGTATTTTAGAAATTCTGACTTCTAATCCAGTAACTTCATCTTCTAAATCTTCTACCTCTAGAGGAAGTTCACCTCTAACACTTCTTATTTTATCAATTCTAGAGTCGATTAATTGTAAGTCATAAAGCGCTCTAAGTTTATCTTCTACTGAAAATTCTACTTTTTTTGCCATAATTAAAAATAATTAACTGGGTTTGTTTTGGTTTTTGATATAATGCACGCAAACTTAGGAATTTTTTTCATAAGAAAATTTAAAATTAACTCTTTTGTGTACTGTTCACTTTCAAAGTGACCTATATCTAATAATAATATCTTGTTTTCACCTTTAAAATAATCATGATACTTTAGGTCTGCAGTTATCAGACAATCAGCTTTGGAATTAATTGCATCATCAATTGCAAAACTTCCAGATCCACCTAAAACTGCTACCTTTTTAATTTTATTATTGATAAATGGTGAATGTTTTATTGTTTTAACATTCATTTTTTTCTTCACATATTTCAAAAACTCTTTTTCGGAAAATGATTCTTTAAGATTGCCGATCATTCCCATTCCCCCTTTAAATCCTATTTTAGGGATAAGTATTTTAGCATTAATTAAGCTCAGTTGTTTTGCAATTTGAAAATTTACTCCTTTAGGGTGATTATCTAAATTTGTATGTAAAGCATAAATATTGATATTATTTTTTATTGCTTTACGGACTACCCTTTCTACATATGTTTCTTTGGTGATTCTTTTTAAACCTGAAAAAATTATAGGATGAAAACTAATTATCAAATTACATTTTTCTTCAATAGCCTCATCCACCACATTTTCTAATGTATCAATGGTTATTAAAGCTTTCGTAATTTTTTCAGATTTATCACCAACAATTAATCCAACATTATCAAAATCTTCAGCTGATTCCAATGGAGCCCAATCTTCAATTATAGTTATGATTTCTTCTAATTTCACAATTTTTTTATTGCAAAGTTATAAATTCTCTAATCATCAATTGTTTAGATTATAATTTATACTTTAGTTTTATGTTAATTATTAGAAAAATTTTGTATCCTATTTCTATAATTTATTTCATTATAATTAGTTTTAGAAATATTCTTTTTAATTATAAAATTTTAAAATCTAAAAAATATACGATTCCATTAATAGGCATAGGTAATTTAAGCACGGGAGGAACAGGAAAAACTCCAATGGCTGAATATATTTTTGAAAATTTTAGTGAAAAATTTAATTTGGCTTTATTAAGTAGGGGTTATAAAAGATCAACTTCAGGCTACATCAAGGCTTCTTCAAAATCATCTCCAAAATCGATCGGAGATGAGCCTTATCAGATTTTAAAAAAATTTAAAAATATTCAAGTTTCAGTTGATGAAAAAAGAGTTAGAGGAGTTAATAATTTAATTTTACAAAACAATAATTTAGATGGGATAATTTTAGATGATTGTTTTCAACATCGAAGTATTTCTCTTAAATTAAACATTTTACTTACTACTTATAAAGAGCCATTTTTTAATGATTGTATCTTACCTACAGGAAATTTAAGAGAACCATTAAATGGTTATAAAAGAGCAGACATAATTATTGTAACAAAATGTCCAGATAATTTAAAAGAGTCTGAAATGCGGGACTTTTACAATTCAATTAATCTTCTTAAGCATCAAAGTTTGTTTTTTTCATCAATATCTTATAATCCTACTCTTTTTGGAAAAACAAATATTCAAATTGAAGAATTAAAAAAATCAAGAGTTTTATTAGTAACAGCAATATCTAATAGCAACCCTTTAATAGAATTTTTTCATAATAATGATATTGAATTTGATCATATGAAATTTTCAGATCATTATGATTATTCTTCTAAAGATATTTTTAAAATTGAACAAGAATTTGAAGATACAATTGTTGTTACAACGGAAAAGGACTATAGAAAAATTAAGAATTTAAATTTAAATAATAAATTGTTTTATTTAGAAATAAAAACTAGATTTTTAAGAAATGAGGATGCATTTAAATCTCTAATTTCAACTGCTCTCAGTTAATTAATATGTTTTTGAGCTTTATAAGAAGACCTTACTAGAGGGCCACTTTCAACATGTCTAAATCCTAAATTTTTAGCAAATTCTTCATAAATTTTGAATTGATCAGGCGTAATAAATTCTTTTACTGGTAGATGTTTTTTTGAAGGTTGTAGATATTGTCCAATGGTTACAATATCTACATTGTTTTCTATTAAATCTATAAGTGTTTGGAATACTTCATTTTCTTTTTCACCCAATCCTAGCATGATTCCTGATTTAGTTCTTCTAATTCCTTTTCTTTTTAAATATTCAAGAACTTTAAGACTTCTTTCATATTTTGCTTGAATTCTTACTTCCCTAGTTAATCTTCGAACGGTTTCCATATTATGAGAAACTACCTCAGGACAAACCTCTACAATTCTATTTAAATGCTTTTCAATTCCTTGAAAATCTGGTATTAAGGTTTCAAGTGTAGTTTTAGGATTTAACCTTCTAATACTTTTAACCGTTTCAGCCCATATAAAAGAACCCATATCTTTCAAATCATCCCTGTCAACAGATGTTATAACAGCATGTTTGATACTCATCACTTTTATAGAATTAGCTACTTTTTCTGGTTCAGCCCAATCTATATTTTTTGGTTTGCCAGTTTTAACACCACAAAATCCACAAGACCTTGTACAGATATTTCCTAGGATCATAAAAGTAGCAGTTCCTTCACCCCAACATTCACCCATATTAGGACAATTTCCAGAAGAACATATTGTATTTAAATTATATTTATCTACTAACCCTCTTAATTCTGTATATTTTTTTCCTGTAGGAAGTTTTACTCTAATCCAGTTAGGTTTTTTTAATATTTCTTTATTCGATGAAATGTTATTTGCATTAGTTTTATTGTTGGATATATTAAGCTTTTTCAATTCAGATTTTTGAATAGTTGTATTGTTTAATGTATTTGGAAGAATTGGCATAAAAATATAATACGGAGTAAAGTTACAAACTATTGATTAAAATTTTTATAAAATAGTCAAATACCATACTGTAAAGCATGTTAAAAAAATTAATCCCATTATACTTAGGATGTTTATTGCTTTAGATGGTCTATTTTCTTTTGGAGTATATTTGCTATTAATTAATCTGAAATTTACAAATGCATAAAATGGTGCAGTTATAAATGAAAGTATAGTTGCTATTTTTACCAGTAGAGCCATTTCAGACATAAAGAATACAAAAACTGATAATGTGCCTATAGCTAAAATTATAATCCAAAGATTATAGTTTGCAATCTTCTTTATTCCCAACAAACTAAAAGTTTTTTCCATTGTTCTTGGAGAAGCATCAAGACATGTAATAGTTGTGCTAAACATTGTTGTAAAAGCGGCTATTGCTATTATTAAGAAAACCTCATTTCCTATAGAATTTGTATATAGATTTATTAATTGTTTTGCAAACTCTCCTCCTTGATTTGAAAAGGTTTCTCCACTATTATACATAACAAATGATCCTAACGCAATAAAAGATATGCCTAAAATTATAGTAGTTATATAACCAATATTAAAATCAAATATGATTTCTTTTTCATTTATTCTTTTTTCTTTTTTCTTTTTTTCAAGTGTCCAAATAGATTGCCATATAGATACATCCAATGGTGCTGGCATCCAGCCCATAAATGCAACTAAAAAGGCAATACTCCATGTTTCTTTTGGAAAAATTTGAGTTAATTCCAATTCATTTGTAGAATTAATGGCGGCAAATAAAACTGCTAATAGAGTGCTAATAGCTAATAAGATTATTACAAATTTCATTAGATTATCTAACAGTTTATATCTGCCAATTAAAAGTATTATTAAACACAAAAAAATTATTATAAATGCCCATATGGTAATATTTGTAGTAATTCCAAAAAGTTCAATTGCTAATCCTGCAGTAACAATTGTTACGGCACTTTGGATTGTAAACATAGTAATTAGAGATAAAAGTAGATAAATCAATAAAACATATTTACCTAATTTATAGTAGCCATCTAAGAGGCTTTCCCCGGTGGCTAATGAATATTTTGGTCCAAATAAAAAAAAAGGATATTTAAATAGATTAGAAAGAATTAGAGCCCATAATAATCCAAAACCAAAATCAGCACCCGCTCTAGTAGACTGAACAAGGTGAGAAACTCCAATCGCTGCACCTGCAAAAAGTAATCCAGGCCCTAATTTTTGTATTACTGATCTCATGATTTTTTAATTATTTCAGCTAAAATTCTTTTTGCTCTCATTATTCTAACTTTCACATTATTTATTGGTTGATTAAGCTTATTAGAAATTTCTTTATAGCTTAATTCATTGAAATACCTCAGTTCAATAACCTTTTTATAATTAGGCTTTAATTTACTTATTTTATTTTTTAGAGATTTTAATTTTTGTTCATTTATAAGATCATCTTCAGGGCTAGGAGAGCTTTCAATAACTTCTACAAAATCACTGGATTCAAGTACATTTAAATTATTTTTATTTTTTCTTAGTTGATCAATATGGAGATTTTTTGAAATAGTAATAAGCCATGTTTTAAATAGATATTTATCATTATAAGTATTTATTTTTTCAAATGCTTTGGTAAAGCTTTTAATGGTAATGTCTTCAGCATTGGACTCATTTTTTATTCTTTTTAATTGAAAATTATAAATATCATCCCAGTAGGTATTTAATAAATAACTAAATGCATTTTGATTATTTTCTTTTGCAAGATTAATTTGATTTCTAATAAATTTGTTTTCTGCCAAACTATTAATTCAAATTCATTTTAGGCTTTTTACAGTCAGTTTCATTTGGAAGTTTACCGCAAATTCCACAAGGTTCATTGTTCTTATTTAAAAATGGATTAGCACTAGCACAAGTCCCGGAGAATTTTCCATTTTTTTTTAAAATAATTTTGATGGAAATTCCAGCAAAAGCTATACCTAATAATAAAAATGTAATTACATATAACATATTAATTATCAATTATATTAACCTCCTCCTCCAGCAATATATTAAATTTTCTTAAAACAGTTTTTTTAATTTTTTGGGAAAACTCAAAAATTTCATTTCCTGAAGCTTTCCCATAGTTAACAATTATTAACGCATGTTTGTCATGGGTTCCTGTATCACCATCTCTTATTCCCTTATATCCACATTTTTCAATTAGCCAAGCAGCAGGAATTTTTATTTTTTTTTCTGAAATTTTATAAAAAGGAACATCTTTTTCCTTTTCACACAATTTTTTAAAATCAATTTCATTTATAATTGGATTTTTAAAAAAACTACCACAATTACCAATCAATTTAGGATCTGGCAATTTGCTTGATCTGATTTTGCAAACTAATTCTGAAATATTTTTAATAGTTGGATTACTAATTTTATTATTTATTATAGCTTCTTTCAAAGGTTCATAAGAAGAATTTATTGTATGATTTTTTTTAGAAAGTTTAAATGTTACATAAGAAATAATAAACTTATTTTTTAGTTCTTCTTTAAAAACTGAGCTTCTATATGAAAATTTACATTCAGTATTTTTAAAAAACCTTAATGATCCATTTTCTGTTGAAATAGCTCTACAATTTTCAAAAACATCTTTTAACTCAACTCCATATGCTCCAATATTTTGAATTGGTGCAGTTCCTACATTTCCTGGAATTAAACTTAAATTTTCTAAGCCTCCATAATTATTATTTATAGTCCAATTGACCAAATCATTCCATACTTCTCCTGCTCCAACAGAAATAATTACATGATCTTCTGTTTCATTTATTAATTCAATTCCTTTAATTTGAATTTTTAGGATACTTCGATCAATATTATTTTTAAAAAGAATATTAGTCCCTCCTCCAAGAATTATAGGTTCAATAAAATTATTCTTTTTAATAAAAGATATTATTTCTTTTTCCGAATTAGCAATGTTGAAATTAGAAGAACTCACATCTACTCCAAAACTGTTATAGTTCTTTAGAGATATTTTTTTTTGTTTTTGCAATTTTTATCTATTTAATAAATAGACAAACGTTATTTGTCCTCTTCTTCTTCTTCTTCTTCTTCAGGTTCTGGCAGGACTTCACCTTTAATCCTTAAAATAACATTTGATGTTTTAGCATTAGAATTTACTGTAATGGCTTTTTGGAACAATCCCGTTCTTTTGGTATCATATTCAACTTGAATTGAACCAGATTCACCTGGTAGAACAGGTTTTTCAGGTTTTTTGGGAATAGTACAACCACAAGAAGAAAAAATTCTAGAAAAAATTAATGGCGCGTTACCAGTATTTTTAAACTCAAAAGTTCTTTTTCCATCTTCACCATTTTCAATAATTCCATAATCAATAATAGTTTCCTTAAATGAAATTTCAGCTGATTTTTCTTGAGAAAGAATTGGAAAGGTAAAAAGGAATAGGCATATAATTAGTGAAATTTTTTTCATTGTCATGAATTTTAATTAAAACTATGACTTTTTATACATACATACAAAAAAACGACTTACCTTTTAAATTACTTTATAGTTGACTACTTTTGTCATCATAATTAATCAATATAATAGATGGGTATAGCTAAAAGCTTTGATGCAAAAAAAATAGAATCAAAGTGGTATCAATTTTGGAACGAAAATAATTATTTTAATTCAAAGCCAAATGATAAAATTCCTTATACTATTGTAATTCCTCCCCCAAATGTAACAGGCATATTACATATGGGGCATATGTTAAACAATACTATCCAAGATATTTTAATTAGAAAAGCACGTCTTCAAGGTTTCAATGCTTGTTGGGTTCCAGGAACTGACCATGCTTCAATTGCAACTGAAGCAAAGGTTGTAGAGAAATTAAAAAATGATGGAATTGAAAAAAAAGATATAACTCGAGATGAGTTTATAAATTATGCCTGGGATTGGACAGAGAAGCATGGTGGCTTAATTTTAGAACAATTAAAAAAGTTAGGTTGTTCTTGTGATTGGGATAGAACTAAGTTCACTCTGGATAAAGAAATGACGGAATCTGTAATAAAGGTTTTTATTGAGCTCTATGAAAAAGGCTTGATTTATAGAGGTCATAGAATGGTAAACTGGGATCCTCAGGCAAAAACTACCTTATCTAATGAAGAAGTAATTTATGAAGAAGAAGAAACTAAAATTTTCTATATTAAATACAAAATTTCTAATTCTTCTGAAACAATTAGTGTAGCTACAACTAGGCCAGAAACAATTTTTGGAGATACTGCAATAGCAGTAAATCCAGATGATGACAGATACTTACATTTAAAAGGAAAGAAAGCTATTATTCCAATTATAAATAAGGAAATTCCAATAATAGAAGATCAAAATGTTGACTCTGAATTTGGGACTGGGTGTTTAAAAGTTACACCAGCTCATAGTGAAAATGATAAGATAATTGGAGATAAGCACAAATTAGAAATTATAGATGTTCTAAATGATGATGGAACCTTAAATGAATTTGCTCTGCATTATAGTGGAAAAGACAGATTTTTAGTTAGAACAGAAATTTCAGAAGAATTACAAAAACTGGGATCTTTAATAAAAGAAGAAGTTTATTTAACAAAGATTGGAAAATCTGAAAGAACAAAATGTGTAATTGAACCTAAGTTATCAAATCAATGGTTTTTAAAAATGGAAGAAATTTCAAAGCCTGCTCTAAAAGCGGTAATGGAAGATAAGATTAAACTTTTCCCCAAGAAGTTTAAAAACACATATAAAAATTGGATGGAGAATATTAGGGATTGGAATATTTCTAGACAATTATGGTGGGGTCATCAAATACCAGTATATTATTTTAGCTCAGATAAAAAAGATTTTGTTGTAGCGGAGAATATTGATGAAGCTATAATAAAAGCTAGAAAAAAAAGTGGAGATTCTAACTTAGATAAAAAAAGTTTAACACAAGAAATGGATGTTTTAGACACATGGTTTTCCTCATGGTTATGGCCAATTAGTGTTTTTGATGGAATTAATAATCCTGACAATGAAGATTTTAATTATTATTATCCTACAAATGACTTGATTACTGGTCCAGATATTTTGTTTTTTTGGGTTGCAAGAATGATTGTTTCAGGTTATGAATTTAAAAATATAAAGCCATTTAATTCAGTGTATTTTACTGGTTTAGTAAGAGATAAACAAGGAAGAAAAATGTCTAAACAACTTGGGAATTCGCCTGATGCCATAAAGTTAATAGAAGATTTTGGAGCTGATAGTGTTAGAGTAGGGCTTTTACTCAGTGCTCCTGCAGGAAATGACCTTTTATTTGATGAATCTTTATGTCAACAGGGAAAGAATTTTTCAAATAAAATATGGAATTCATATAGATTAGTTAAATCTTGGGATCTTAATGATTCTATAGATCAAAATCAATCATCTATTGCTGCAATTGAATGGTTTGAAAATAAGTTAAGTTCTAAATTAATTGAGATAGATGATAATTTCAAGAAATATAGAATCTCAGATGCTTTAATGATTATTTATAAACTTGTTTGGGATGATTATTGTTCTTGGTATTTAGAAATTGTAAAACCAAGTTTTGGATCTCCAATAGATATTAAGACTTTTAATAAAACATTGGAATTTCTTAAAAAATGTTTAACAATTTTGCATCCTTTTATGCCCTTTATTTCTGAAGAAATTTGGAGTGGTATAAAAAAAGAAGAGGATAAACCATTAATAATTAATGATTGGCCAAAACATAATAAAGTAGATGATTACTTATTAAAAGAATTTGATCATATTTCCAAACTAATTACAAATATTAGAAAATATAGAAATGAAAAAGGGATTTCCTACAAAGAAAAAATAGAATTATTTTCTAAAAAAAATAAACTAAGAGATGAACTTAAAAGTGTTGTATTTAAACTAGCCAATTCAGAATTAAAAGAAGATGTTTCACAAATCAATGCAAATCTTGAATCATTGGTAGTTGATAGTAAAGAATACTTCATTAATAAGCTCCTGGATAAAAAAAATGATTTAATAAAAATTAAAGAGGATTTAAAATATAATTTGGGATTTTTGAAATCTATCCAATCAAAACTTAATAATAAAAAATTCATTGAAAATGCTCCGGATTCAATAGTAGAAAACGAAAAAAAGAAAGAAGAGGATACAATAATAAAAATTAAAATTTTAGAGAAAAAGCTAAAAAAATAATCTTATTTTTTTCCGATAATATCAATGCCGCCTTTAACTTTGTCACCAACTTTTACTACTATATTAGAATCAATTGGAAGAAAAACATCAACTCTTGATCCAAATTTTATAAAGCCAGCATCATTTCCTTGAATAGCATTTTCTCCAATTTTTGCATAATTCACTATTCTTTTTGCAACTGCTCCTGCAATCTGACGATATAATATTTCTCCAAAGGTTTTGTTTTCAACTACAATTGTTGTCCTTTCATTTAATGTAGAGGACTTGGGATGCCATGCAACCAGATACTTGCCAGGATGGTATTTGCTAAATTTGATAATTCCACTTATCGGATATCTTGTTACGTGAACATTTATTGGTGACATAAAAACAGAAATTTGTATTCTATTTTTTTTAAAATATTCTTTTTCATATACTTTTTCAACAATCACAACTTTTCCATCAACAGGAGAAATAATTAATGAATCATTAATTTGGGTAACCCTTTTAGGGTTTCTAAAAAATTGTAAAATCAGTATTAAAATAGTAATGGTAAATATTCCTATAATTTTAGATATTAAAGGATTAACTATAAAGATGTTTGTAAAAAGATTAATTATAGCTACAATTATAAAGGATAAAATAATAATTACATGCCCCTCTTTATGAAACATATAGGAATATTTTGAAAGTTAGATAAATAAATGGTGATGCAAATATAATACTATCCATTCGATCATATAGACCTCCATGACCTGGAAGTAAATTTCCACTGTCTTTTACGCCAGCTTCCCTCTTAAATTGAGATTGAACTAGATCTCCAAGAGCTCCTACAGTTGTAGTTAATAATCCTAGCATAACCCATTGTGCCATACTAAAACCTAAGTTTAGATAATTATAAAATACTATGGAAAATATTACAGAAAAAATAATTCCGCCAACAAAACCTTCAATGCTTTTTTTAGGAGATACAGATTTTAGTAAAGGCCTTTTCCCAAAATTAACACCAAAAACGTATCCAGCAGAATCAGAAATCCAAACTAAAATCAAAAAACAAAAAATAAAATTTGGATTATATAATTCTGATATTTTTGGCATTGAAAATAAAATAACAAGAGAACCAACTAAGTAAAAATGTCCAATAAAACGATTTTTAAGAATAGAAAAGGAAAATATTTTTTTCTTTAAAAGCGAGAACCCTAATAATATATTTGTCAATATAATTAGTAGTAAAAAAAATAGTTGAAAAATCCAATTGTAAGACAATAAAAAAAGTGAAATATATAAGGGAAAAGTTAAATATAAAATAAGATAAGATTTTCCTGTATCAGATGATAAAAATTTGTGATTATAATTTGCAATTAGTTTAATGAATTCGAAAACAAGGATTAAACTGCATATGAATCCTACAAAATAAAAAAGATATTCATTAATAAATAAAGGTATCAATAAAACACTTACATATGCAGCAGCTGTTAATGATCTGGTATAAAATTCTTTCATTTTATAAATCTTCTAGAAGAAGAAGATACAGGTTTTTTGCTGCACTTCCATAAGTCAAAAAATTGGTGTTTTCTTTTTCTTGACTATTAAAATTTTTGATAGTTGTTATGTTTGTTGGCAAGTTATTAGGGTATTTACTCTTAATTCCATTTAAACCTCCACTTAATGTTTCAGTAAATTGACTGATTTTTGCAAATACTATAAAGTTTTGTGGAAGATCATTTACTTTATGTGATTTGATCTGTTCAGCACATATTAATAAACTGCCATCCTTAGCAACCAAAAATTCACATCTAGTTAAAAAAAACCTAGAATTTAAATTTGTTTTAGAAACATTAAGTTTATCCTTTTCAGAAAAAAATTCTAGTAGAGAATCATCATAGCATAATATTTCAACATCATTCCATTTATTTTCTTCAATTATCTGAGAAAAGAATTCATCACATTCAGATTTGGTCTCACAGTATAAGAACTTTCCTCCATTTTCGGTAAAATTAAATGTAAATCTTTCTTCAATTGGAGCCTTTGCTTCAGGCATATATTTCCCATCTTCATTTTCTTCAGAGTCTTCTTTTTCACTTTTATTAAAAAAAGATTTAATGAATTTTTTCAATTTAATGTTTTAGACCTGTAAAGATAAAAAAACTTAATGTTTTCAGAAGAATGTTAATAATTTTAGATAAAACTATTTTAAAGATTTAGATTCTTTTATAGCTGTTTTGATATCAAAGGGTCTTTCCCCATAAATTCTAACAAGATCTTCTTTAAAGATAACTTCTTTTTCAAGAAGAAAATTTGCCAATTCTATTAATTTACTTTTATGCTTTTTAAGTAGTTTAATAGCCCTTTGATATTGTGTTTCAATAATGTTAGAAATTTCTTTATCGATTACTTCAGCTGTTACATCACTATATGGTTTTGTAAAACCATAATCGTTTTGTCCACTTGAATCATAATAGGTCAAATTACCAATCTTATCATTTAATCCATATATAGTAACCATTGACCTTGCTTGTTTTGTTACTTTTTCTAAGTCACTTAATGCTCCTGTAGAGATATTGTTAAACATCACTTTCTCTGCAGCTCTTCCTCCTAATGCAGCACACATTTCATCAAGTATTTGTTCAGGTTTAACTATTTGCCTTTCTTCCGGTAAATACCATGCAGCTCCTAGGGATTGACCTCTTGGAACTATTGTTACTTTAACTAGTGGAGCTGCGTGCTCTAGCATCCAACTAACAGTTGCATGTCCAGCTTCATGAAATGCAATTGTTTTCTTTTCTGTTTCAGTTATTATTTTATTCTTTTTTTCTAATCCTCCAACAATTCTATCAACTGCATCTAAAAAGTCTTGTTTATTTACAGATTTTTTTAATTTTCTTGCAGCAATTAATGCTGCTTCATTACAGACATTTGCGATATCAGCACCTGAAAATCCAGGTGTTTGTTTTGCTAAGAAATCAGTATCAAGATTTTTTGAAATTTTGATGGGCTTAAGGTGAACATTAAATATTTCCTTTCTTTCTCTTACATCAGGTAAATCTACATATATTTGTCTATCAAATCTTCCTGCTCTCATTAATGCTTTATCTAAAACATCAGCTCTGTTGGTAGCTGCAATTACAATAACATTTGTGTTAGTTCCAAAACCATCCATTTCAGTTAAAAGTTGATTTAAAGTGTTTTCTCTTTCATCATTTCCTCCTGTCATATTACTTTTTCCTCTAGCTCTACCAATAGCATCTATTTCATCAATAAATATTATTGAAGGAGATTTTTCTTTTGCTTGTTTAAAAAGATCTCTAACTCTAGATGCTCCTACACCAACAAACATTTCAACAAAATCAGATCCAGATAATGAGAAGAAGGGAACTTTTGCTTCACCTGCTACTGCTTTAGCTAGTAATGTTTTTCCAGTACCTGGTAGTCCAATTAATAATGCACCTTTAGGTATTTTACCACCCAGCTTAGTATATTTCGTAGGATTTTTAAGAAAATCTACAATTTCTTGAACTTCTTCTTTTGCACCTTCTAACCCAGCAACATCTTTAAAAGTTGTTTTAACATCACTTTTTTCATCAAATAATTTAGCTTTGGATTTTCCGATACTAAAAATTTGTGAACCTCCTCCACTTCCACCGGACATTCTTCTCATAAAAAAGAACCATAATCCTATTAAAATAATTAAAGGAAGAAATCCTAAAACATAATCTAAAAACTTATTTTCAACTGTTTTAAAATCATAATTAAATTGAATTCCCTTTTTTTCAGCTTCTTCTAGTTTGTTCTGAAATAATTCAAGGTTTCCAATTTCAAAAACATAATGAGGTCCGTTTAAATTTTTCTGACCTAAAAAATTTGTTGAGTTAGCGCTTTTGTGGTCAGGACTATTTAGTGCATCTCTATTAAGGGTTACTTGGGCAATATTCTTATTTATTACTGTAACTCCTTTTATTTCTCCTTTATTTAAAAATCTTTCAAAGCTTGAAATATTAATTTTTTTTGAGGAATTAGACGTCTCATTTCCACCAATAAAATAAGTGCTTGCAAAAAATAATACTATCATAGCATAAATCCAATATGTATTAAATTTTGGAGTCTTCATTTTATTTTTATTCTTATTCATTTTTAATATTTAGTTTAAACAAGGGTTGAATTAGATTCTTCCCAAAATTCTTCAATCTTATAATAATCTCTTGTTTCTTCGTCAAAAATATGAACTACCACATCAAAATAATCCATTAAAACCCATTTACAATTCTCTAATCCTTCTACATGCCAAGGTTTTTCTCCTAATTCTTTACTAACACATTTTTTAATTGAACCTGTAATAGCGTTTACTTGAGTCCTAGAGCTTCCAGAACAAATAATAAAATATTTACAGATTGCATTTTCAATAACTCTTAAATCTAGAATATTAATATTAATTCCTTTTACATTTTCAATCCCCTCTATTACACATGTAATTAAATTATCTGTATTCAAATTAGCTATTTAAAATGTAAATTTAGGATAATTAATACTACTATTTTAGTTTTATAATAATTTAGTTACAAATGAATATAATCAAACTTGATGCCATTGAATCTACAAATGACTATTTAAAAAATAGTAAAATCGATGATATTCAAATTGTTTATACTTATAATCAAACTAAAGGTAAGGGACAAAGAGGAAACCAATGGCTTAGTGAACCAGGAAAGAATTTAGCATTTTCCATAAAAATATTCCCTGAAGATTTTCAAGTTCATGATCAATTTAGAATTAATATCATCTTTTCTATGTTCATTTTTAATACACTAAAATCGTTAAAAATTCCTGACATAAAAATTAAATGGCCAAACGACATAATGTCAGGAGATAAAAAAATATGTGGGATTCTAAATGAATTAAAAATAAAGGGAAATCATATTGAAAATATTATTGTTGGATTTGGATTAAATGTTAATCAAGAAAATTTCGATAATTTACCTAATGCTTCATCTTTAAAATTAATTACCTCTATAAATTATTTATTAGATCAAATTGCAAACCTGTTTATTCAAAATTTAAATAAATATAATTATTTAGAAAAACTAATCAATTCTAATGTTAACAACAACGATTTATTTTACGCATATAATTATAATTTATATGGTTTAAATTCTGTTTTAAAATTTACAAATGACAAATCAAGATTTGAAGGTGAAATTTTATCTGTAGATTCAAAAGGTAGTATTAGAATTAGAAATAATGATAATTCAATAGATAACTACAATATTCATGAAATTAAAATGATTTATTAAATGGAATCATTTGTTGAATGGGGTTATTTAGGTCTATTTCTCTCAAGCTTTTTAGCTGCTACAATAATTCCTCTTAGTTCTGAAATAGTTCTTAGTGTTTTAATTATTAAAGGATATGATTTTGGATTAAGTTTATTTGTTGCCACAATTGGGAATTGGCTTGGAGGGCTAAGCAGTTATTATCTAGGCAGATTGGGTAAATGGGGAACTTTAGAAAGATATTTTAATTTAAGAAAAGAAAGGATTTATAATTTCAAAATAAAAGTTGATAAATGGGGGAGTGCATTGGCTTTTTTTTCTTGGTTGCCAATACTGGGTGATCCCATTGCAGTAAGCTTAGGATTTTTTAGAACAAATTATATTTTAGTAGCTGTTTGGATGTTGTTTGGAAAAATTTTTAGATATGTAGTTTGGGCAATTATAACATATTGGGGATTATCTTATTTTTAATAATTATTTATTGAATCTACCTGGTGCTATAAATGAGCTAAGGATTTTAAAAACTGATTGGGGGACAGAATTTATTAAAAAAGCTATTATTTTCCATGTTTTTGTAGGCACACAAATGGCCTTTCCTTTTAGCATTGCATTTACTCCTTCAATTGCAATTCTTTTAGCAGATTTTTTTAAGAATTTAGGAACCCTATCCATTTCATTTTGTACTCCACTAGCTGTATGAAAATTTGTAACTGTATATCCTGGGCAAACAGCAGTTGAAGAAATTCCGTTTTTATTATAATTTAAATTTATTGCTTCACTAAATCTATTTACAAAAGTCTTTGTAGGACCATATAACGATTGAATTGCAGAAGGAGGTGCAAATGCAGCAATTGATGAAACTATCATAATTTTTCCTCCTCCTTTTTCCATCATTATAGGAATAAATAATTTTGTTAAGGCTATAACGGAAATGCTTAAAACTCTTATGCATTTTTCTTCATCTTCCATTGAAGATTCATGTAAAGGAGCTACAATCCCATAACCTGCATTATTTATTAATATTTCAACAAAATAATTTTTAGAATTGCAATATTGAAATATTTCTTTTGGAGCTTCTTTCTTACTTAAATCAGATGAAACAAAATCAACTTTTACCTTGTATTTTGATGAAATATCTTTTGAAATTTTTTGTAATAAACCCTCTCTTCTTGCAGTTAAAATTAAGTTGAATCCTTTTTCTGCTAAATAATATGCTATTTCAAGGCCAATTCCAGATGATGATCCTGTGATAAGGGCATAAGATTCTTTCATTTAATTTAAGTTTTTAATATTTTCTGAAAGATCATTAATAAAAGATTGTAATGGATTTTTTACCATCATTTGTAACATGGGATTGAGGTTCCCATCAAATTCCAAATGAAATGAAGATATTTGATCATCAGATTTAGATATAAATCCAGTAAGAGAAAAATCTATTTTAGAATCTAATGATTTTAAAATAATTTTTGAAGGCATGTTTTTCTCAGAAATTTTCAATTTTATCGCTGGCATTCCTTTTATAGAAAAAACAAAAGACTCTTCATCAATAATTTCAAATTTAGAAACATTTTCAGGCATAATTTTTTTATAATTTTCTATTAAACAAAGCCTATCAAATAAAACTTTATCAATTAAATTTATTTGTGAAATTTTACTAATTAGTTTCATAGATTAATTATTAGGATTCCAGTCCTGTGGACTTT
>CAYSTA010000026.1:0-4137 GCA_964433845.1 uncultured Flavobacteriaceae bacterium
CAGGTGGGACCACCCAAAACGCCCTTTACAAATCA
Organism: uncultured Flavobacteriaceae bacterium; assembly: GCA_964433845.1. GTDB lineage: Bacteria > Bacteroidota > Bacteroidia > Flavobacteriales > Flavobacteriaceae > MAG-121220-bin8. The sequence goes on from CAYSTA010000026.1 coordinate 36, forward strand.
GTAGAGGGTGTTTTATTTTACATACCCTATAGTATGTTTGTTGAAATTTGATTACCTTCCTTCTTCATTTAAAAAAAAATCATGAAAAAATTTAATTTAATTTTAATGTTATTGGCGACAATAACAATGTCAGCTCAAGCTGTATGGGAAGCTACTTATCTAGATGTCCCTGCGACAAAAATTGGAAAGTTTGTTGAATTGCACAAAAAAACGACTGATATGGCTCAAGGAGAAGACAGAACCATTGTTGGATCATGGGTATACAGACACTGGTATGGCTCTGGTCATAGCATTGTAATCTATGATCTCTTTAAGTCTGCTGAAGACGCTGTAAAAGACGACTTTTTTGGTGCATTAAGAAAAAATGTTGACAAGCTTTCAGAGGCTGAACAAAAAGAAATGTCAGAGGTGGTCACAGAATGGTGGTCCTTTTTTAAAAATCATACTGACGAAATGAGAATGCATAATCCTGAAACAGATCATGTTAGCAAGCCTGATGTAGATTGGGACATTCCATTTGTTTTTGTTGTTGGAAGTTACAATTCTAGTGGCTCTGAAGCTGATTTAGCAAAAGCGTATATGGAATGGTCTACAAGGCCTGGAGTAGAGAATGGTCTTCAGCTTGGAGGAGGCTCAACTCTTCATTACAAAGGGTCTGGTTCCGATGTGCAATTATATGGAGGTTTTAAAAACATAAAAGAATTTGCTGAATCTATTAGCAATCAAGCAACGGATAATCCTGAAGCGAGAGCTAAATTTTGGAGCCTAGTGGAAGGTTCTCATTCTGATCAAATTTATATTCATGTAGGCCATTTAGTTAATGGCAAGTTTGATTTAGCTGGACCTGATAACTAATCCTAATAATATTCTTTTTTTAAAAAAGCTCTTCTTAAAAGAAGGGCTTTTTTATTTATAGTTTTTTGACTTTTTGACAGATTTATTTTTTTTGGTATCTTATTTGTACTTTAATATATATGAGTACAACTGACAAATTTTACCAAAAAGCTGTCTCTAAGCTTGATAAGGGGGCGACTATAAATGAGCTCTATGAATTGCTTTATAAGTATGAGCGAATGGAGGATTATGATGCTTGTGCTGGAATACATAAGGCAATTAAGGATAGGTCAAAGTAGTATGATAAAAAAAATATTGCCGCTTTTCGTTTTAACATTTCTAATTTCTTGCAATAATTCATTTGATAAAATAAAATCTATTGATGAAATTAATGGCAGCTGGAAGTCTTCAAATCAGACTGTAGAAATAAACACAAAAGATATGACTATTAAATTTGAGGCAGATTCTATTCCCTTAATACTAACCTCTCGCACCTATGACAGGTCAAAAATAACTGTCTCAACTGGGCCAATTATGTTTTTCGATGCCCATGTTTATATTAATTCTGATGGCAGTAAAATACGAATCGAAAAAATTAATGTGGACGAAAGCACTGTATATGAAAAAATTAAATAAGACTCTTTTATGAAAAAACTATTTCTCCTAATAATATTCTTAATTGCAAATTATGGTAGTTCCCAGATTATTTCTGAAGAATTAGTTAAAAAACATCTTTATAAATTGTCCGATGATGATATGGAGGGGAGAAGAGCGGGAACTAAAGGAATTGAAAAAGCTGCAAAATATATTGAATCCGAATTTAAAAGAATTGGGCTAGAAAAGCTTGAAGGGCTCGAATCATACAGGCAAAATTTTAAAGAAAGAGGCCTTTCTCTTTTTAATGTAATTGGTTGTATAAAAGGCCAGGAGAAAAAAGATGAGTTTGTAATAATCTCTGCACATTATGATCATTTGGGGCTTAATAACACTCTGGAGGGGGACAAAATCTTTAATGGCGCTAACGACAATGCTTCGGGTGTTACTGCAGTTCTGGCTCTTGCTGAATTTTTTTCCAAAAACAAAATAAATAATAGAAGTATTCTTTTTGTTGCATTTACTGCTGAAGAAATGGGGCTGTTAGGGTCAAGGTACTTTGGCCAACAAGTTAATCCAGAAGAAATTGTTGCAGGAATAAATATTGAAATGATCGGCAAAGAATCTCCGTTTGGGCCTAAAACTGCTTGGATAACAGGATTTGATCGCTCAACGTTTGGGAAAATTATTCAAAATAACCTAATGGATTCAGAATACAAAGTTTTTCCTGATCCTTATATAAACTTTAGGCTTTTTTTTAGATCTGATAATGCTGCATTGGCTAGATTAGGAATCCCGGCCCATACTTTTTCTACAAGCCCTATGGACAAAGACCTTGACTATCACCAAGTTTCTGATGAAGCTGAGACTCTAGATCCTTATACTATTACTGAAACAATCAAAGCAATTGCTGCTGGAACTCGCTCTATAATAACAGGTCAAGACACCCCGTCAAGAGTTGAAATTCCAAAAGATTAATTTTTATAAAAAAGGAGACTAGTTCCTTTTGATTCTTATTGATTTTAAGTTAATTTTAAAAAAACTAATTTCATTATGAATAAAAAATCTAGAAGAAACTTCATCAAAAAATCCTCTGTTTTAGGCGCTGGATTTTTCATTGTTCCAAGAAACGTATTGGGAGGGCCTGGCTATACTCCTCCAAGTGACCAACTAAACCTAGCTGCCATTGGCTCAGGGGGGAAAGGGTCTAGTGATATTGCAAATGCTTCTGTAAATGGCCGGGAAAGAGTTGGAGCGTTATGTGATGTTGATTTTTCTGGAAGCGCTAAAAGATCAGTTAAAAAGTTCCCTAAAGCAAAGCTATATTCCGATTTTAGAGAAATGCTAGATAAAGAAAAAGACTTAGATGCAGTAACCATTTCTACGCCTGATCATGTCCATGGGCCTGCAGCTGTTTATGCAATGGAAAGAAACAAACATGTATATGTTCAAAAACCTATTACCCATAATATAAGAGAAGCTAGGCTGCTTACTAAAATGGCCAGAAAGCAAAAGGTTGTGACTCAAATGGGAAATCAAGGAGGCTCAAATCCCTTGCTAAAAATGGTTCAAGGCTGGGTTGATTCAGGAAAGGTTGGAAAAATTTCTGAAGTTAAGGTTTGGACAAATCGCCCTGTTTGGCCTCAAGGGGTTAAAATGCCCAATGCCAATGCCAGCCTAAAGCCAGAGTCTTTAAATTGGAATTTATGGCTCGGCCCCGCTAGTGAAAAACCATATACTCCAAATTTACACCCCTTTAATTGGAGAGGATGGTGGGAATATGGAACTGGAGCGTTAGGCGATGTAGGTTGTCATTTAATTGATATTCCTTTTAGAACACTGGGATTAAAATATCCCAAAGATGCTGAATGTAGCGTGGGAAGTGTATATACTAAAATGTGGAATGCTGATTATTATCCTGAAGGGTGCCCTCCTTCCTCATTAATTACTTTAAACTTTGGGGCAACTAAAAAAAACAATACGCCAATGCAATTAACTTGGACTGACGGGGGGATTCGCCCTCCACATCCTGATATTATTCCTGCAAATGATGATATTGGTGGCCCCGGGAGTTATAATGGTGTTTTAATGATAGGAGAAAAAGGAATTATTTCAACAAATATTAATGATAGCTCTCCTCTAACTCCAAAATTATATTTATATAATGGCGAAACTGAATTTGGACCTGAAACTGAAGAAATGCCTGAGCCTGAATATGGCCATCAACGAAAATGGGTAGATGCTTGTAAAGCTGGCTTTAACAGTAAAGAGCACCTAGATTTAACCTCTTCTTTTGATTATGCAGGCCCAATGACCGAAACGGTTTTGATGGGGAATTTAGCTATTAGAAGCTACATGCTAAGAAAAGAGAACTCAAAAGGCAATTTAGACTTTTTTGCTAGAAAAAAACTGCTTTGGGATGGCGAAAACATTAGGATAACAAATCTAGAAGAGGCAAATCAATTTGTTACTAGACAATATCGTGAGGGTTGGAAAATATGATTTTGCCTTGGCATTATTTTTGAACAATTCTTGGCATGAAAAATTTTCTTCTGCCATTTCTCGCGTTTCTTATAAGCTATTCTATAAAATCTCAAAAAATCTATTCTTCCAACAAATCCTATCAAGCGGATTTAAGAGTGTTTGTTGTTAAACATGAATATCAGGCTGATTT
>CAYSTA010000026.1:4237-10678 GCA_964433845.1 uncultured Flavobacteriaceae bacterium
GAATATCAGGCTGATTTGAAAGTCTTTTTTGTCAATTATAAGTATCTATCCGGATGGAGAAATTCAAATAAAAAGCATTTGTTATATTAATAATTATTATACTTTCAATTTGCCTAATTAATTATCTTTGTTGTTGATACAAACCTATAAATGAAGCCAAATCAACAACTAGAAACTTCTAAAAAAACACAGGTCCAAAACATGTTCAATACCATATCAATTGAATATGATTATATCAACAAACTGATCTCTTTTGGGAACGACATAAAGTGGCGAAAAAAAGTTTATGAGATTGCAAAAGGGAACAACCCTCAAAACATTTTAGATATTGCTACAGGAACCGGAGATATCGCTTTGGAGCTTGCCAATATAGAAGGGGCAAAAATAATTGGCCTAGACATTTCTGAGAAAATGTTAGACATAGGAAGAAAAAAAATTCTTAAGCAAAATTTTTCACATAAAATTGATCTTGTCTTGGGTGATGCTGAAAATCTTAGTTATTCCAACAGTTCTTTTGATATAATAACAATTGGGTTTGGTGTAAGGAATTTTCAAAATTTAATTAGAGGATTGAAAGAGAGTAAGAGGGTTTTGAAAGAAAACGGAAAATTAATAATCCTGGAAAGTTCGGTCCCTAAAAACTCTATAATTAAATTTTTTTATTTTTTAATTAGCAGAGCATATATTCCGTTTTTGGGGCTAGTTTTTTCAAAAGACAAATCTGCTTACCATTACTTGCAGAAATCTGCTGAAAAATTTCCTAGTGGGGATGACTTTGTTGAGATTTTAAAAGATTGTGGGTTTAAAAACATTACAACTAAACGGCAAATGTTTGGGGCAACTTCAATATATGTCGCTCAAAAATAATATTAAATCTCTTTTATAAATTGGAAATGGTTTCTAATAGTCTATTCTTTTCAAAGCTGAAAGCATTTCGCAAGAAAGAAATTCCTTTTGTTGCTTTTAGGCTTCCAAACTCTAATCTAATAAGCTTAAGGGCTTCTAAAACAGAATCTATTAGCCCGCGTTTACTAACTAAAAAGCCAGGCTTTGTTATAATGCCTTTTAGTCTCAAAAAGAAAGGTTATCTTTTCTCTGAAGAAGAATCTTTTTCTACTAAAATTATTTCTTCTAACAAGGTGTTTTTATCCAACGTTCCCATTACAAAACCTAATTCATTTTCTACACAAAAAAAACGATATCTAAAGGCTGTTTCAGATATTATTTCTAAAATTTCAACAACAGAATTAACCAAACTTGTGTATGCTGAAAGTTTTGATTTTGTTGTTAATGAAGACAATTTTAATAGCTATTTTCAAAAGCTATTAAAATCTAATCCTAAGTCTTTTTGCTATTTGTTTTATCATCCCAAAGAAGGTTTCTGGATAGGCGCAAGTCCTGAAACCTTATTAACTATTGAAGACAAAAAAATCACTACAATGGCACTTGCAGGAACAAAAACAAGAGGAGTTTCTAAATGGGGGAAAAAAGAAATCCAGGAACAAAAAATAGTTCAAAATGAAATTACCAATGCCTTAATGCCTTATTGTAAAACCCTAAAAGTTGAAAAAACACATACTTCAAGCGCTGGGAATATTGACCATTTGAAAACTGTAATTACTGGCATAACAAACTTTAGCCCTTTGGAAATTGTTCGCGCTATTCATCCAACACCTGCTGTGGCTGGAGTGCCAAAAAATACTGCAATTTCAATTATTGAAGACAAAGAGTTTCACGAAAGATCTTTTTATTCTGGATATCTAGGATTACTTAACGGATTTAATTGCAGGCTTTTTGTAAATCTAAGGTGTGCACAAATTAAAAAAAACAGAGCTAAGATTTTTGTCGGTGGAGGAATAACAAAAGCCAGCGTCCCTGAAAAAGAATGGGAAGAAATAATAGAAAAATCCCAAACAATTTTGAACGCTCTTTATATATAGTCCATTGATTCATTTACTACATTTGTAAGTCCATGATGTTTCCTATAATTCCTTCTGCTCAAACAATTATACTTTCTTGTATCAAGCTAGGAATAACCCATGTTATTATTTCCCCCGGATCAAGAAATGCTCCATTGGCAATTGGATTTGCATCAAACAAAAAATTCAAGTGTTTTAGCATTATTGATGAAAGGTCAGCTGGGTTTTTTGCTCTTGGAATTGCACAACAAACAAAACGTCCTGCCGTGCTTTTGTGTACTTCTGGCTCTGCTTTACTAAATTACTCTCCTTCAGTTGCGGAAGCTTTTTTCACTGAAATTCCTTTAATTGTAATTTCTGCTGACAGGCCTTTGTACAAAATAAATATTGGAGATGGCCAAACTATTAATCAGCTTAATGTTTTTGGGAAAAACATTTTAAGCTCTGATTCTTTAATACAAGATGTTAGCCATCAAACCTCGTCTATAACCAAAAGCAATCGTCAAAAATTAATAACCGCTCCAACTAACAGAAAAATAATTGACAAATTACAGTGTGATATTCAAAACTATAATGAAGAGTTAATTCACAAAAGATTTTATGAATGCATACAGCTAAATAAGCCTATTCATATTAATGTTCCATTGGAGGAGCCTTTATATGACTTTGTAGAAAAACCTACTATTTCTCTTTCTAAAAAGCACAAAAAAATCTCTTCTCTTTTAAAAGGAGGCGCTAATTATGATTTTAGTATTCTTAACAAACACTCTAAAATTCTAATTTTAATTGGATGTTGCTCTCCAAATTTTTTAACTACAAAAACCATTAATAATATAAAATCCCATTCTAATATTGTTGTATTAAAAGAGTCTACTTCTAATGTAGAAGATGATACTTTCTTTGGAAACATCGACAAAATAATTGCTCCTATTGAGCTATTAAAAAACAATCGTAAAATTTTCAATTCTTTGAGTCCAGCCCTACTTATTACCATTGGAGGAATGGTTATTTCTAAAAAAATTAAATCTTTCTTAAGAGATTTTCCTCCTAAAATTCATCTTCACATTGGATTAAACAAGGCCAATGATACTTATTACAAAGGAGTAAAACACATTCTTATGGATCCTAATGTTTTTTTTGAAAAAGCTGGATTTATTAAGCCCTTGGAGTCTAATTATTACAATTCCTGGAAAAAAATCTCCAATCAAAGAACAGCTCCTCACAAAGCCTTTTTAAAAAATGCTCCTTTTTCAGATCTAATTGTTTTTTCAATTATCTCATCTAATATCCCTTTTGCCTACCAAGTTCAAGTAGCTAACAGCTCTCCTATCAGATACTTACAGCTTTTTAAAATTCCCCAATCAAATGAGATGTATTGTAATCGAGGAACTAGCGGAATTGACGGCAGCACCTCAACAGCTGTTGGAGCATCTATCGCTTCCCCTTGCCCAACACTTTTAATAACAGGAGACCTAAGTTTTTTTTATGATATAAATGGTCTTTGGAATAATTATATTAAGCCTAGCTTTAGGATTATTATTATTAATAATGGAGGGGGTGGAATTTTTCGAATTCTGCCTGGGTATAAAGACAATGAAATTTTTTCAAAATTTATAGAAAACAATCATTCTTTAAGCGCTAAACAATTGGCTAAATTATATGGTTTTAGCTATCAAAATAAAAAATCAAAGTCTGGGGTTAAAATCGCATTAAAAACTTTTTTTAAAAAATCCCTAAAACCTAAAATTTTAGAGATCTCTACTCCCCCTGAAACAAGTTCTAAAACTTTAAAAAATTATTTTGAATATTTGTCTAAAAACTAAGCTTTCGAAAAGATATAGAAAGCCTTATCTTTAATAAAAAAACACCCGCATGAAAATCAAATGGCAAGGCATTAAAAAATACTCTGATATAAAGTTTGATTTTTATAATGGAGTTGCGAAAATAACTATTAATAGGCCTAAGGTTTACAATGCTTTTAGGCCTGAGACCAATATTCAAATGCTTGAAGCTATGGATATTTGTCGAGAAAGGACAGACATAGATGTTATAATAATAACAGGGGCTGGAGAAAAAGCTTTTTGTAGTGGCGGAGATCAAAATGTAAAAGGTGCAGGAGGGTATATTGGTGACGATGGCGTCCCTAGATTAAATGTTTTGGACTTACATAAAAAAATTAGAGAAATTCCTAAGCCGGTAATTGCCATGGTTAATGGTTATGCTATAGGCGGGGGGCACGTTTTGCATGTTGTATGTGATCTTACAATTGCAAGTGAAGATGCTGTTTTCGGTCAAACCGGACCTAAGGTCGGTAGTTTTGATGGAGGATTTGGGGCCTCTTACTTGGCTCGACATGTTGGCCAAAAAAAGGCTAGAGAGATTTGGTTTTTATGCGAACAATACTCTGCTAGTGAGGCTTTAGAAATGGGGATGGTCAACAAAGTTGTTCCCTTAAATATTTTAGAAAAAACGGTTTTAGAATGGTGTGCAATTATGCAAAAAAGAAGCCCTTTAGCCTTACGGATGATTAAAAGAAGTCTTAATGCGGAACTTGATGGTCAGCATGGCTTAATGCAGCTTGCAGGCGATGCTACTTTGTTATATTATCTTACAGAAGAGGCGCAAGAAGGCAAAAATGCTTTTCTAGAAAAAAGGGATCCAAACTTTAAAAAATATCCTAAGTTCCCTTAGTTTTATTCTTTATAATTATTTGTTAAACCAAATGGCTTCAAAATTTAATGAATGGGTTTCGGCAGCTCGGCTTAGAACGATTCCATTGTCCGTTTCAGGAGTTTTGATAGGCTCATTCTCTAGTTTAAATGACAATAAATTTAATCTTTATATTTTTTTGCTTGCTCTGTTAACTACAATTTCGTATCAAGTTTTGTCAAACTTTGCAAATGACTATGGAGATGGGATAAAAGGAACAGACAAAAATAGAATTGGGCCTAAAAGAGCGGTTCAAAGCGGGGCAATTAAGCTAAAAGAAATGAAAAAGGGCATTATTGTTACTACAATTTTTTCTTTGTTTTTGACAGTTCTATTAGTTTACAGTGCTTTTCCGGATGATTTAGTAAACATTTTTGTTTTTATTTCTTTAGGCGCCCTTGCTATTTTTTCAGCAATAAAGTATACTATTGGCTCTAATGCATATGGATACTTAGGCTTTGGAGATGTTTTTGTTTTTTTGTTTTTTGGTTTAGTCAGTGTATTGGGATCTCATTTTTTGTTTACAAGCTCTTTTAACTTTTCGCTTATATATCCTGCATGTACAATCGGTCTATTATGTTCTGGGGTTTTAAACCTAAATAATATGAGGGATGTTGCTAATGATAGGGTGAACAAAAAGAATACCATTGCTGTAATGTTGGGCCCTTATAAATCCAAAATATATCATTCTATATTAATCTTGCTTGCTATTATTCTAATGGTAAAATTTCATTTTTTGAATAACATAAAGTCAGCTTTATTAACAATACTTTTTGTTTTATTGCTATTATGGCTAATTCTTCAACTGTTCCAGGTTTATAAAGTTTCTGAAGCAAAAAACTTTGACTTCTATTTAAAGCCTCTAGTTTCTTCTACTGTTTTATACTCTCTTTTATTGTCCATCCATTATTTAGGAATCCTCTAGTCTATGAAAGCATCCTTTTTTAAACACATCTTAAAATTTAATACTCCTAGTGGCACGTCGAGAGGGCTTTTGTCTAATAAAGAAAGTTGGTTTGTAATAATTGCGCATGAAAATAATTATGGTATTGGAGAGTGCAGTTTAATCCCAGGATTAAGTCCTGACCCTGTTTCTAAATTTGAACTAAAACTAAAGGAAGTGTGCAAAAATATTCATTTAGGCTTTAATCAGTTATCTGCAGATTTAGTAAAGTTTCCTTCCATTTTATTTGGTCTTGAAACCGCGTTTAGATCATTATACTGTGAGGATCCTTTTGTCTTTTCAAAATCTAAACTAACAACTGGTCAAGATGGAATTTCTATTAATGGGCTAATTTGGATGGGGGACAAATCCTTTATGAAACGACAGATAAAAGATAAAATTAATGCAGGGTTTAATTGTTTAAAAATAAAAATAGGCTCCTTAGATTTTTCTTCAGAATGTGAGCTGTTAAAATTTATTCGATCTGAATACTCCTTGTCTGATTTAGAATTAAGAGTGGATGCTAATGGCTCTTTTTCAAATAAATCAGCATTAAATAAGCTCCAAAAACTTTCTCAATATAAAATTCATTCCATTGAACAGCCTATTCAGGCCAACCAATGGAGCGAAATGGCTTCTCTCTGCGAGAAATCTCCGCTTCCAATAGCGTTGGATGAAGAGCTGATTGGAGCACCCTCTATTGAAACACAAAAAAAAATGCTACATGAAATAAGGCCCGCTTATATAATTCTAAAGCCAAGTTTAATAGGGGGGCTAAAAAAAGCAGATTCTTGGATTAAATCTGCTGAAGAATTAGGGATAGGTTGGTGGGGCACAAGTGCATTGGAAAGCAATATTGGGCTAAATGCC
>CAYSTA010000026.1:10778-22685 GCA_964433845.1 uncultured Flavobacteriaceae bacterium
AGGGATAGGTTGGTGGGGCACAAGTGCATTGGAAAGCAATATTGGGCTAAATGCCATCTCACAATGGCTTTATGAAAAGTCTTCCGATTTGCATCAGGGACTAGGAACCGGAATGCTTTATTCAAACAATATTAATTCCCCTTACTTTATTCATAAAGGGCGCCTTAAATATAATCCTAAAACTCCTTGGGAAACAGAGTTTTTTCTAAATCATGTCTTTTAGTATGAACAATTCTTTTCCCAACATTCATCCTAATTTTAAATTAAACGGGCAACTGTATAGTAAATTTGTTGATCATTCATCATATAAAGAATTCGTTTCTGACAAAAGCGAGGTTTTAGACTTTATTGAAAGTTGGACAAATAATAGCCCTGTTGTTGCTCTACAAACCTCAGGGTCAACTGGTGCCCCAAAAAAAATTCTTGCGGAGAAATCTGCTATGGCATGCTCAGCTAAAAAAACTGGAGAGCGCTTTAATTTAAAGTCCGGAGATAAAGCTTTGCTTTGTTTGCCTTTGTCTTTCATCGCTGGGAAAATGATGGTTGTAAGGGCATTAGTTTTAGGATTAGATTTATACATCGCTAAACCTAACCGTTCACCTTTAAAAAATTTTTCTAAACCATTTGCCTTTGCCGCTATGACTCCTTATCAATTAGAAAAGTCTATTGAATGCTTAAACAAGGTAAAATGTTTGATTATTGGAGGAAGCCCAGTAGGAGAGGCTCTTAAAAAGAAAATTGAAAATAATACTTCTGGAGTTTATGAAACCTATGGAATGACAGAAACCTTGTCACATGTCGCCATTAAAAACCTTAGTCTTGGAGAAAAAGAATTTGTTGCTCTGCCTGGGATCAGCTTTTCAAAAAATAATGGGTTTTTAGAAATCAACGCCCCATTCCTGTCTAAAACCCCTATTATAACTAACGATTTGATTAATTTGGTCTCTACAACAGCGTTTGAGTGGCAAGGGAGAGCTGGCTTAACAATAAATTCTGGAGGAATTAAGCTTAGTCCCGAAAAAATAGAAAAAACTCTGAGCAAATATTATACTGTGCCATTTATAATATGTGGACTTCCCGATGAACAGCTTGGAGAAAAAGTTGTTTTAGTTTTTGAAAACAAAATTCCATCAATGCCAGAATTAGTTTTCAAAAAACTAACTCCTTATGAAAGGCCAAAGGGAATATTTGCTTTAAATTCGTTTAATAGAAGGCATGGGAAAATAAATCGAAAAGACATACAAAACAGGGTATTAAAGAAATTACATGGCAGAAACTAAAGAAGAGGAGTTCTGGAATACATTAACGCATTTTTTTGGGTTAATTTTAAGCTTAATAGGGCTGCCTGTTCTCTTGTACTATGATAAAGCTCTAACGGCATTTAGCCTTCATGGCATTCTTTTTTTTGAGTTTGGATTAATTTTTGTCTATACCGCTTCTACCCTTTACCATTATACTTCCAATATTGAATTAAAAAAAAAGTTTCGAGTTCTTGACCATATAAGTATTTTTTATTTGATAGCCGGTTCTTATGCTCCTGTTTGCTTAATAACTCTTTATAGTGGCTCTGGAATTAAAATTCTTGCTTATGTAATTCTTCTTGCCATAACAGGAACTCTTTTTAAAGTTTTTTTCACTGGGAAATTTGACAGACTTTTTCTTTTTCTTTATTTATTTATGGGCTGGTTAATCATTATAGATTTTGATTCTGTTTTGGAGCTAATTCCATTTAATGGAATTCTATTATTAGTTTTAAGTGGGCTCCTTTATTCTTTTGGGACCATATTTTATAGCCTTCAAAAGATGAAATACTCCCATGCAATCTGGCACGTGTTTGTATTAGGGGGGAGTGCGGCGCATTATTTTGTAATATTATTTTATGTTATATAGGTTGTTTTTGTGATTTAAAAAAGTATATATTTATATCGATGTCCAAAAAAAATTCTAGAAGATCCTTTATTAAAAAATCTGCTTTGGTGTCCACATGCTCTTTAATTGAACCTGCATATTCCCTTGGCTCTAATAATTTTATGAGCAATTCTATCGGTCATGGAGACTTTAAGTTTGCTCTAGACAAAGGGTGGGGCATTCAAAACCCAAATAATTATCCAGTAAACCATTGCCATGAAATGGTTATAGATTCTAAAAATAGAATAATCTTAACTACAACACATCCAAAAAACAATGTTTTAATTTATGATAGATCAGGCAAAATTGTTAATTCCTGGAGCATTGGATATAATGGGGCCCATGGGCTAACAATTCATGATGAAGGGGGTGAAGACTTTTTGTACATCACTGATCCTGATTCCCATAAGTTCTGCAAAACCACATTAAAAGGGGAAAAACTCTTAGAAGTAACTTTTCCATCTGAAATTCCTGATTATAAAACCGCTTCTCAATTCAAGCCTACAGAAACAGCAATTGCTCCAAATGGCGACATCTATGTTTGTGATGGCTATGGGCTTGATTATATTATACAATACGATCAGTTTGGAAATTACATTCGACATTTTGGAGGTCATGGAAATGGTGACCATTTATTTGATTGCTGTCATGGAATTACTATAGACAACCGAAATGCATCAATGCCTACTTTGTTAATAACTTCTAGAAGTAAAAATGAGTTTAAAAGATTTAGCCTAGATGGTAAATGGATAGAAACTATTCGCATGCCCGGATGTTATATTTGCAGGCCTGTTATAAAAGGGGATTATCTTTTGTTTGCAGTAATTGTTACCAAAGATTGGGGTGTTTATGATGGCATGTTGGCTGTATTGGATCAGAATAATAAGGTGATTTCGTTTCCCGGGGGAAGCGCTCCAGCTTATAAAAACGATAGGCTTCTTAGCCCAGCCTATGATCAAAAAAGTTTTAAAAATCCACATGATGTTTGTATTGATAATGAATGGAACCTGTATGTTCCTCAATGGAATTCAGGAAAAACATATCCCAATAAATTAATCCGTATATAGTTTTTGATGTATAAATATCTATTGCTTCTTTTGCCCTTAGTTATGCTTTCTCAGAAATACGAAACTCAAAAATATACCGTTATTAAAACAATAGAGAATGTTGAAATACGATATTATCCCCCCACAATTAAAGCAAAAGTTAGCTCTAATCGAAATTTTTCAAAACTGTTTCAATATATAAGCGGGAATAACGAAAAAAAGGAAAAGATTGCGATGACCACTCCGGTTTATATGAGTAAAAAAGAAGAAAAAATTACAATGGAATTTGTTATGCCGTCTAAATACTCAGAAAAAAACATGGTTCAGCCAAATGATAAAGAAATTGTAGTATACCGTTCAACGCCTGGTTATTATGCTTCAATAAAATTTGGAGGATATGCTAGCGTTAAAAGGGTTAATCACTATTATACCCTGCTTTTAAACAAAATTAAAGAACATAAGCTAAAACCCCTTGGAAAGGAGCCTCTTTCCCTTTCATACAATAGCCCTTATAAAGTATTCAATAGGCGTAATGAGGTTTTGATAGAAATAGAATATATAGAAAATTAAATCTTACAAATCTTTTGTATTTTTAGTTTTATTCATTTGTTTATATATGACCAAAACATCTTTCCTGAAAACGCTTTTACCTGTTTGGTTGCTCTTCCTATGGTTTCAAGGCTGTGACAATCCGCCAAAAAACATTCCTGTTTCTCCTGGATATGAATTGGTTGTAGAAAAATTAGAAGATGCGATTGATTATGAGATAAAAACAAAAGACTTAAATGCAATTTCAATGGCATTGGTAAACGATCAAACAGTTGTTTGGGCTCAGGGTTTTGGCTATGAAGATCCTCAAAATTCAATTGTTGCAGATGCAAATACTGTATATAGGGTTGGGTCTGTCTCAAAGCTTTTTACAGATATGGCTATTATGCAAAGAGTTGAAAAAAAGGAACTTGATCTTGATGCTCCTATTCAAAAATATTTGCCTGATTTCACCCCAAATAACCCATATGATATTGATATAACCCTACGACAATTAATGTCTCATCGCTCCGGGTTGATCCGAGAGCCAAAAAAGGGGAACTATTTCGCTGATGATGAAGTTTCTTTAAAAACAACTGTTGAAAGCATCGTTGGGTCAACGCTAGTTCATCCCCCAGGAAGCAAAACCAAGTACTCAAATGCAGCAATTGCTGTTGCTGGATATACGTTAGAGTCCGTTTATAATACTCCATATGTAGACTATATGAAAAAAAATCTTCTTGAAAAAACAGGAATGTCTAATAGCTCTTTTGCGCCAAACAAAAAAATTCATTCAAGGCTGGCAAAAGCTAAAATGTGGAGTTATGATGGCCGCGAATTTCCTGCGCCAACGTTTGAGCTAGGCATGATTCCGGCTGGAAGCCTTTATGCTCCTGTAACTGATCTGGCAAAATTTTTAAAGCTCCTATTCTCTAATGGTGTTGGAGAAAAGGGCAGAGTAATTAGCCCTGAGACTTTTAAAGAGATGATTACTCCACAGTTTGGAGGAAACTATAGTAGTGGTTATGGGATTGGCTTTGCTTTGTCAAAACACAAAGGATATAAAAAAATTGGCCATGGCGGAGCCATTTATGGGTTTTCCACCCAACTTTCCGCTTTGCCTGAAATAAAGTTTGGCGTGGTTACCGCCTCTTCTGTTGATATTACTAATTCTATTACTACTAAGCTTTCAAATTATGCTTTAGATCTTTTGATTGCGCATAAGAAAAATGAGACTCTGCCCAATTATAAAAAGACCTCTCCTTTCTCTAGAAAATTGGCCGAAACTTATGTTGGCCACTATGTTCACAATAATGCCAACATTGATATAGAGCTTAGGGGGGATAAAGCGGTGCTTATCACAGATTTTTTTGAAGTTCCTCTTCAAAAAAATGATGAGGGAATAATCGCAGACGGCAGGCTGATTCAAGATGCATATAAAATCAAAAAAACTGAAGATGGTCTATTGATAAACGAGCTAAAGTATCTCAAGAAAAACAAGCCTAAAAAACTTTCTTTCCCAAAAAACTGGGAAGGCCTTATTGGAGAGTATGGCTGGAACCATAATGTTCTATTTGTTTATGAAGACATGGGCAGTTTATGGCTTCTAATGGAGTGGATTGAAAAAGACAAATTATCTCATATTGAAGGAGATCTATTTGCTTTTCCTAAAAATTCAGGAATGTATCATGGCGAAAAGCTAGAATTCAAACGGGACAAAGATGGGGTTGCCTCTGAAGTTGCTGTTTTAAATGGACCTGTTTTTAAGCGCCTAAATCTTTGGGGTTCCGCATCAAAAACATTTAAAATCACCCCAACAAAACCCATAGATGAATTGCGAGAAATTGCATTAAATTCTAGTCCTCCTGTTGAAAAACAAACTTTTAAAACCCTTGACCTTGTCGAACTGAAGGACTTTGATGAAACAATTAAATATGATATTCGATATGCAGGCACAAACAATTTTATGAGTAATAAATTTTATTCTCAAGCAAGCGCATATATGCAGCGTCCTGCCGCTAAAGCATTAGTCAGAGCACATAAAAAATTAAATTTGCTAGGATATGGTCTGCTTATACATGATGCTTATAGGCCTTGGTACGTAACAAAAATGTTTTGGGATGCAACGCCAGATGATAAAAAAATCTTTGTAGCAAATCCTGAAGATGGTTCAAGGCATAATCGTGGCTGCGCTGTTGATCTTACTTTGTATGAATTAAAAACAGGAAAAGTAATAGAAATGGTAGGCGGATATGATGAAATGACCAGTCGGTCGTTTCCCAATTATTATGGCGGAACATCTGAACAGCGTTGGCACAGGAAATTATTAAGAGAGGTGATGGAGTCAGAGGGATTTCAAGTATATGATTATGAATGGTGGCATTTTGATTATAAGGACTGGAAACAATATCCGATAGCCAACACTAGATTTGAAGACCTTTCAATTAAAAAATAAATCTTTTATAAGTTATGCCTATATTTCTTTTTTAAAATTAATTTTTGGATCCATAATCTCTGTGATTAGCTTTTTTAATTTCTTTTCAAACTCAATAATTTTTCTTTTATCAATCAAATGATCCTTTTCTTTCCTTGTTTGTCTGACTCCAAATTTTATAATCCCTTTTCTTAAGTCTCTTAGAGAAATAAGGCCCGCCTCTGCATTAATACATTTCGGGAAATTCTTAAAATACATAAGGGCATAACACATTAGCTGCATAGCTTTTGTGTTGGCTACATCAACGGACGAATCCATGTCTTTTATAACCACCTCATTGGGCCTAACAGCTCCGGTTTTATAATCTATTATTCTAACTATTCCATTTCTTATGTCAATTCTGTCTACAACGCCCTTTAGTTTTACAGAATTCTCTAGTCCTTTAATTTCTAATTCACAGCTCATTTTTGCCTCTAAAGCAATCAGCTCTATTTCATTTCCCGATTCAATTTCCTTTATTTCATTTTTAATTAATGTAGAAATTCCATTTTTTATTACTTCATATATAATTAGCCCCTTCCCTTTCTTAAGATTGTTAAATCCATTTTTTACAAAAGCTTTTTTGATTTTTTCTTCAATAGCAGAATGAGCCTTTAACAAGTCTCTTTTATTGATTTTTTTTCCTATTAAAGGCCTATAAATCTCTTCGATAGATTCATGGAAAATGATTCCAATAACTCTTGGGCTTATGCTGTCTTCTTCTGGCTCATAAATGTTCAAAAGGACTTTATAATAAAACTCTTCTTCGTTTTTTATATAGAGCTCTAATACGGAAGGTGAAAACCCTTTTTGGGCTAATTTATTTAATTTGCTTACTGTTGCGGGTGATTTTTCTAATATCAGATCTTCATTTTCTGTAAAAATTTTTGGACCGTTATTTTGAACTAATATTGAATGTTTTTCTTCAAGCTCAATTTGATGAATAAACCTGCTTTTTTCTCCGCCCATAACCCCTTCATTATAGTTGTTATAAATCAAAAAAATATTTTTTGCCCTTTTAATAAGTCTATAAAAATGGTATGTATAAATAGCGTCTCTTTCATTATAAGTAAAAAGGCCATGTTTCTTTCTTACATCATAAGGAATTAGTGAACTGTGCGTTTTTCCTTTTGGCAGCGTTCCTTCATTAACAGAACTTATTATTACGTTCTCAAAATCAAGGGCTCTAGACTCTAAAAGCCCCATGAATTTAACTTTTCCGCTCTCATTATTTTCAAAGCCTAAGGCTACATTTTCAAGAGATGAAAAAAGTGCACTCTTTAAAATCTTTAAATCCTTAAAAAAAGAAAACTTATTGATCAAGGCTTCTGTCTCCTCTAAAGATTTTATACAATGTTCTGTGTGAAGAAAATCTCTTGACCCTTTTTTTGATTGTGCGTTTATGTACATTAGGAGCTCTTTAAGAGAATAAATGGCTTGTTTTGATGAACTCCAGGTGTTTAAAAGCGCTTGAATCGTTTTAAGCTGTTTTGTCTCTAATTTTTTAAATTCAGGAAATGCGCCCTTAAAAATCCTGGAAATTTTCATTCTTTTAGCCCCCTGTTTGATTGTTGTTCTTTTTGAAGACTGCTGAATTTCAAAAATTTCTGTTATTAGCGTTTTTAAATCTTCTAAGTTTAATTTTGTCTTAACCGTTACTTCAATGTCTTTTAAAGGCAATACGTTATAGTTTAAAACCGGATCTATAATAGCCTCGTCCCCCAAAACAACAATAGTGTTTTGGAGTTGTTTTCGATTAAAACTGGCAAGGACCCTAGAGATTTCCATTGCTTGCCCAAGTAGCTTTGGAGTTCCGATTATGTTTATTTTTTTTGAGTTTTTATACTCTTCTCCCTCCCACTTGAAAGGATTCTTTTTAAATCTTTTCCAAACGTTTCTGTATTGTCTTATAAAAAACGCGGCTCCGTGATCCTTGTTTTTTAAAAACTCTTTGTCAATGTCCCAATAAATTTCTCCATTATTAAAGTCTAATAATTCCTGTATTATTAATTCTTCTGAATTAGTTAGTGCATTTAGGCCTATAAAGACATGGTTTAAATTGTTGTTTGCTTCTTTATAATGCTCTAAGTTTTCTTTTGCTTCAGCATAGCACATCCCTTTTGTCCCTGATTCGTTTTCTATTAATTTTTTTCGAAAAAGGGAATATAGTTTTGGTAAACTTTCCCAAAACAAAGACTTGTCTTTATCAGAAAACTCTTGTTTTGTCCAATTGTTAATTTTATTAATTTCTATCAGCTCTTGTAATATCAATTGAGGACTCAATAGGTTTTGTTCTATTTCACTAACATCTCTTAAGAGCTTTCTCGCCCATGTATTAAAGTCTTCAAAGGAATTCTTTTTATTGTTTTTGTCTAGCTCAATATAGCTTTCATATAGCGTAAAAATCAGTGTCTTTTCATCAGCCTCATTCAGCCCAGAAATTTTAATTATAAAGGAGTTTATGCTTTGAATTTCTGGGATAAAAGCCGCCTTATCTGTTTTTCTTAACAAAAGTTTTTTAAAATAGTTGGCAGATCTTTTGTTAGGTAGAATAAAAGAAAGGTTGTTAAGGTCTGTTGTGTTTATTTTTACATCGTCTATAACTTTTTCTAAAAAAGGTCTCATTAGTATAAAAATAAAAAAAGCACCTAATAAAATTAGGTGCTTTTTAAATTATTAAAGAATTTTAAAATTATTCTACAACCTTGAATTCAACTCTTCTGTTTGCAATTCTTCCTTTTCTAGTTTTATTAGAGCTTGAAGGTTTGTCTTCTCCATAACCGACAGAAGAAAGTCTTTCTGATGCAATTCCTGCGTTTACAAGGTAGTCTTTAACAGAGCTTGCCCTGTTTTCTGAAAGTTTTTGATTGAATGCTTTTGGCCCAGAAGTATCTGTATGGCCTTCTATTACAAAGCTAGTAGTAGGATACTTATTCATAATTCCAACTACAACATCAAGAACTTTAGTTACCTTTTTGCCTAAATCAGCCTTGTTTAATTCGAAAGGAACTTTTGCTCCTATTGCGTTTAGCTCATTCATAACTTCTTTGGTTGGCTGAGGGCATCCTTCATTTGAAACAAGTCCTGCAACTTCAGGGCATTTGTCGTCTTTGTCTAATACCGTATCTCCATCAGTGTCTGGCCATGGGCATCCATTGTTTTCAGCAGGCCCAGCAACATCTACACATGAATCAACGTTGTCAGCTACTCCATCTCCATCTGAATCAGGGCATCCGTTCATTTCTATAGACCCAGGCTCATTTACACAGGCGTCTTCAGAATCTTGTGTTCCGTCACCGTCTGTGTCAGGACATCCATCAAATTCAACTAATCCCGGTGTATCAGGACAAGAGTCTTTGCTGTTTTCTATTCCATCACCATCATTGTCCGGACATCCGTTGAAAGCAGGTAATCCTGGCTCCTCTGGACAATCGTCATGCTGGTCATATATTCCATCTCTATCTGTGTCTTTTCCTCCAAAACTAACAGCCACCGCAACAGTGTGTTGAATGTGCGACTGTAGGTCTTGCATGTCATTAAAGGCATGCTTATAAGCAGAGTTAACATTTAATGAAACCTTTTCAGAAAGTGGGACATTTATTCCTAGCCCTCCGTTCATAGTATGAGATTTTTGGCTTCCAAACCAAGTGTATCCAGTTCCTCCTTCTAAATAAGGCTCGATATTACAGAAATTAAAGTTTTTGCCTAATTTATAATCAACTATTAAGTCCAAACTTGCTATTCTTTTAGCAGAGATTCTTTTCCTTTCGTCTCCAAGTCTGGTGATTTGATTCAAAGATCCTCTTATTCCAAAATTAAATTTTTCGTTTCCATATCTAGAAAGGCTAACGCTGTTAAGTGCTGTTTGGGTATTCCAGTTTTCATGAATATTAAAATATTCGCTAAACCAATGTCCTGTAGCGTTGTCTGACGAATCAGTTCCAACGGGATGGAAATCAATCGCGTTGTTTCCAAAGCTAATCGCCCATTGATTGTTCTTGTCTTGTGCTGCTATAGAATTAATGTAAAATAGCACAGTAAAAACTAAAATTAATTTTCCTAATTTTTTCATTATTATAATTTTTAAAAAATTCCTTAACTGCAAACTTAATGAATTTACTGAATATAATTCCCCTGAAGGTCAGGTTTTGTAGGATTATACCTCTACTACCTCTATTAAAGGCCTCACATAAACAAGTATAGGCCTCCCTGTTTTGAGACCCATATTTTTCAGCGCATCTTCATATTTCTTTATTTGAGCGACATCTGATGGCCTTTTTTCTCCTGTTTTATAGTCAATAATTGTATGTTTCTGTTTTTTTGATATAACTATTCTGTCTGGGACTATTATTTCTTTTTTTTCATTAATAATTTCCTTTTCACAAATTACATCATATTTCTTAGAAAAATACTCCTCTAAATTCTTATGGGCTACCACTTTTTTTGCCAATTCTATTATTTCTTGCTGTTCTTTTCTATTAATGTTGTTGTTTTTCACAAAACCCTTTACTTCCTTTTCTAGCTGAAAAGAATATTCAATTTTCGACATTAGTTCGTGAAAGCTTTTCCCAAAGAGAGTTTCGTTGTTTTCAAAAGGGTTATAAAACTTTGGAATGTCTATTTTGGGCGTGAGACTTAACTTTGCTTTTGCTTTATTGCTCTTTTTTAATTTTCTCTTTATGTTTCTTTTTGCTCTTTCTCCCCAAGAATATTCTCTCTTTTTGTCTTCCCATTTTCCACAATCCAGTATAAACCGTTTTAAGATTTCGTTGTGTGAATTGTTTAAGGTCTTCTCAGGAAAAGTAGAAATGATATACATCTCGTTTATTGCTCTAGTAAGAGCCACATAAAGAACATTCATGTTGTCTAGCTCTTCTTCTTTTTTTATTCTTCTATAAGCCTTTTTCCCTTCTGTTCCTGCGTTTTCTATAGACTCACTAAAAGATACTAAAAGGTCGTTGTTTTGTTTATTCGTGTTACAAGGAAGCCATACTTTTTGACTATTTGAAATATGGGATTTTGAATCTGCAAAAGGGTATATAACTATTGGGAATTCAAGACCTTTCGCTTTATGTATTGTCAAAACCTGAACGGCGTCATTTTCTTCACATATAACAACTCCTAGTTTTTCTTTGTTTGCCTCCCAAAACAACAAAAAGTCTTCTTCTTTTTTGTCTCCTGACAAGAAAAAAGCAAAGAGCTCTTCCATAAAAAAATGAACATATGAATCTTCTGCCTCGTCTAGCTGTAAGCTTCTATTTACTTTAGATATTGCATTATATGTCGGCGTTTGAATAAACTCTCGGTATGAAGCTTGTAAAAAACAATTGAAGAACTCTTCAATACTTAAGCTTAAAGATTTTTCAAAAAATTTAAAAAAATCTTTAGGCGCTTTCTTTTGTATGAAATATTTTATAATCGTCTTTCTAGATTTTAGATTGTTTTGGTCTGTTCTGAGCCTTATCAGCTCTATTAATACATTAACGACAGAAGAGTTTTTTAACAATAGTGATTCTGATGAAACTACAGGAATTTTTTGTTTAATTAAAAAGGCCTCTACTAACATTTGCTGCTTCTTGTTTCTAACTAAAACGCACTGATCTAGATACAAAAATCCTCTTGTAATATTCTCGCTAATTGTTTTTAATATTTTAATTAAAAAACGTCGTTCGTTAAAACTTTTGTCTCCTGAATTTTTAATAAATTCAACGGAAACATGCCCCCCCTTTTTGCTGTTTAATTCTTGTTTGACGGCCGAGGAATAAATTTTTGCGTTTTCTTTGAATTCAAGCTGTTTTGATACATATTCAAAAAATTTGTTATTAAACAAAATGACTTCATTGCAGCTTCTATAATTTTTTGGCAAATTTTTAATCTTTTTGGAAATCGTAAACGGATTTTCTTCATTTAATAGCGAAATAAATTTGTCTGGATCTGCTCCTCTCCACCTGT
>CAYSTA010000027.1:0-21600 GCA_964433845.1 uncultured Flavobacteriaceae bacterium
TTATAATAAAATGAATTATACTCAAAACCCGTTATCCAATCTGGCAAAATATCTAAATTTTGCATTTGAATAATTACAGCAGGTATCGATAAAGTATTAAATGTTAAAAAACCAATCCATAAAAAAACCAATAGCATAAATATATAGGGGTTAGATTTTTTATTAAATAATACATAAACAGCTATTAAAAAAGAGATTACTATTGTAAAAACTAGACTCCAACTTGTAGTTATAATAAAATAATCGGGGATTGCGTTTAAAAACTCATAGAAAACAGGGGCCTGATCAGCACTTATCTCATTATATAAATTCGACAAAAGTATTAATAATAGTATACCGCATGTTACAACAATTGTTGTAATAATTATAAAAAATATTGTTTTAAAAATAAAAACTCCAATATTCCAAACCGCATTAATTAAAGGAGCTAAAAGTCTAAAAGGAAATAAAAAAATCTTAGTTAAAGTACTTTCTGGACTATTTAGATTTTTTGTTTTTTTTTTAATAAAATCTTCTATGTTAGATAAATTAACATTAAAACCGGACATATTCATTTTTTGACCTATTGTTTTAGCTTCTTTAGTAAAAAACCATAATAACAGGTAAAATAATAACCCAGCACCTCCAAAAAACAAACTTCCAAAGAAAAATACTCTAATCAAATTAACATCCATCTTAAGATAATTAGAAAGTCCCTTAGCTACTCCACCAATTATACCATTCTCTTTATCTCTAAAAAGTATTTTTCTTAAATTAGGATCAAAATCTTTTGATGGAATTCCAAACCATAATATTAAGTAAACAATTATCTGTAATGGAGCCGCAATGAAAAATATAACCCTTACAATTATTGGATCAATTTTAAAGTATTGAGCAATCCCTGAACAAACACCAGCTATTATCCGATTACTAGAATCTCTGTATAATTTTCCATTATCTTTTTGCTGATTATCTTGCTCCTCTTCATTCTTATCATTATCAGAAATTTCTTCAAAATCTTCTAAAGTTCCCATGATTTTAATCATGTTTTTTACGTCATTTAAATCAATTACATTTTTATTCTTAATTTTCGTTAGAAAATTTTCTGCAATTCTTAATTCAAAATCATTAATAATTTCGTTTTGATCATCAATTTTATGAAAATATTTTTTTACCGAATCTAAATATGCCTTTAGTATATCATAGGCATCTTCATCAATATTAAAGATTGTATTTGCTATGTTGACTGTACAGGTTTTTTTCATTTTATTTATTTGATTTTAATAATTTTTTTACTGATGCATCAATCTCCTTCCATGAAACTAATAATTCTTTTATATGTAGTGTTCCTTCATATGTAATTGAGTAATATTTTCTTGGAGGCCCTTGACTTGATTCTCTCCAAACATGTTGAATGTAACCAAATTTTTTAAGCCTATTTAAGAGGGGGTATACTGTTCCTTCCACTACAATTATTTTAGAATTTGTTAGTTCCTCTATAATATCTGATGTATAAACCTCCTCTCTGGAAATGATTTGCAAAATGCAAAATTCCAAAAGACCTTTTCTTATTTGTATTTTAAAATTTTCTGTACTCAATTTTAAAATAGTTTTATTCTAGCTCGTTTTTTTCAATTGTGACAATAATTATATGCTTTCCTTTTTCTTCTTTTTCCTCACTTGTAATAATCCACTCTCCTTCAATTCCATCTACATTTTCACCATCTATGGTTAAGTTGATGTCATTTGTAATTGAAACATTCGGTTTTACATCCAATCCACATGAAGTTATTGTAAAAGAAATAAGCAATAACATTAGTAAAGTTTTTTTCATTTTTATTAATTTTTTAATTATACATAGTACTTTGTTATACAAAGTAGCAAATATATAAAAAAGATTTTAATAAAAAACTACCTTTTAAAAAATCTGTAGTACAGAAAAATAAGAGTTAAAAATCCTAGTATATAGGGGATTATCATTAAATATACTATACCATCATTAAGGCCTTCTGCTGCTTTTTGATCTGCTCCAGACTCTAAAACAGCCCTACACATGGCACACTGCAAACTATATATGTATAAAAAACTCATTAGTAATAAGGTGAAATCATTAAATAAACAATAACTCCAGTAATAGTTACATAAAGCCAAACTGGAAAAGTAATTTTTGCTATTTTTTTATGTGGGTCAAACTGTCTCTGAACAGCTCTAACATAACTAGTTAAAACCATTGGGATTAAAACAATGGATAAAATTATATGAGAAATCAGTATAAAATAATAAACATACGCTATTAATCCTTCTCCTCCATATGGTGTGGGATCTGAAGTCATGTGATAAGCAATATACATTACTAAAAAAACCAATGATAGCCCTATACATACTTTCATCATTCTTTCATGCAATAACCTTTTCCCTGATTTTATAGCCCTTAATGCAAAAATCAATAACACAGCAGTAATAGCATTTATAGTTGCGTAAATTGGAGGGAGAAAATTAAGAGGAGTTGCATTAGGAATTTTAACAGTAAACAAAACAGCTACAACAATTGGAATAGCAATAGAAACCACTATAATTAAACGGTTGTAAATTTTGGATTTATTATCATTCATTATTTAACAATTTTAAAATGTCTTCTTTTATCATATCTATACCTTGATTGTCTGAATTTTCATCCTCAATTCCCAAATAATAAACTATTGGAGAGCCCATCCCATTATCTCGGGAACGAATATAGCCGTTCTGGTCAATTAAAGCAAAAAAGCCCTGATGCTCAAAACCACCTGCAACATCTGGATTTATAGATGAAAAAATATTAAATCCAGAATTTGAA
The DNA here is from genome assembly GCA_964433845.1 of uncultured Flavobacteriaceae bacterium. Taxonomy (GTDB): domain Bacteria; phylum Bacteroidota; class Bacteroidia; order Flavobacteriales; family Flavobacteriaceae; genus MAG-121220-bin8. The sequence continues at coordinate 2,813 of CAYSTA010000027.1, forward strand.
AGATCATAGATGTCTGAAATATTTCCAGTTAAAAAATGCCAGTTTTTAGATTTGATTTCTAATAATTCAGCATATTCTTTTAATACTTTAGGTGTATCATGTTTTGGGTCAATAGTAAATGAAGCTATTCCAAAATCTTCTCTTTCTCCAAACTCCTTATCCAATATCTTCATGTTCTTGTTCATTTCTATACAAATAGAAGGGCATGAAGTAAAGAAAAACTCTACGACAAAAACCTTACCTAAAAAATCTTCATTTCCAATAAAAAGACTGTCCTGATTTAAAAAAACAAAATCTGGAACCTTCTTTTTTTCATTGTTCATTTTTATAAAACTTAACTCTTTCGAATTGTTTAACCTTGTGTCATTATTCATACTATTACCATCTATTCTGTCCATTATTTTGGGGAAAAATAGTATGCCAAAAATCAACACTATAAAAGAAACTCCTATGTATGAGTGTTTTTTCATTTAAAGCTTGTCTTTATAAATATCGTTTTTCTTAAGAGCCATTCTATATTCAGCAAGTATAACTTTTACATCATCCACCATATTGTTGTTTATATCAGCAACAAACCTAGAGTCATATCCAAACTTAATTCCTTCGTTATCATCTCTTCCTCTTAAATTCCCATCTCGATCAATGATAAACACATAAGAAGTTCCTAAATACGAATCTAATTTAAGATCGGTATTTAAACTATTAAAAAGATCTATAATATCTTTATCATCTAGTGATATAAATTTCCAGTTTTTAAAATCTGTTTTAGTTACTCTATTTAACTCATTTAACAGATCTTTTGTTAAATTTTCTGTTCCATGGGGCTGAACCATTACAAATTGAAAATCTCTAAATTCATTAAATCTTTTATAAATCTCTTGATTTAGGTTTCCTGCATCTCCATATCTGTCCTGAACATTTTTTCCAAAAAAACCTAGAATTGTAATTTTATCTTTTAGGCTAATTTCAGAAATAGCAGAGATGTCCTTAAGTTTAGTTGTAAGAACTGGTAGTTTCGCAAAATTGTTTATACCCGAAGCAAAAAAAAGATAAACAACTAAAGGTAAAACAAACAGGATTGTAAGTACAAAATACTTTCTCATAAAAGAAAACTATTTAGTGTATTTAGAAATTCCAACTAACAAATCCCTCATATATTACATCATAAATATAATTTCCTTCAACAAGTAAAATAAAGGCTAGATATGCAATTAAAAAAAGAAGGGTGATAACTATAGAAGCTTGTAAGCTACTTTTTTCATCTCTTAGATGCATAAAATCCCAAGCTATATAATAAGCTTTTACTAACGTAAGAATAATAAAAATCCAATTAATGATTTTTGCAGATAAAAATGTATTCATTAATATCTCTGGTTTAGTAATTCCTAATGCAACTTCAATAACTGTAACAACAGACAAGAAAAGAAGTACTGCCCATATTTTTTGTTGATTAGACTTGAATTTTAAAAGTCCTCTAAAAATTTCTAATTTATGTGTGCTATCTCCCATTTATAAATTTTATACTAGATAAAAGAATGTAAAAACAAAAACCCAAACTAAATCAACAAAATGCCAATATAATCCTACTTTTTCAACCATTTCATAATGTCCTCTTCTTTCATAAGTTCCAATAAGAACATTAAAGAAAATTATAATATTAATTATTACGCCAGAAAACACATGAAAACCATGAAATCCAGTAATAAAAAAGAAAAAATCTGCAAATAATCGATTTCCATATTCATTACGAACCAAATTTGCTCCCTCGACAACATTTTTTGCCTGAGTAATTTTTTGTAATGATTCTTCTCTACTTAATTTTATTTTATGTCCTTTTTCATCAATTTTTTCTGTCTTGATTATTAAATTAGAATTAGAATTGAATCCACTTATTACTTCATCAACGGTATAAGATGGTAAAGTTGATTCATTTGAGAACCAGAGTCCATCATATTTTTCATGCTGCAATCTATCACTAGGGCCACTTATGGCAAAATCCTTTAAAGCAACTCTTTTATCAGTTTTTTCATTTACAAACTGAAATATTTGACCTCCTGTTGTTTCAACAGCTCCATATTCTCCTCTAATAAAATTACTCCATTCCCAAGCCTGAGACCCAACAAATACTGCTCCTCCAATTATAGTAAGTAACATATAAAAAGTAACTTTTCCTTTTTGCATATGATGTCCTGCATCAACAGCCAGCACCATTGTTACAGAAGAAAAAATTAAAATAAATGTCATTAATGCAACATAATACATTGGGGCATCAACCCCGTGTAAGAAAGGAAAATGAGTAAAAACTTCATCAGCTATTGGCCAGGAATCTAAGTTCTTAAATCTAGAAAATCCATAAGCAACAAGAAATCCAGTAAAAGTTAAGGCATCTGAAACTATAAAAAACCACATCATTAATTTTCCATAGCTAGCTTTAAAGGGTCTATTGCCACCTCCCCATAAATCTTCTTGTTCTATTGTTTTTGAAATTGTTGAGCTCATTTACCTATTAAATTTAAAGTTGCAAAGTTACATATTTTTACTATCTAAAGAAATATAAAAACACAAATAAATAGACCCATAAAACTCCTAGAAAATGCCAAAAAGTTACAGCCAATTCAAAACCTAATTTTTGAATTTTATATTTATTCTTATAATTATTAAACATAACAACAATTAATACAATTATCCCTGCAAATAAATGTATTAGATGAAGAACTGTAAGCACATATAAAAAAGAAGTTGTTATAGTGCTTTGAGCTCCTGTAAAAAAATATCCTTGAGAAATCAATTCTCTAAAGCCAGAAAACTGAGAAACTATAAAAATTATTCCTAAACCAAAAGTTATTAAAAGCCAAAGAGAAGTATTAGAAACATTGTTCTTTTTTACATTTTTTTTTGCAATCCCAATAGAAATACTACTTAATAATATTACAATTGTGCTTATAGTAAAAGCCATAGGCAATTCAAATTCTTTTAACCAGTCTGGTCTTGATTTACTAACAATATAAGCGCTTGTGAGACCAGCAAAAGTCATTGCTATACTTAACATTGAAAATAAAAGCATCATTTTTTTTGCTTTTATAGTTTTTAAACGAAGTTCATCTTGACTTAATTCCATATATATATCTTATCAATTACATAAACTAACTGAACCAAAGTCAAACAAACCACACTAGCTCTAAACAATTTTTTTGCAGCATCAGTTGACATTACATTATAAAGGTTAATTGAATAATAAAGCATTGACAATCCAATTAATCCAATTAAAAAAGCAGAAAATATGGAAAGATGAAGATCTCCAGTTAAGCCACTTAAAGGCAATAAAGAAATCATTATCATCCATATGGTATAAAGTATAGTTTGAAGGGCAGTGGCTTTATCTTTCTTTTTTGTTGGCAACATATTTATTCCTGCTTTCTTATAATCATCATGAAGCATCCATCCTAGTGCCCAAAAATGGGGGAATTGCCAAAAAAACTGAATTGCAAATAATGTTCCTGCTTCAATACCAAAATTATTTGTAGCAGCAACCCAACCAAGCATAAATGGAATTGCACCTGGAAAAGCTCCAACAAAAACTGAAAGTGGTGTTTTAGTTTTTAAAGGCGTATACATGCAGGTATATATAAAAATAGAGATCGCTCCAAAAAGAGCAGTTTTAGCATTTATTCTATATAAAACAACTATTCCAATTAACGTTAAAATAACTGATAAAATAAATGCTGATGATACGGAAACCCTTCCTGATGGGATAGGCCTGTTTTTAGTTCTGTCCATCAATGCATCTAAATCTCTTTCAATTATTTGATTAAAAGAATTAGAAGCTCCAACCATACAATATCCTCCTAATAAAAGTAGAATAATAATGGAAATATCGTAATTATCTAAAGCTATTAAGTATCCTACTAAAGAAGAAAAAACTACACTAATAGCTAACCTAGCTTTAGTTAATTCCAAAAAGACTTTTAAGCCTTTCTTAATAACATTATCTGTTGATTTTGACTGTGATTTGTATAAACTAGTAGCCATAAATTTAGTAGGGCACAAATTTAAAACAGAATATTAAAGTAAACAATTATTTGATTGATATTTAACTCTTTAAAAAACTTCTACTGTAGTCTAAAGGTAATAGGAATGCTAAAAGGAACTCTAACGGGCCTTCCTCTTTGTCTTCCAGGAGTCATTCTGGGAAGTTTACTGATAATTCTACTAGCTTCTTTTTCTAAATTTTTATCTGGCCCTCTAGTTCTAATCCCGCTTATGGTTCCATCTACTCCAATCATGAATTGAACAAAAACTCTACCTTGAATACCCATCTCTTGAGCTATTTCAGGATATCTAAAGTTTTTATTAATATGCTTTTGTATCTTTTCTTGAAAACATTGTCTTCTTTGAGATTTAGGAACTCTTTCGCATCCAGGAAATAATGGCACATCTTCAATAATTGCAAAAGGTATATCCATATCCATCTCTTCCTCCAAAACTTCAACTTCCTCTACCACTTCTTCCTGATCGGTTTCAGTCGATTCAATTATAGTCTCCTCTATCTCTTCTTCATCTTCCACTATTTCTATAATTTCAGGAGCTGGTGGTGGTGGTGGTGGTGGTGGTGTCTTAATTTGCTCAGTAATTGGAATCTCTTCATCATCATCATCATCGACATTTAAAGATTCTAAATCATATTGTCTCTCATAACTTTTAAACTCAATTGCTTGCCATGAAATTAACAGGACTAGACATAATCCTACAGCAAACATCAAACTGCTATATTTTCTTAAATCTGCCTGAGGATTCTTTTTACGTTGCATAGATTTATTTTATTCTTAAGCTAAAATAATTTTTTTTTTTTAAAATGAAAGCTATGTCTCTTTATTTTTAATAATATAAATGTAACTAATAATCAATCCTAATAAAATTCCAATACAATTTGCAGCCATATCAGCTAACTCAAAATATCTCCCAATGGGTAAAACTCCCTGCAATATTTCAGTAATTAATGCAGTAGACAAAACAAGAAAAAAATAACTCCATTTAATTTTATTAGACTCAAAAAACCCTAAACGTAACCACATAGAAGACATAATAAAATAAGCAATCAAATGAAGAGATTTATCAGATAAGCTAAATTCAGGAAATGGAAGCTTTGGGATTGGTATTAAAGAAACACAAATAATTAGTGCTGTGTAGAATATTGTGATTTTTTTAAACACAACTATCTTCCAATTAATTTTTTATAGGACTCTGAATCTAAAAGGTCTTTTAATTCTTCTGGATTTTCTATTTCCATACGAATAATCCATCCTTTTTCATAAGGATCTTCATTAATTAATTCAGGACTATCTTCAAGGTTTTGATTAATCTCTATTACCTTTCCAGAAACTGGCAAAAATAAATCTGAAACAGTTTTTACAGCCTCTACTGACCCAAAGACTTCTTCTTTCTCTAAGCTTTCATCAAGTGTTTCAATTTCTACATAAACAATGTCTCCCAATTCTCCTTGTGCATAGTCAGTGATTCCAACTCTAGCTTGATTACCTTCAACTTCAACCCATTCATGGTCTTTGGTATATTTTAATTCAGATCTAATTTCCATTTCTTAATTTTTATTTTGGCAAATGTAAGTTTTAATACTATTTTTTCATAACAAATTTATTCACCAAAATTATATCTTAATGTCATTCCTGATCTTATAGTAGTTTGTGGAAATGCTGTTGAAATAGCAAATTTGGAAAACAAATGATCATAAAAAAATACAGCATTAAAACTTTTGCTTAAAGCATAATCAGCAGAAAATTTAATAGACCATATTGTTTGGCCGGCAGTAACTTTATTATCAATAATATCCAAGTTTCTAATAATAGTAATATTATCACGTAAACTTACATCCGCTTTTATATTTAAGTCTCCTTTTGAAATAGTTTGCCTACCGCCATAATTACTTCTAAATTTTAAATCTTTTATTCTATATCCAAATCCAATCGAATAATCCATTCCAGCTGTTTCAGTTAATAAATTATTATCTAAACTTAGCGAAAGAGCTCTATCTTTTTTCAATTCCATAATAACTCTTATTGAATTTTTTAGTTCCATATCTACTTTCAATAAAGGATTGAATTGTTCCACAAGATTTACATTAGAATATAGAATTTCATTTAAAAAATTTCCTGAAACATCAGTCAATTGATTATTAGATGAATCAAATTCTAGATTTGATTTAAAATTATTTAAAGTGTAGCTTGATCTATAAGCATGCCCTATACTAAATCTTTTGAACCTTTCTTTAAAGAAATCAAGATTAATTAATCCTGTGTATTGTATAGACCAATTAGGAAGTGGTGCATTTCTAATTGCACTTAAAGGAATGCTATTAGGGTCTTTACCAGAATATGCTGAAATAAATGATGGAATTAAAACAGATTGATTGTTTTTCCCATATCCTTGAGGGAAACCAAATTCATCAACTCCACTAGAATTTCCATTAATAGATGCTAGTCTATTTGCAATTATTAGTCTGTTTTTTTGAAATGTCTCAAAAGTTTTTGAGTTATATTGATCACTACTATTAAAGGCAGTATTAATTAAAATAGTTGAAATAGCAAAGTTCCCTGAAGTATTTGGATTAAGCGCATTATATTGATTATTTATTACTTGATAATTCTCTGAAAAATTTTCGGAATAAACTCTATTAGCATTAATGTCAATTTTAAAATCTTCAATCCAGCTTATTTCAGCAACCAAATCAAACTTAGTATTATGTACTTGTGTATATTGTTCATTAAAACTTGGAAAATTTGTTAGCCATCCATTTTTAGCAGCTTCATATCTAATGTCTGATTGACTTCCAAAAACAAAAGCTAATGAAGGTCTTGACGTTCCAAGGAAACCTAAAGATTGAGTATAGCCAGGTAAAACTTGACCATTATTTTCTGAATAATTTAGCTTCAATCTTGATAGGCCTGTTGCTAAACTAATAAATGAATTTATAATTTTATCCTTTGTTTTTTTAGGTTTTTTCTTTTTTTCTAATCCAATATTTCTATAAAACTTTGACATATTAAAAGACGCATTCATTGAATGCGTATTTGCATTTTGAATAGTATTAACCCTGCCTAAAATATTACCTAATTCATCTTCAACTTGAGCCATAGCATCAGAGCCTCTTTCCCAGTTAAAATCTCCAGAATAATTATAATTGCTCGAAATAAAATCTATAAAAGGGAACAGTTTAAAAGGCAAATCATAACTCAGTCCAAATGATTGATTATGAGAATTAGTTTCTCCAGTATTCCAAAATCCATCCCAAATTTCCAATTCCTTATTTACAACAATATTGCCTTCCGAATCATTTTTATAATAATTTTTTACAATACTATTATTAGATGCTGAAAAATCTAATCTTAATGAATTAGTTAAATTTTGACTTAGGTTTAAGTCCCAATCAAAAAGAAAGTTTCTTTGTTGAATGTCAGGCAAAGCAATTTGTTTTGAAGAATCTGCACCCTCAATATAAACATCTCTAAAACGTTGACTATTAAAGGTTCTATTTATATTTGAACTAAATGAAATACTAGATAACAAAGGATTAATATTAAATTCACTAAGCCATTTCAAATATTTATTTTCACTTATAAAAGCAATTGATTTAAAAGGAGAGATAACAAAGGGGTTAAAATTAAAATTATATTGAACTCCTGCTCTTACCGTTTTTCTAGTTAGATTTTCAATTTCATAATCATGCTCTTGTTCTTGATTATAACTGTAAGAAAAATCAAAATTTTCAATATCATAAATTCTCTCTTTTTGTCCCTCTGATCTGTTTTTTTTCAATCCGATCAAACTAATATTTTTAGTTTGTTTAAATGAAATTGCTTGCTCTCTAATAGAATCTCTTTGACTTTTTCTTTGAGCAGAATCTAGTCGATCATTTAGTTTAATATCCTGATAAAACGGATCATACTCAGGAGTTGTGACTTGTTGATTTATGCTATATGCTAAAGGAATTTGTATTCCCCATTTCTCAGGTAAAAATTTACCAAAATTGGCACTTCCAACAAAGCCATACTGCTTAAATTCTTCTCTACTTCTTTCATTTGGCGTTTTATCAATTGATCCAAATCCAATAGTTGACATCTTTCCAGAAATAGAAAATTTTGCTACATCTGCAATGTTAGCATCTAAAGACCCTATAGCAGCCCAGCCTCCTTTGCCATCAATTTCTGATAATCTTAATTCATTAAACCAAACTTCTCCTGAAAGATTATCACCTGTTTGTGTAGATGGGTTTTTTACTCCAATCATTAAAGTTTTTATTCCTCCAATTGTAGGGTTTCCCTTAATAGCAAACTTATATTTTTTTTCACCCGGTAAACCAGAAATTGCCGCAAATTCATCAATAATTTCAAGCTCTTCATTAAAATATAAAACTTCCGATAGGTTAGAACTATTAGATATCGTTAAAGCTTTTATTTTAGTTAATGTTTCAAGTGAAAAATCAATAGAGTTTGATTCTGGCTCCCAAACTTGTTCAGCACTAAACCTGTTAGAAGATCCCTGACTAAATGCTGTTGGTTTTAATGGGACTTCAATCTGATAATAATTGTCTGTGAAATCTGAGCCAAGACGAATAAACCCTACTAGCCTTTTATCAAAATCTTCTGAAGCACCTTCACCAGGCAATAATGGACTCCCCTCAATAGATTCTGCATGTATAAACATTTTTAAACTCTTGTATTGCCTCATGTCAAAATCTAAGTTTTTATAAACTGCCCTTGAGTCTTTTGGGTGAAGATCAGTAACTTTTATTGACATAGACTGTTCATTCTGTCTAATAATTGAACTATTAGAATTTATTTCTTCTCTTTGAACACCAGGTGGCAGTATATAATTAATAGGGACTCTATTTTCGTTTTCTAAAATATTTACCGATCCAACATCAAAAGATGTGTCAGGGTAAGTTATATTCTCTTTATTTAAATTTTTCGAATATCTTTTCCAATCTGTTCTAACCAAATCTAAAGTTCCAAATCTGAATGTAATAGGACTGGAAAAATCTTTTAAAACAATTCTCATAAAACGAATAGACCGTAAATTGTCTATCCCATTGACTGCATTGAAATAAGGACTATACTTACTGCTTTTATAAAACTGTTTAAATACAGGCACCTTAAATTGAATCCATCTGGTAATTTTTGTTTTTCCATTTGGAAGTTCTACTTTGACATCATTCCTTATATCGCTAATAAAAGGATGGTTTCCAACATCCATGTTTTTTTTAATAGGTATTTTATATTCAAAATAACTGTCTATAGTATTCATGGTATTGTCTTGGTTTACGTCTTCTGTATCAGGAACAGTTGTTGATCCTCTGTTATTACTAGAAGATGCAATAGGTGAATTACCTTGTGTCCCATTATAATTTTTATATCTATTCAATATTCCTCCTTGAGCACTTAAATAATATTCATAGTTGTCTCCTGCAGGATCATTCTTTGGTCCATTAAAATATTTGTTTAGCTCATCTTGGTCATTTAAGCCATCATAACCCAAATCCTGAACTAATCTATTGTTTGCATCTGAATCAAAAGAATACACTAGCGATTGTGTGGCTGGAGAAATCCCCCAATTTGAGTTATTAATTATTTGTTGCGAATTTTGTGTTGGAAGACCATTCTCATATAATTTATTCCCATCTTTTAAAATATCCTCAGATATACTTCCTAAATTAAAAACTAAAGTGCCTAAATCATTATCATTAGAAGAATTCTCTTCAAATGTATCTAATAGCCAAAATTGAATAAACTCCACATTAGATTTCTCAAAATTTGTAGAATTAATTTTTCTAGTTATTCCTGCCCAATTCTTTGTTAAATCTTGAACAAAAAGGTCATTTTTATTGTTGTTATAAGGGCCCTTTTCATTTGGAATATAATTTAAATCAAAAGTATTTTGAATTCTAGATTGTCCTTCAATTAAGTCTTGTTGTGGAAAAATTTCATCAATAAAAATTCTTCTTGTTTCATTTTTAGATAATTCATTGTCATCAATTTCTGAGGGCCTTTGTCTCATATAAAAAATCGGATCAATATTGTACCATGCCAATTTAGCTCTATGATAACCTAATCTTAAGTCATCAATTTCAAACTCTGAGCCCTTAACATTTTGAGGAACGCTAGAAAGGTTCCAAGAAAAAGTGTCTCTTAAGTCTATGTTTGTTTCTGCACCTTCAAAATCATCAACATACACAGTAGCGCTATTTTCATATCCTGAATTTTTTGGTTTTCCAGCATGTAAATAAGCCACCTCACCCTTTAAAGAAATTATTGAGGGCGTTCTTGTTCTTACATTTGGCAATTTATTTGCTATTCTTGTTAAAAAAGGGACTTCAGTTGAAAAAATTCCGTTAAATCCAATCATTGTATTATTAACAGGTTCAACTCCATAATTTGCTTTTTGACTTATTGACCTTTCGCTTAAATTCATTAACGATCCTCCTAAAATAAAATTATCATTAAATTTATGTTCAACATTAATTCCTGAAAACCTTTTCTTTTGTTGAGCAAAAAATGAATTACTTTCAGTAGATATTTCAATTGGTATATTAGAGCTTTTCAATGTCTCATCTAAAATCATAACCCTTCCTGCTTGGTAATTAACTGTATAATCAATTCCTTCCTGGAGCAATCTGCCTCCTGCTGTAACTTTCACTGATCCTCTGGGAACATTGAATTGTCCTATAGCTATTCCTCCAGAATCTCCTGAAGTTTTATATGATCCTTTTAATTGAAACTTGTTTTTTTCTATTTTTTCCTCTGCTCCAGTTTTAGACAAACTATAAATCTCCTGATAAACATATTTTTTTTGATTTACATTATAGGAATCATAATTGTTATAATTTTCAATATTTGAATTTACATTTTTTAGTTTATTAAAAAGGAATTCTCCAAAAGGCTCAACAGACGTAAAAATTATTAAACCGTTATTAGGATCAATGGTTATATCCGGCACAAAATCAAAAAAACCATCTCCTCCATTTTGGATATCATTATTCATATTTAAATTATCAAAATTAAATACAGATAATAAAGTTTTACCTTCAATTGATGATGGCCAAATGGATGAATCTATAGGTTCAATATAATTTAATGGGGATGGGTTGGAATAAAAGATGTTCAGTTTAAAATCATCTTTATTGATTTGATAAGAACCAATTGAATAAATGTTTTTCATCATCAAATCCCATACTGGCTGATTTATATTTGTTAAACTACTCTTTAGCATTTTAACAATTAAACTGTTATTTGATATTTGAGTTTGATTATTCTCTTGATATAGATTAGTAGCATCAATTCCATCATTTGCAAATTCTCCAACTTGGAAAACCTGACCCCCAACTGTATATTGATATGCTACTGCTAGAATTTCATCATTATTAAGAGGCTGATTCAAAGATATGTACCCTAATTTCTGATGAAGTTTATATTCATTTGATTCTAATTTTCTTGCATTTTCTAAAACTGAATAATCATTTCCTTCACTTACTAAATTTGAAATGGTACCAAATCCCTTTTTTACTGAAGAAATTTTTCTAATTTCTGAATTTAATAATCCTGTACCAATAGTAGAAGGATCAAATTTATTTACTGAATTATCAGGATAAACATTATTGCCAGGTTTTGTTATAAAACTAGGAAGAAAATCATCAATTTTTGTTTTTGTAGGATCAGATTCTGCCAAATCCTGTAAGGCTAATATATTTCTAACATTCTGTGTTTGATTAACTCTATTTGTTACCCATACTTCAACTCTTGTTATATTAACTTGTGTATTTAAATATGGATTTGTTTTAAGAGTTTTATCATATTTATCTCTAAAGTATTGACCTAAAAAGAAATGCCTATTTTCATCATAGTCTAATGGAGAAATTAAAAATTCCTCAAAACTTCCATCTCCTTTTGCCATAACAGTTTGAGATTGAGACCTTTGTTCAGATAAAACGGTAGTAACTTTAGTATTCCCAAATTTTAATTCAGTTTTAAAACCAAATAAACTTTGGGCTCCAGAAATTAAAGATCCACTCAAAGGCATATTTACATTACCGAGCTCAATTTTTTGTATAATATCATCCTCTGTTGGAGAATAATCCAATTTTAAAAGATTCTGAAAATCAAAAGTGGATTGAGTATCATAATTAGATGATATAGTTAGCCTCTCACCAATTTTGCCATTCATGCTTAAACTAATAGACTGATTAAAATCAAGACTAATATTGCTTTGATTTCTAGTAGATAGGGAAGGATTGTCTCTTTTTTGATATCTAGCGCCAATATCCATTGATATAGATCCTTGTGGTGTAAGCTCTATTTCATCTCCTCCAAAAATTGTTTCAAAAAAATTAGAATTTATATATAAATCTGGAAGCAAATTTTTAAGTTTTTTAGATTCATCTGAATTTTCATCTTCAAGCAATTTTAACTTTTCCTGAAAATAATTTTTAATATTATTATCTCTTATTAACTTCCTATACTCACTTGGGCTTAGTAACAAAGGTATTCCCACATCAATTTCTCCTGCCTTAGTTGTATAGATATATTTATCAATTAAAGGGTCGTATGTATACTTAGAGATAAAGAAGGAAGGAGGTTTAAGTTTAAATTTTCCTAAATAAACAGTATTACCTATTGTGTCTAGATTAATTATCTTTTGACCTAATAGATTATGATTATATAATGTGACTAAGAAAAATGATAATAAAACCATTTTTCTTTTAAAAGAAACCTTAATCAATACTTTACATTTTTTTTAATGCAGCTTTAATCAATTCCTCCACTGTTAAATCAGGAGAATTATTAAGAAGCATTTCAATTACCCTACTAGTTTGTTTTCTACTATATCCTAGTACTTCTAATGCTGATAACGCTTCATCTTGATTTGTATTGTTAAAATTTCCTATAAATTGATCATTTTCTGAAATTAAACTTACTTTGTCTTTTAAGTCTATAATAACTCTCTGGGCTGTCTTCAATCCAATTCCTTTGACAGATTGAATAGTAGAAACATTCCCTGAAATTATTGCGCTCTGAATTTCGTTAGGACTTAAAGAGGACAGCATAGTTCTGGCAGTACTTGCCCCTATTCCTGAAACGGATATCAATTGCCTAAATAAGTTTCTCTCTGTTTTTTCAAAAAACCCAAATAAAGTATGCGAATCTTCTTTGACCTGAAGATGGGTAAATAGACTAATACTTTCCGAATCTGTTAATTTGGAAAATGTATTTAAAGATATATTAACTAAATATCCAACTCCATTGCAATCAATCACAACCTCAGTTGGTGATTTTTCAACCATTCTACCTTTTAATTGAGTTATCATTCTTTAAATTTAGCTTTCTTTTGAGCGTCTACCACAGCTACTGCTGACATATTTACCATCTCTTCTACACTAGCTCCTAATTGTACTACGTGAACCGCCTTAGACATTCCCATCATGATTGGACCTATAGAAAGTGCTTCATCTAATTCTTTAATTACTTTATAATTAGTGTTAGCTGAATCTAAATTTGGGAATATTAATGTATTAACATTTTTTCCTGCAAGTTTAGAGTATGAAAATTTATCTTTAAACATTTCCTTGTTTAAAGCAAAATCAGATTGTACTTCACCATCTACATTTAGATCTGGAAAATTTCTATGTAAAAACTTTACAGCTTGATTAACTTTTAAAGCCATAGCATGATTGGATGATCCAAAATTAGAATATGATAACATGGCTATATTCGGCTCCATTCCAAACATTCTTACAGTTTCTGCTGTCATTTTAGCTATAATAGCCAAATCCTTAGCACTTGGATCAATATTTATAGAAGTATCTGATAAAAATAAAGGTCCTTTATTAGTAATCATTAAGTTAGTAGTTGCTACTTTGTTAACTCCTGGCATTTTCCCTATTACTTCTAACATTGGTTTTACTGTTACTGGATAGCTTCTAGAATATCCTGATATTAATGCATCTGCATCACCACTTAAAAGCATCATTGCAGAATATGAGTTTCTCTGTTTCATTTTATTTACAGCTTCAAACAAAGTAACTCCTTTTCTTCTTCTAATTTCCCAATATTTCTGTCCATATTTCTCTCTATTTGAAAGTTCTTCATCAGACTTTGGATCAATAATTGGTATATCATCCTCAAATTCAATCTGAGTCTTTAGCTCAAGAATTACCTCCTTATCGCCTAATAAAATCGGGTAACCTATTCCTTCCTCATGAACAATTTGGGCCGCTTTTAAAACATCTAAATGATCTGCCTCTGCAAAAATGATTGATTTAGGATTTGCTTTTGCTCTATTAGTTAGAAGTCTTACAATTTTCTTGTCATTTCCTAATCTTAAATGTAATTCTTCCTCATATTTATCCCAACATTCAATAGGATCTTGTGCCACTCCTGATTCCATGGCAGCTTTTGCAACTTGAGGAGGGATTTTAGTAATTAACCTAGGGTCAAACGGCTTAGGGATTATATAATTTCTTCCAAACGTGAGCTTTGTTTTGTCATATGCTATATTAACAAATTCTGGTACTGTTTCTTTAGCTAGAGAAGCTAATGCTTTTACTGCTGCCATCTTCATTTTATCATTAATTTTTGTTGCCTTAACATCTAAAGCGCCTCTAAAAATAAACGGAAATCCTAATACATTATTAACTTGATTTGGGTGGTCAGATCTTCCAGTAGCCATAATAATATCATCTCTAGTTTTCATAGCTAAATCATATCTTATTTCTGGATCTGGGTTGGCCATTGCAAAGACTATAGGATTTTTTGCCATAGACAAAAGCATTTTAGAAGTAAGCATATTAGCCTTTGAAAGTCCTATAAAAACATCGCTCTTTTTAACAGCTTGTTCAAGAGTATTAATTTTTTTACTAGTCGCAAATTCTTTCTTTTGTGGAGATAAATCTTTCCTGTTATCTCTAATAACTCCTTTACTGTCAGTCATTATAATATTGTTAGAATTTAACCCAAAAGCTTTATACATTCTTGTGCAAGATATTGCTGCAGCACCCGCTCCACAAACTACCATTTTAATATCTTCAATCTTTTTATCAGCAATTTCTAGTGCATTTAATAATGCTGCACAAGAAATGATTGCTGTACCATGTTGGTCATCATGCATTACCGGTATGTCTAATTCCTCAGAAAGTCTTTTTTCTATTTCAAAGGCCTCGGGAGCTTTAATATCTTCCAAATTTATTCCGCCAAAAGTTGGAGAGATATTTTTAACTGTTTCAATAAACTTTTCAGTGTCTTTAGCATCAACCTCAATATCAAAAACATCTATTCCAGCAAAAATCTTAAATAATAATGCTTTTCCTTCCATTACTGGCTTAGAAGCTTCTGGACCTATGTCGCCAAGTCCTAAAACTGCTGTTCCGTTTGATATTACAGCAACTAAGTTTCCTTTAGAAGTATATTTGTATACATTATTAATGTCTTTATCTATTTCTTTGCATGGGTGAGCAACTCCAGGAGAATATGCTAAAGATAAATCCCTTTGGGTATTATATTTAGTTGTAGGGATTACTTCTATTTTACCAGGTTTTGGCTTAGCGTGATACACTAATGCTTCTTTTCTATATTTATTGTTTTTCATTTATAAAAAGGGTTGTTCCTATTCATATCTAATATATAAATTTATAAAAAGGATATTCAATTACATAGAAAAACCAAACTATTATCAGAATATTTAAACCCCTGATTTTAGTTTTTTTATATAACAAAAAAAGAAGTGCTATTGTTTATTTTTAAATATAACTCTTAAGTTTACACAAAATTATAATTAGAGGTTTGAAAAAATCATTTCTATTACTGTTTTTATTATTGATTGTTTCTGGAGTTCAAGCTCAACTTAGTAAGGTTCATTATATCCCACCAATGGCTGCTACAGATGATCCTGGAGATCAGTGGATGTATATCTCCACACCTAGTGAAAGTGGAGTGAAATACACAGTTAAAATTGGTGGAATTTTAGGAGTAACAAATGAATCGGGAACCATATTTGCTGAAGGTGAGGTTTCTAATTCAAATCCTGTAGCAATTGAATTAGCTCAAGATCCTGGTAATAATAATGGTTGGTGGAGTAATCTTTTTGTAGAGTCATCTGAAACTGAACAAGTTTTAAATAAAGGGTTCATAATTGAAGCTGAATCTGAAGTATATATTTCCGTACGTGCAAATTCAGATGGTCAACAATATCAAGCAGGTGCTCTTGTAAGTAAAGGTACATCTGGTTTAGGCACAAGGTTTCGTGCTGGAATGTTCCAAAATCAAAATTCTTCACACATTGGTTTTATTTCAGCAATGGCAAGTGAAGATCTAACTGAACTAACATTTACTTTTACAAAAAGTATGGAAACAATTGGAGGTCCTAAGATTATAGGGTCGCCCTTAGTTGTTTCTTTAAATAAGGGAGAAAGTTATATTTTAGCGAGCCAGGGAGGATTGGGTAATGAATTAATAGGAACATTATTAACCTCAAACAAACCAATTGCAGTAAATACTGGTTCTGCTAGTGGAAGTTTTGCAACTCAATCAGGAGGTCAAGATTACGGAATAGATCAAATAGTTGGGTCTGATTTAGTAGGATCAGAATATATATTTATTAGAGGAAATGGATATGATGGATGGGAAAATGTATTAATCATTGCTGATCAAGATAATACAGAAATTTTAGTTAATGGAGAATCATATGGAACACTTGCTAAAGCTGGAGACTACTTTTTAATTGAAGGTGGTCAATATAGTTCAAATACTGCTGGGGCAAACATGTATGTTAGTGCTAAAGATTTAGATCATAAATTATTTGCATTTCAAGGAACAGGTAGTGTTTACGATTCTGCTAATGCGCCAGCTGCAAATCAAGGAATGTTTTTTGTTCCTCCTTTGAATTGTTCTACAAAGGGAGATGTAAATAATATAGCAAGTATTGATAAAGTAGGAAATAAAACTTTTGAAGGAGCTGTATCTTTCATCACTAAAAAAAATGCTACTATTTCGATAAATAATACTGCAATTGAGAATTTTAGTGAAGTTACTGGCCCTTCCAATGTTACTGGAAATGAGAACTACGTAACCTATATGGTTAAACAATTAACTGGAGATATTTCAGTTACTGGCAGTGATGAGCTATATGTGGCGTACTTTAATTATAGTGGAGCTGCAACAACTGGTGGATTTTATTCTGGATTTGCTGCTCCTCCTGAGATAATTTACGATGTCGAACTTGAATTACTTGGCTCATGTATCAAACAAAATGGTGAGTCTAACATTATTTTAACAGCATCTAAAATTGAAAATTTTGATAGCATAAGGTGGCTAATTGAAGATGCAGAAGGAAAATATGTTCCAACGGGAAATACTGAAACAATATTTAAACCAACCATTCCAGGGTCTTATAAATTAGAAGGAGTTTTAGAATGTTCCAATCTTAATTTTCTTTCTAATAAAATAGTAGTAAGTGTATGTCCTACAGATTCTGATCAAGATGGTATTATAGATAACATTGATATAGATAATGATAATGATGGAATTAGTAATTCTATAGAATCTTTTGGGAATGCTAAGATTAATCTAACAAATGAAGTAAGTCCATCTATTAAATTTGATAAAGATGGATCTATCAATACTTCCATTTTAGAAAATGGAGGCGTAATTACCAGTATTCCTGAAGCTGTTAATAAATTTGAAGGGGGAGAAAATGGAGTATTTAAAACTACTGTTTTATCTGGTACTGATGTTCAAATAAATTATACGCTATCCTTTAATGAAAAATTAAATATAAAATTAATAGATAATCCTGATGAAACTGAAAACAATAATGAAGACGTCTTTTCTATAAAGGTTTTCCCTGCTACGCAAAACATTACAGTTTTGGATCCAAATGATAATATTTTGGTGGACACTAATTTTGATGAACAATTTGAAACAGGAATATCTAATTATACAGGCAACGAAATTATTTTTAAACAAAACATTAATGCCGGTAGCACAATTGACTATAGTTTTGTTGCAAGTGAAGTTACAGGGATTTCAATAACTCAAAAAAGAACAAATAATACAACTAATGGAGTGTTTAGTGGAATCATTTCTATTGAAAATTATTCTATTGATACAGATGATGATACTATAATGGATTATTTAGATTTAGATAGTGATGGAGATGGCTGCAATGATGTAATTGAAGCAGGGTTTAAAGATGAGGATGGAAATGGAATGGTAGGGATAGGTGTTCCAACAACTGAAAATAATGGAGTTGATAATAATGGAGGAATTACAGGACATGATTATTCTGTTGAACCGTTAAAAGATAGTAACGGAATTTATTTCTTTCAAAAAGTAAGTTCTCCTGTAAAAATTAATTCAATTCCTGTCTCCACAACAGCCTGTCAAGAGGGAGTTAGTGCTACTTTTAGTGTGGGTGCAGAAACATTAGACAATCCATCATTTTCATGGCAAATTTATAATGTTAATTCTTCAAATTTTGAGCCTTGGGATGACTTAACTGATTCAGACGCTTATTCAGGAACCCAAACATCCAGTTTAACAGTTAATAATGTAACTGCAACAATGAATGGAAATAAATTTAGGGCTCTAGTGAGTTCCGATCAATATTTATGTCCAACAAAAAGTGATGAAGCTATTTTAACTGTTTTTGAGAAGCTTCCAGTTGCAAATTCAGTTAGCAATATCGTAAAATGTGATGACAACTCTGTTGGTGATGATAAAGATGGGTTTATT
>CAYSTA010000028.1:0-21580 GCA_964433845.1 uncultured Flavobacteriaceae bacterium
TCTGCTATAGAACTATTCAAGGGATTTAATACCTTTTTATTTTCTTTTATTTTTGATGAATCAGTTTCTGCCTTTAATTTAGTATAATCATCAAAACCTGATTTTTTTGTATCAGAGCCATCGACTTCACTAACAGGTATGATGTGTATGGGATCATTTACTATAATTTCATTTACATCTTCAACTAATTCATGAATTATTTTGTCTGTGTTGTCTTTGTTTTTATTCAGAGGCATGTCGAAGTCAAGAGAAACTTGATCTTCTATTTCAACTAACTCGGGATCAATAACTTTAATTTCATTAATATTTGCAGAAATATCCTCAATTTCTATTTCATCTTCTTTAATTTCATCTATTTCAAAATCAACTTCTTCAAAGGATACTTCTATTTCATCAATATCAATTTTTGATGAAGATAAGTCTTTGCTAATTTCTAAATCATCCGTCACGGGTGAATCTGTATTTTTAAAATCAATAGATTCTGAAGAAAAATCAAACTGTAAAGGAATTTTTTTATCTTGATTTTCGCTATTAAAATCTTGAACAATTTCATTGTTATCATCCAGACTATGAATGATTTTTTTTGGATCAGCATGAATAATTTCTTGTTGCTGATTTGGATCAAAACCGGTTGCAATTACAGTAACAGAAATAGAACTTTCTAACGAAGTATCTTCTCCAATTCCCATAATTATATTTGCACTATTCCCTGCCCTTTCCTGAATATATTCATTAATCAATCCTATTTCATCAATAGTAATTTCCTGATTTCCTGATATAATTAAAAGCAAAACATTTTTAGCTCCAGTTATTCTATTATCGTTTAAAAGTGGTGAATCTAAGGCAGATGATATAGCTTCAACAGCTCTTTTTGATCCAGATGCCTGAGCTGAACCCATTATTGCATTTCCACTATTAGATAATACAGTTTTAGCATCTTTTAAATCAATGTTTTGAGTATAGTGGTGAGTTATAACTTCTGCTATTCCTTTTGAAGCAGTAGCCAATACTTCATCTGCTTTCGCGAAGCCTTCTTTAAATCCTAAATTTCCATATATATCTCTTAATTTATTATTATTAATTACTATTAAAGCATCAACATGTTTTCTTAATTTTTCGACTCCTATTTTAGCTTGATCATGTCTAATTTTACCTTCAAAATTAAAAGGCATTGTAACAATTCCCACTGTCAGAATATCCATTTCTTTAGCAAGCTTTGAAATTATTGGAGCAGCTCCTGTACCTGTACCTCCTCCCATACCTGCAGTTATAAATACCATTTTAGTATTAGTCTCAAACATTTTTCTTATATCATCAAAACTTTCAACAGCAGCCTGCTCTCCAATTTTCGGGTTCGCTCCAGCTCCTAAACCTTCTGTTAGAGTAATCCCAAGCTGAATTTTATTTTCTACAGGACTATTCTCTAATGCTTGTGAGTCAGTATTACAAACTACAAAATCTACTCCTTTAATTCCTTTGGAATGCATGTAATTAATGGCATTACTTCCTCCACCTCCAACACCTATTACTTTAATTACATTACTTTGATTCTTTGGTAAATCAAAGGGTAAATTGTTAATTTCTTGATTTAATTCCATAGTTATTATTTTATTCAGCGTTATCTAAAAAAGTTTTAAGTGATTGAGTAAATCTTTCAAAGATTGTTGTTCTTTCAACTTTTTCAGATTCACTTTCAGTATTATAATTATCTATTTCACCCTCATTATTGTCCTTATTATTTTTTTTAACTTTTGTTGAATTCATTACTAGCCCTACTGCTGTAGCATACATTGGACTAGAAATTTCAATTGAATTATTCCCTGCAAGATGCTCACTTGGATAACCAAGTCTTGTATCCATTCCAGTAATATATTCAACTAATTGTTTTAGATGTTTAAGTTGACTGCCTCCACCTGTAAGAACAATTCCTCCAATCAACTTCTTTTTTTGCTCTTCATGGCCATAGTTTTTTATTTCAATATAAACCTGTTCAATTATTTCAACAACTCTTGCATGAATTATTTTAGACAAATTTTTAAGAGTAATTTCTTTTGGATCTCTTCCTCTTAAACCTGGAATAGACACAATTTCATTTTCTTTGTTTTCCCCAGGCCATGCTGAACCAAACTTAATTTTTAGAAGTTCAGCTTGTTTTTCAATAATTGAGCATCCTTCCTTAATATCTTCAGTAATTACATTTCCTCCGAAAGGAATTACAGATGTATGTCTTATAATACCATCTTTAAAAATTGCTAAATCTGTTGTTCCTCCCCCTATATCAATTAATGCAACCCCAGCTTCTTTCTCTTCCTGACTTAAAACAGCATCTGAAGAAGCGATCGGTTCAAGTGTTATTCCTTCAAAATCGATTCCAGCACTTTTAATACATCTAGCTATATTTTTAATTGAAGATACTTGCCCAACTACAACGTGAAAGTTTGCTTCTAACCTTCCTCCAAACATCCCAATAGGTTCTTTTATTTCTCCTTGACCATCTACTTTATATTCCTGAGGAAGCACATGAATAATCTCTTCACCCGGAAGCATAACTAATTTATAAACTTGATTTATAAGTCTTTCTAAGTCGTCTTCATCTATAACTTGATCAGAATTTGTTCTTGTAATATAATCGCTATGCTGCAAGCTTCTAATATGTTGACCAGCTATACCAACTATTACTTTCTCAATTTTTTCTGTTGAATCTGCCTCAGCTTCACTTATAGCAGATTGAATAGATTGAATAGTTTGGGTTATATTATTAACAACTCCACGATGAACACCCAAGCTTTTAGACTTGCCAATTCCTATAATTTTTAACTTGTTATACTCATTTAATGAACCAATCATTGCAACAATTTTAGTTGTTCCAATATCTAAACCAACAAATAAATTATTACTATCCATTTTATTTCTTTTCAACAATTACCTGACTTTTAAAATTCAAATTGATTGAACTTAAATCCTTTAAAATACTATCATTTAATACTGCCTTATAGAAAGCCTTATAATTTTTGAGACGAACTTTATATTGATTAAAACCTTCCATTTTTATTACATAAGAAAAGTTCCTTACATGAAACAAAAGGTTATCATCAATTATCTCCAATCCTGTTATATGCGTGTTAAAAAAATCATCGTTTTTTAAAAAACTTCCCAATGAACCTAAACTTACATAATCACTAGGATCAACATTGCTAATAATTAAAGGAATTCGTTCGGAAAAAAGATTTGATAAAGGCATTTTATTTCCATTTGAGTCAATATAAAATTCGCCATTTAGAATTCTAAATACCGGTTTCTTTTCAATAATTTTAATTCCAATTTCACCAACTAAATTCATAGAAACCTCAGCAAAATCTATAAATGGATTATCATTAATTATTTCTTCTGTTTTTCTCAAATTTAAATTTCTTTTTAAAAGAGTAGAAGAATTAGAATCACTTTGTTTTAACAATTTATTAACCAATTCAACAGATATAAATTTAAGGTCAGAATCCATATAATTAATCCTATTAATATTAATATTTCTATCTCCATTTCTAATAATACTAAATGCAGTCAATCCGCCTACTAATAGCAACATTATCAATATTTTAAGTATTCTAAAATTCATTTTTAAATTAGTATTGCATTTTTAATTTTTTCGACTTCATTAGAAATATCTCCAGCACCCATAACAACTATTACATCTGCATCTGAATTAATTATATGATTCTCTAATTCTATTTTTTGAAGCAATTTTTTATTATTATTTTTTATTTTATTTAATAATTTACTTGAATTAATGTCTTTAATAGGGTCTTCTCTTGCTGGATAAATATCCAATAAAACTACCTCGTGAAAAACTGAAAGAGTTTTTGCAAATTCATCCATAAAATCTCTTGTTCTTGAAAAAAGATGAGGTTGAAAAATAGCCATGATTATTTTTTCAGGATATAGTGAAAAAATGGAATCTTGAATAGCTTGAATTTCTTTAGGATGGTGAGCATAGTCATCAATTAATATTTTAGGGGATTTTAAAATATAACTAAATCTTCTTTTCACACCTTTAAAAGTTCCTAAAGATTTTTTTAAATCCGCATCATTAATTTTTAAATTTTTACAAATTGCAAAAGCAGCCAAAGCATTAGAAGCATTATGCTTTCCAGGCATCTCAAATTTTATGTTTTCACATTTTCCATTCTCATATAAAATATCAAAAAAAGTGGAATCATTATTAGTTTTATAGTTTGCAATTGAATACTCTGCATTTGAGTTAAATCCATAACTAACACCATCAATTCCCAAATCAAAACTTTTAAAAAGCATACCATCTTTTTCTATATTACGAGCAAATTCATTAAATGAATCTTGTAATTCTTTTCGTGAATTATAGATGTCTAAATGATCGAGATCAATAGATGTTATACATGCTATATTAGGTTTTAATGTTAAAAAAGATCTGTCAAATTCATCGGCTTCAACTAAAATTATATCTTGTCCTTTTTCTATATAATTACTATTGTAATTTTCAGAAATTCCTCCTACAAATGATGTGAAACTTATATTGTTTTCATACAAAAGATGAGACAAAATAATAGAAGTTGTAGTTTTTCCATGAGTACCTGCAATTGCAATACAAAATTTATTTTGAGTAATGAGCCCCAACACTTCCGATCTTTTAAGAAGCTTATACCTATTTTTAATAAAAAAATCTAATTCAATATTATCTTTACTAATTGCCGGAGTATATATTACTAAAGTATCTTGTTTGTTTCTAAATTCTAATGGTATTTCAGAAATTTTTAAATTATAATGAATAATAGCCCCACGATTTTCAAGATTGATAGTCAAATCTGTCTTGGTTTTATCATAGCCTCCAACAGTTTTACTTTTATCTAAAAAATATAAAGCAAGGGATGACATTCCTATACCTCCAATTCCTATAAAATATATTTTAGTATAGTTTTCTATCATTATTTAAAAAAAATTTTATTTGTTTTACTATATCTCTAGTGGCATTGGGTTTTGCTAATAATTTAATTGATTCTGAAAGTTTAATACTAAAATTAGGGTCGTTAATTATTTTATTAAATTCATCAAAAAACCTTTCATTTAAATCCTTTTCCTGAACCATAACTGCAGCATTATTTTCAACAATTTTTAAAGCATTTTTAGTTTGATGATCCTCAGCAAGATTAGGAGAAGGAATAAAAAGAACTGGTTTTCCCACAATACATAATTCAGAAATTACGCTAGCACCTGATCTAGATATAATAAAATCTGCTGAGCTATATGCATTATCCATATTTTTTATAAATGGAAATACTTTAACATTTTCTGAATTATATTTTTTATAATTATTAAAATAAAGGTTTCCACATTGCCAAATAATCTTTAGTTTATTCCTTTGAAAAAAATTTAAATTTTTAGAAATAAATTCATTTATTTTCCCGGCTCCTAAGCTCCCTCCGAGAATTAACAACACTTTATTTGAATCACTAGATTTAAAAAAATCTTCAGATTCATTATCCTTATTTCTTAAATCATTAATTTGATTTCTTACAGGATTTCCAGTATATAATATTTTATTGTTTGGAAAATATTTGTTCATGTTTTTATATGCAACACAAATTAAATCGACAGATTTGGATAATATTTTATTAGTAATTCCTGCATATGAATTCTGTTCTTGAATCAATGTTGGTATATTTAATTTAGAAGCAATAAATAATAATGGTCCACTTGCAAAACCGCCTGTTCCTATTACAAAATCTGGTTTAAATTTCTTAATAATAAAATAAGATTTAACAAGACTATGAAATATTTTGATTGGTATTAATAAATTTGAAAAATGTAATTTTCTTTTAATTCCACTAATCCACAAGCCTTTAATTCTATAGCCATGTTCGGGAACTTTCTGCATTTCCATTCTATTACTAGATCCAACAAATAATATTTCAAGTGAATGAAAGGTTTCACACAACTCATCAGCAATAGATAAGGCAGGGTAAATATGACCACCCGTACCACCTCCAGAAATTAAAAATTTATAATTCTTCACCTAAAATATTTAAAGGATTATTATTATCATCTACTTCTTTATTTTCTTTATTTACACTAACACTTAAAACTATTCCAATCGCTAAAAATGTCATCCAAATTGATGTACCCCCAGTACTAATTAATGGCAGCGGCTGACCTGTTACAGGGAAAAGCTGTACTGCTACTCCCATATTTATGTAGGCCTGAAAAATAATTGGCAACCCAACTGCTAGAGCGAGTAATTGACCAAAAACAGTTTTTGATTTATATGAAACTATTATTATTCTGAATAAAAGCCATGTATAAAGCAACAATATCCCTATTGCACCCACTGTTCCATACTCTTCAGTAATTATTGCATAAATAAAATCAGATGTACTTTGTGGTAGTAAATTTTTCATAGTACTTTTTCCTGCTCCAACTCCGAAAATAGAACCATTGGCTATTGCTGATTTTGCTCTAACAATTTGATAATTTGATTCTGCTCCATTAGGCCCTAAATAATTTTCAATTCGACTAGTCCAAGTATCAACTCTGTTTGGAATTAATTCCGGATAACTTTTAGATAATAGAACAAAAAATGATAATAAAACAATACCCGAAATTAATATTCCAAATAAATATTTTATTGGATATCTGCCAATAAATATCAAAGTTAAAATCATTAAAAAAATCATAGCTGCTGTTGAAAAATTTGAAGGCAATATCAGAAATACAACTAATAAGATAGGTGTCCAAAGTGGTAAAATTGAATTAGTAAATTTTATTTCTTTTTCATAATTTTTTGATAAATAAAAAGCAGTGTAAACCATTAAAATTACAATTGCCATTGAAGAGGGCTGAAAAGATAATCCCACAACAGGTAATTTAATCCATCTACTAGCATTTGCTCCCTCAATAACATTACCCTGTAACGCAGTAAATAGTAGTAAAACAATTATTACAGGTAAGGCAATAATTGATAATCCCTTAAAATATCTATAAGGAATTAAATGAACAGCATACATAATTAACATTCCTATAAATACTATAGCAACATGTTTAATCATATTTGAAAAAATAAAATCGTTTCCAAAATTAGAACTAGCACTATAGACTGGTAAAAATGAAAAAATGGCTAATAACGAAACTATTGTCCAAATTATTTTATCACCTTTTATTTTATCTAAAATTTTTATCATTAAAGCTTTCTTACATATTCTTTAAATTGGTTTCCTCTATCCTCAAAATTTTCAAACAAATCAAAGCTTGAACAAGCTGGAGAAAGTAATACTGTATCATTTGGTTTTGCAATTTTATAAGCATAATTAACCGCTTCAATCATACTAGTAGCTTCTATTATTGAATCTGAAATTGAAGAAAAAGCATCTATTATCTTTTTATTATCTAAGCCTAAACAAATGATAGCCTTTACTTTTTCTCTTACTAATGGAAATAATTCTTCGTAGTTATTACCTTTATCTACACCTCCAACAATCCATACAGTTGGACTATTCATTGAATCTAGAGCATAATAAACAGCATTTACATTTGTTGCTTTAGAATCATTTATGTATTTCACTTTTTGAATTGTAAGAACATGTTCCATTCTATGGTTGATAGACTGGAAGTTACTTAATGACTCTTTTATATTTTCGTCCGTCATGTTTAACAATTGTGCAACTGTAGCTGCTGCCATATTGTTTTGTGTATTGTGTTTCCCTTTTAAGGATAAACTTTCTAATGATATCATAAATTTATTTTTATTTATTTCTGATTGAATATTGTTATTATTTAAAAAAGTTTTATTTAGAAAATCAACTTTTGAAAAAGAAAATGGGATTTTAGTTGAATCTATTTTTCTACTCTTTAATTCTTTTTTTATTATAGGATCATCAGCATTGTAAATCAAATAATCTGAACTAGCTTGATTTGAAACTATATTAAATTTTGCATCTATGTAGTTTTGATAATTATAATTGTATCTCTCTAAATGATCCTGGGAAATATTGGTTATTACAGCAATTGTTGGTTTAAATTTTGTAATATATTCCAATTGAAAACTACTTAATTCTAATACTATGTAATCAAAATCATTTTCTGCAATTAAAAAAGCAAAACTAAATCCTATATTTCCTGCTATGCCAACATTAATTCCTGAAGATTTTAATATATGGTATATTAAACTAGTCGTTGTAGTTTTTCCATTTGAACCAGTTACTCCAATTATTTTTGATTTAGTAAATCTTGAAGCGAATTCAATCTCTGAAATTATTGGAATATTATTTTTATTTATATTACTTATTAAGTCTAAATCATTTGGAATTCCAGGACTTATTATAATTTCTGTAGCTTTTAATACTTTATCTATACTGTGAGTCCCTTCTTCAAATTCTATTTTATTATCAATCAATACTTTTTTGTATTTAGATTTAATTATATTTTTCTCAGATAAAAAAACATTAATTCCTCTTTGATAAGCCAAATATGCGGCTCCAACCCCACTTTCACCTCCTCCTAATACTATCAAATTTTCCTTCATTTTTATCTTATTTTCAATGTTATTAATGAAAGAATTGCCAATAAAATTCCTATTATCCAGAACCTTACTACTATTTTACTTTCATGATATCCTAATTTTTGGAAATGATGATGAATTGGAGACATTAGAAATAATCTTATACCTTCTCCCGATTTTTTTCTTGTGTACTTAAAATAACCTACTTGAATAATTACCGAAAGAGTTTCAAACAAGAAAATTCCACAAATCAATGGAAGCAATAATTCCTTTCGAACTATTATAGCTATTACGGCAATTATTCCACCTATTGTCAAACTACCAGTATCTCCCATAAATATTTGGGCTGGAAAAGTATTATACCATAAAAAACCTATTAAACCTCCAATAAAAGCTGATATAAATATTACAATCTCACTAACTCTTGGAATATACATTACATTTAAATACTCAGAAAAAATTATGTTTCCTGAAATCCATGCAAAAGCTCCCAATGTCAATGTAATTATTACTGAAGATCCTGCTGCTAGACCATCAATTCCATCTGTCAAATTTGCGCCATTAGAAACTGCACTTATAATTAATATCACAAAAAATACAAAGACAATAAAGCTGTATTTTTCAGATTTTTCACCAATCCATGATATCAAATAAGTATAATCTAATTCATTGTCTTTTAGAAATGGAACTGTTGTTTTTGTTGATTTATATTCAATTCTTTCACTAATATTATCCTTTACATAACGATCCTTAATTGTTACATCAGGATGAAAATATAATACTAAACCTACTACCAGTCCTAATGAAATTTGTCCTATTAATTTAAATTTTCCTTTTAAGCCTTTCTTATTTTTTTTAAAAATTTTAATATAATCATCTGCAAATCCAATAATTCCTAACCATATAGTAGTAAATATTAATATCATTATATAGATATTTTTAAAATTGGATAATAATAAGACAGGGATAATCGTTGCCATAATGATTATTAAACCACCCATAGTTGGTGTTCCTGTTTTTTCTTTTTGTCCTATTAAACCTAAATCTCTAACAGTTTCTCCAATTTGTTTTTTTCTTAGAAAGTTTATTATATTCTTACCATATTTTATTGAGAGTGTCAATGAAAAAATAAAAGCTAATGCAGACCTGAACGAAATGTATTGAAACAAACTTGCTCCTGGTAATTGGTATTTTAATTCTAAATATTCAAATAAAAAATATAGCATATCAATTGTTGTTTATTAAAAATTCTTCTAAAATTTTTTTGTCATCAAAATCAATTTTATTTTCTCCATTAATTTGATATTTTTCATGACCTTTTCCAGCAACTAAAATCACATCATTTCCCGGATTTATTTCACACGCAAACTTTATAGCTTTTCTTCTATCTATTATAGACGAAACCTTATAAAGATCTTTTTTATCTACACCTGCCTCCATCTGTTCAATAATTAATTTAGGGTCTTCAAATCTTGGATTATCAGATGTAAATACAACTCTATCACTTAATGATGCTGCAATTTTACCCATTAAAGGTCTTTTCTCTTCATCTCTGTCCCCACCACAACCTAATACTGTAATTAATAAACTTTTATGTTTCAAATCATTTAATGTTTGTAAAATATTTTGAATTGAATCTGGACTATGCGCATAATCAACTATTCCAATTTTATTACTTTTATTTTTTGAAATCTTTTCAAATCTACCCTCAACAGTTTTGAAACGACTAACATTATTTAAAATTTCTTCTTCTTTGAAATCAAAATTTTTAGCTAAAGAGTAGGTAGCTAAAATGTTATATGCATTAAAATTTCCAATTAAGCTAGTCCATACTTCTGAGCCATTTATTTCCATTTTCATTCCATCAAAATCTTTTTCAAAAATTTTCAGAGAATAGTCAGCGTTAGATTTTAGAGCATATCTATAAATTTTTGCTCTACAATTTTGAACCATATAATTACCATTCTTATCATCAATATTTACAATAGCTAAAGAATTAGTATCAAGAGAATCAAAAAACTTTTTTTTAATTTCTCTATATTCACTAAAAGTTTTATGATAATCTAAATGATCATGTGAAAGATTTGTAAAAACACCTGCTTTAAAATTCAATCCATAAATTCTTTTTTGTTTTATTGCATGTGAAGAAACCTCCATAAAACAAAACTCAACTTTAGATTCTATCATCTCATCTAAAACCTTATTTAATGTCAGAGGATCTGGTGTTGTGTGATTTGATTCTATTTTTTTATCTCCTATAACAATCTTGTTAGTTGAAATTAAACCTACTTTGTAATTAAAGAGGTTAAATAATTGAAACATTAAATTTGAAGTAGTTGTTTTCCCATTTGTTCCTGTTATTCCAATAAGGTTTATTTTTTTTGATGGATTATCATAATAATTAGAACATACTAATGCTAATGATTCTCTTATATCCTTAACTTTTACATAAGTAGCTCCTTTAATAATTTCATTTGGAATTTCTTGACATAGAACAACTATAGCTCCTTTTTTAATAGCTTGTGGGATGAATTGATTTCCATCAATATTATTTCCTTTTATTGCTACAAACAAATCATTTTCTAGTATTTTTCTTGAATCAAATTCAATCTTATTTATTTTAACATTAGTAGATCCTATAACAGAATTGATATTTACTTTATACAATATGTCTTTTAAAAGCTTCATGATAATTCTAGAATTATCTTTTTGTTTTTTGAATTATTAACTATTTTAAAGTTTTTAATAATTAAACCCTTTCCTTTATGTTCAACATTGAATCCTAAGTTTTCTAATATGGGTAAAACATCGTGAAAATATTTGCCCTTTAAATTCTCGATTTTATTTCTTTTATTAATAATTTTTAACTCAACATTTCTTAATCTATTATTAATTAAATCTTTTTCAATTATTTTAGATTTTAATTGAGGGGTAATAGAAAACAATTTTTCCGCAATTCTTTTAAATACTGGCGCTGCAACTATGTTTCCATAATACCCTTTACTTTTATCAGGTTTATGTATTACTACTATACATGAATACTTTGGTTTATCAGCAGGAAAATATCCTACAAAAGTTGATATATATTGTACATTATCTGTATTATAATCTACCTGACAAGTCCCTGTTTTCCCTGCTATCTTAAATTGATCAGACTTTATATTATAGGCTGTACCTCCTTCTTCATTAACAACACTTTCCATCATTAACTTTATTTCTGATAATGTTTCTTTAGAGCAAATAGATGGATTTAAAACAATCTTATTAACAACATCATTTGTATTACTATTCTTTTTATTTAAAAAAACAGGTTTTAATAATTCACCATCATTTGCAATAGCATTATAAAAAGATAAAGTTTGCAGTGGAGTTAATGATACCCCATAGCCATATGCCATCCATGGAAGTGATAAGCCATTCCAATTTTTATCTTTAGGATGTGGTATTATCGGTAATCCTTCACCTTTTATTGATAAATTCAAGGTGTTATTTAATCCCATATTATATAATCTGTCAGAAAATTTTTGAGGATTTTTGGAATATCCTTTTGTAATAATATCAACAATCCCTGTATTTGAAGAAAATTTAAAAACTTCTTTAGCTGTTATCTTCCCATAACCTCCTTTTTTAGAATCCCTAACTTTATTTCCATAAAATGAAAGTATACCATCTTTTGTATCAATGATTGTAGAAGGTTCTACAATATCATCTTCCAAAGCAGCTATCATTGACATTAATTTAAAAGTAGATCCTGGTTCATGAGATTCACCAACAGCGTAATTTAATTTTTCAAAATATTTTCCTTCTGATGTTCTTCCCAAATTTGAGATTGCTTTAATTGCTCCTGTTTTAGTTTCCATAACCACAACAGAGCCATGATCGGCTTCAAATTTTTCCAATTGTGACAATAGAGAATGGTGTGCAATATCTTGAAGACCAACATTAATGGTAGTCATAATATCTATACCAGGATTAGGCTCTCTTTCATTTTGATTAGCTAAAGGTTTCCATTTTCCGTTTGAAATTTTTTGCATTAGCTGTGATCCATTTCTCCCTCTCAATAATTCTCCATATGCATGCTCTAATCCTACTCCTACGTAAATATTTTTCTCATTTATTCTTTCATATCCTACTGTTCTTTCAGCAATTTTATCTAATGGGTATTCTCTATAATTTTTTTTTTCTATAATTAAGCCTCCCTTTATTCCACCCATTTTAAACAAAGGCATTTTTTTAATATCATTAAGAGTATTTATAGAAATATTTTTTGCAATTGGATGATATCTTTTGTTTAATGTCTTAGCATTAATTAAAGATTGCTTAAAAAAATTTAAAGGTTTATTAAATTTTATTGATAAAGCTTCAGAAAGTGAATTAATATATTTATTAAAGTTTTGATTTGTAACAGTAACTGCATCAAAATACACATCATAATTAGTAATTGATGAAGCTAAAAGGCTTCCGTCATCTGAATAAATATTACCTCTCTTTGGAGTAATAATGAAGTTTTTAATTGTTTTTTCTTTTGCAATTTTTCTGTACTTTTCTCCTTCTAAAAACTGAATATCAAATATTCTATATCCAATTCCTAAACCCAAAACAACCAGAATACTAGCAACGAAATATAGCCTGTATAAAAATTGTTTTTGGTTAGTTAACATTAGTTTACAATTATTTTTTTAGGGGGGTTATTAAAACTTTTTATTTCTCTTTCCTTCATTATTGAAGTAACATTTGATTCCATTTTTAATTTCATTACATCCTTTCTGTTCTCTACAAACTCACTTTCTAAAACAGAAACATCATTTTTTAAATCTCCAATTAATATTATTTTTTTATCAATAGAATGAGAAGAAAAGATCATTATAATTGCCATTATAAAAAGAAAAGTTATCAGTTTCCATTTTTTTAATGAACCTTCTTCAATTAAAAAATTTCCTAATATTATTTTATTTATTTTATTCATATCCTTACCGCTGATCTTAACTTAGCACTTCTTGATCTACTATTATTTTTTATTTCATCTTCACTAGGAATTTTAAAATTAAATGACTTTTTAAATGGCAAATTTGTTTTTCCAAAAGCATCTTTTAATGGTTCTAAGCCAAAACATCCATTTTTGATAAACCTTTTTACAAGTCTATCTTCTACAGAATGATAGGTGATAAAAGAAACTCTTCCGCCTGTCTTTAAAACATCGGGTAATTGAATTAATAATTTTTTTAAAACTTCTATCTCATCATTAACCTCAATTCTTAATGCTTGATAAATTTTTGCTAAAGTTTTATTTTCGTAACCTTTTAATAAAACTGGATCTAATAAATTATTAAACTGTTGTGTTGAATTAATTTTATTTTCATTTCTTTTATTAACAATTAATTTTGCTATTGATCTAGAATTTCTCAAGTCAGAATACTCATAAAATATTTTTGCTAATTCTTTTTCAGAGTAATTATTTAAAATTTCTGATGCTGTCAATTCTCCATTCTTATTCATTCTCATATCTAACTTTGATTGATGTCTGATGGAGAAACCTCTTTCTGGTTTATCAAACTGATAAGATGAGACTCCTAAATCTGCTAGAATACCATCAACCATTTGATATCCATGATATAATAAATTTTGTTTTAGAAATTTAAAATTTTGATTAACTAACAAAAGCCTATCATCTAAAATTTTGTTTTTAATTGCATCTAAGTCTTGATCAAAAGCTAATAATTTTCCTTTCATGCCTAAAGCATTTAAAATTGCTTTAGAATGTCCTCCGCCACCAAAAGTTAAATCAACATAAACTCCATCCTCTTTAATTCCTAGACTTGTGATAGATTCTTTTAACATTACAGGATTATGATACATCTTCTTTTTTATTTCCCATTACTTTTTCAGATAAATCTGCAAAATCAATTTCAGGATTATTAATAACGTTTTCATAAGAATCCTTATCCCAAATTTCAATAATGTTTATTGCTGTAGTTAATACAAGATCATTCTTAGAAAAATATGTTTTTAATAAATCTTTAGGTATTAATATTCTTCCATTAGTATCTAAATCAACAACTCTAACTCCAGCTGTATACATCCTTATAAAATCATTGTTTTTTTTAACAAACCTATTTAGTGTATTAATCTTATCCATTGTTAATTTCCATTCAGAATAAGGATGCAATTCTAAACAAGGTTGAAAAACAGATCTTTTTAGAATAAAACTTTCATTGATATTAACTCCTAATTGCTTCTTTAAAGCAATAGGTAACATCAATCGACCCTTGACATCAGCTTTACATTGATATGTTCCAATTAAATTAATCACCTGATATTTTATGTGTAATCTCAAATATATTGAAATTTTACCACTTTTTACCACTTTTTACCACTTTGTTAATAATTTTAATTGTAATTAAATTATGGCTGTATAATATTCTGATAATCAGATCCTTATAGTTAATTAATATCGCCCTAATATCAATAATTTGTATTTTGTAATTAGTATATTTGTTTTAAATAAGAAATGATTTTTATTATGCATGAAAGAAAACATGTAGAAAAAGGAGGCTATAAATACTTAACTAGTGGAACAGGAAAACCTATTATAATTCTTCACGGATTAATGGGTGGTCTTGGAAATTTTGAAGGATTTATTTCTTATTTTCCAAAAATTGGTTATCAAATTTTCATGCCTGAATTACCAATATATACTGCTTCTCTTCTTGATACTAATGTAAAATATTTTGCAAAATTTATAAATAATTTTATAAAATATTTAAAATTGGATAAGGTGATTTTAGTTGGTAATTCTTTAGGTGGTCACGTAGGGCTTTTACATGCTAAACTTTTTCCTGAATTTACGAAGGCTTTAGTATTAACTGGAAGCTCTGGTTTATATGAAAATGCAATGGGCGACACCTACCCAAAAAGAGGAAATTATGAATTTATAAAAAAGAAGACACAAGATGTTTTCTACTCTGCAAAAACAGCTACTAAAGAAATTGTTGATGAGATATTTGAGGTTGTCAATGATAGAAAAAAAGTAATTAAAATTTTAGCTATGGCAAAGAGTGCAATTCGTCATAATATGTCTAACGATCTTCCTAAAATTAAGGTTCCAACGGCATTAATATGGGGAGAAAATGATAGTGTAACCCCACCAGAAGTAGCATATGATTTCAATAAATTATTGCCTAATTCAAAATTATTTTGGATAAAAAAATGTGGTCATGCCCCTATGATGGAACATCCCAAAGAGTTTAATAATATTGTTGAAAAATGGTTTGCTGAAAAAAATTTTTAGCCATGATCGTTGAATCTGTAAAGTTTATCAAAAGTAGCTCAAAGGCTAAAGACTGCCCTCAAACAGATATTCCAGAATTCACATTTATTGGCAGATCAAATGTTGGTAAATCATCATTGATAAATATGCTTGCTAAAAAAAAAATTGCTAAGGTCTCTGGAAATCCCGGAAAGACCTTGCTTATTAATCATTTTTTAGTAAATAACAATTGGTTTTTGGTAGACCTTCCTGGCTATGGATATGCTAAAATATCTAAAAAAGAAAAAAAAAAAATTGAAAATGTTATAGTTGATTATTTTAAAAATAGAGTTAATTTATCGCTAACATTTGTTTTAATTGATATTAGACATGAACTTCAAATAATTGATTTAGAGTTTATTAACTGGCTAAGTAATAATAATATTAATTTCAAAATAATTTTTACTAAAGCTGATAAATTAAAAACTAGTCAAAAAGATGAAAAAGCTAAAAAATATATTAAAATACTTTTTGAAAAAATAAAAATTTCTCCTGAGAATATTATAAGTTCATCAAAGTTAAAATTAGGAAGAGAAGAAATTATGAATTTGATTTATTCTGAACTTTGACCTGGTGGAGATTGTAACTTTAAATTCTCAGCAAAATATTCACAGAATTGTTTAAATGAATCTGTCATTTTTTCGTTTTGTGTTGCTTTGAAAAATGTTTCACTCATACTTACTAAGGTTTGATGAAAAAAAACATTCATTTGATCCAAAGGCATATCTTTTGTCCACAAATCAATTTTTAATGTTTCCTGAGAATTATGATTCCAAACTGATAAAAAAACCGCTTTTGAAGCTTCATTTGAAACCCCACCATCTGGAGCAGACCAAGTAATTTTTTCTGGCACTTTGTTTTCATCTAGTTTTACATCAAATGTTATTTTTGTTTTCTTCATTGTTTGTTTGGTTTATATTTTGATTCTTTAAAAATTTTATAAAAATCTTCTTTTACAAGTTGATCTATACTTGCGTTATTGTTTTTCATATATGAATTTACAATTTTAAACCCCAACCATTTTCCTATACTTCCAGGAGAATTTTTATCAATGTCTAAATTAAATTTTGAAAAAGGAGAAAAATATATAAATCTTGATTTTAAATCATTTCTAGTGCTAAACAGAAAATCATTTTCAATAAAAAAACTCCATATATTATATTCATTATTTTCAGCCCAATTAATTTTACTCAAATCTGAGTGAAATTTTATATGATTTTCATTAAAGGGAGTTAGGTATTTGTTTAAAAATAAAATTTTTCCATGATATATCATTTCAGCTAATAATGAT
This sequence comes from uncultured Flavobacteriaceae bacterium, assembly GCA_964433845.1. Classification (GTDB taxonomy): domain Bacteria; phylum Bacteroidota; class Bacteroidia; order Flavobacteriales; family Flavobacteriaceae; genus MAG-121220-bin8. The sequence goes on from CAYSTA010000028.1 coordinate 17,119, forward strand.
CTGTCATTAGGTTTGTAAACAAAATGTTGAGAAATTTTTTCTGCAACATCATTTGAAATGTATTCCTTTGACATGTTTAAGGAAATATAATCTGGCAATTCTGGATAAAAACTTTTTCCTAAGTAAGAGTCTAATGAAATAAACAATAAAGAATCTGCATAGATAACTCTATCCTCATATTCAGATTGAGAATTTAATGTAATAACCTTGGGGGTTTTGAATTCTGGAAAAATTTTCTCAAATTTTAAAAAAACTTCCAAAATTTCATTAGATATTGTTTCAAAATCATCAAAAATTCTTGAGCTTTTATAATAGATGCTGAGTCTTGTTGAATCTTTTAAAAAAGATTTCCAAGTTTCCATTGTATATTGTTTAGGAAATAAATATGGATACTTCTTGACAAGTAAATTAAGATTTTGTTCATTTGAATTATAAAATTCATTTTCAAAACGATGAACAACTAAATCCTTAACTGGTTTTTTAGATTCACATCCTAAAAAAATAATTGAAAGAAAAAATAAAATAACATTGTAAATTTTATAATCAATCATAAAACTGTTAATTTTGTGTATCACAATATTTTGATTATCAAACTTAATATAAACTAAGCCAATTATTTAAATTACTTTAAAAAATTTAATAAATGAATTCAAAAAAAATCATTGAAAACATCATAGATTGGTTAAAAAATTATTCTGAAAAATCTAACACAAATGGTTTTGTAGTAGGAGTTTCTGGAGGAGTTGATTCAGCAGTAACTTCTACACTTTGCGCAAAAACTGGTTTACCTACTTTATGTTTAGACTTACCAATACTACAAAGTAAAAAAGAACATAATAGAGCAATAAAACATATTGATTGGTTAAAGAATAAACATAAAAATACCTCCTCAAAATTAATTGATTTGAGTGAATCTTTTTTATCTTTTAAAAATTCAGTAGAAATTAGTTCAAAAAAAAATAATTTACTTTCTCTTGCTAATTCAAGATCAAGATTAAGAATGGCTACTCTATATTATTATGCTGGATTAAATAATTATATAGTTGTTGGAACAGGAAATAAAGTAGAAGATTTTGGAATAGGATTTTATACAAAATATGGGGATGGTGGTGTTGATATTAGTCCTATAGCTGATCTATACAAAACTGAAATATTTGAAATAGCTAAAAAACTTTCTATTATTAAAGAAATTATTTTAGCTAAACCAACAGATGGACTTTGGGATGATTCTAGAACAGATGAAGATCAGATTGGTGCTACTTATAAAGAATTAGAATGGGCTATGAAGGAAAAAGATTATGGGAAAAATTCACTTGACTTTTCAGGTAGGCAAAAGAAAGTTTTTGAAATTTTAAATAAGTTTAATAAACAGAATCATCATAAAATGAATCCTGTTCCTGTTTACTTAATTCCAGATGAATTAAGATAAAGATTATAAAACTCTATTAAGTTTATTAGATAATAAAGATTTAAGTTTATAATAATCAGTGATCTCTTCAAGTATTTGATTATTATCATTAGATTGTTTTTGTGTCTCTTCTTGAAGTTCTTTAACTTTTTCATTAATTAAATAAGTTCTTAAGCTTAAAATTGTTTCAGAAACTAATTGAGAGATCACTGTATTTTTACCTTTAACAAAAATGTTTTTACTCAACCAATCATGAAGTTGATATCTATCTTCATTCATTAAAATAGAAGTAACATGATTTGATAAATCTGACTCTAAACTATTTAAAAAAACATCTATAATCAATTTGCCTTTTTTTTGGAATTCATTGATAATGGCTTTGTAAAGAATTTTAAAAGATTCGTTTGTAAATTCTACTTCATCCTGCTGTAAGTCCAAAAATATTTTTTCATAAACTAAAGATTCAACTATAGTAGGTTCCATAACTACCTCATCATTTTCATCTTTTTTTAATATTAATTCCTCAAATTTTTCTTTTTGAGCACCATACAGCAATAAAATTTCTATAATTTTTTTTTCAAGTTCAAATAATATATCAACTTTTATGTTTTTTGGAGTTTTTTTAATCTTATTTACATTCCTTTTAGTAAGGTATGCAACCTCATTTTTGTTTTGCTGTGCTAAGGAATTAAATAAGACATCTTCTGAAACATCCATAATTTTAGAACAATGTTTTACATATATCTCTTGCTTAATTCTATCTGGAATTGTTGATATACTATTAACGATCTCATTAATTGTTTTCGCTTTTAAAATTGGATCATCTTTAGCATTTGCTGATAAAATGGAGGCTTTGAATTGAATAAAATCTTTAGAATTTTTAGATAAAAAATCTTTTATTTCTTGATTACTACGCTCTAAACTAAAGCTGTCAGGATCATGACCATTTGGAAATGTACAAATACTAACATTCATTCCTACACCCAAAATCATATTTACACCTCTCAAAGTAGCATCCACCCCTGCTCTATCACTATCATATAGCATAGTAATATTAGAAGTTAATCTTCTAATTAATATAATTTGATCATTTGTTAATGCAGTACCAGAAGATGAGACTACATTTTTTATTCCTTTCTGATTTAGTTGAATAACATCAGTATAACCTTCAACTATAAAACAATTATCGAGTTTAGCTATTTCTTGTTTAGCGTAATATATACCATATAATATTTTACTCTTATTATATATAAGACTTTCAGGTGAATTTAAGTACTTAGCAGTTTTAATTTCATTATTCAGTATTCTTGCTCCAAATCCTAGAATCCTTCCTGACATACTATGAATTGGAAAAATAATCCTTCCTCTAAATCTATCTACAGATTTATCATTTTGAAAAATAGACAATCCTGTTTTTTCTAAAAATTCTTTAGCATAACCTTTTTCTAAAGCAATTTTTGAAAAACAATTTATTTCTTTTGGAGAAAATCCTAAATCAAATTTATTAATAGTTTCTAAGCTAAATCCTCTTTCTTTAAAATAAGAAAGGCCGATTGCTTTTCCCTCATCAGATTCATTTAACTTTTTTTTGAAAAAATCTTTAGCAAATTTGGAAACTATATATAAGCTTTCTCTTTCACTAGCCTTCTCTTTATCTTTCTTATTTGTTTGAGTTTCTTCAATCTCAATATTGTATTTTCTAGCTAAAAACTTAATTGCTTCAGGATAGGTAAAGTGTTCATGTTCCATCAAAAATGCAATTGCATTTCCTCCTTTTCCACTACTAAAATCCTTCCAAATTTGTTTTACTGGCGAAACAACAAAACTTGGAGTTTTTTCATTAGTAAAAGGGCTTAGTGCTTTGTAATTTGATCCAGATTTTTTTAACTGAACAAAATCACCTATGACTTCCTCAACTCTTGATTGTTCAAAAACTTTATCTATTGTGTTTTTAGATATCAAATTATTTAATTTATTGTGCTACTGAATTTAAATAAAAAAAATGTTTTTAAAAGCATTATTTAAAAACATATTAAAAAAATCTAATACTCTCTATCTATTACGTAATTTACCAAACATATTAAACTTTCTCTATATTGGTTTTCAGGAAATTTACTAATATCTTTTAATGCATCAATCTGAAATTCTTTCAGTTTAGATAAAGTATATTCAATTCCTCCAGTTTCTTTCACATATTCTATCACTTCTTGAATTATTTTTTTATTATTGCTATGGTTTTTAATACAATTTATCAACCATCTTTTTTTTGATTTAGAAGAATTATTTAAAGTAAAAATTAATGGAAGAGTTAACTTTTTTTCTTTTAAATCAATTCCAATAGGCTTTCCAATTTTTTTGTTTCCATAATCAAACAAATCATCTTTTAACTGAAAAGCAATGCCTATTTTTTGTCCAAAACTCGCCAATTCATCAATTTTGTTTTCAGAAACATTTGAAGCTGCTGCACCTAAAGCACAACAAGAAGATATCAATGACGCTGTTTTTTTATTAATTATTTCAAAATAGGTTTGTTCATCAATATCTAGTCTTCTAGCTTTTTCAATTTGCAATAATTCTCCTTGACTCATATCCTTCACAGATTTTGAAATTATCTTTAAAAGGTCAAAATCATTATTATCTATACAAAGTAGCATTCCTTTTGATAAAAGAAAATCTCCTACTAAAACTGCAATTTTATTTTTCCACAAAGCATTTAAAGAAAAAAATCCTCTTCTGACATTACTTGAATCTACAATATCATCATGAACAAGGGTGGCAGTGTGAATCAATTCTATCACAGAGGCTGCTCTAAAAACTTTTTCATTAACCTTTCCATTGGAAAGCATTTTAGCAGTTAAAAAAACAAACATAGGTCTAATTTGTTTTCCCTTTCTATTTACAACATAATGAGTTATTCTATTTAATAGAGAAACTGAAGAATTCATAGATTTAGAAAACTTTCCTTCAAAAAGTTCCATTTCATCTTTAATATGCAATTTTATTCTTTCCATTTCTTTCATACAATAAATATACAATTCAAAATAAACTAGATTA
>CAYSTA010000029.1:0-21162 GCA_964433845.1 uncultured Flavobacteriaceae bacterium
CCAATACAGAAGTTTGCAAAAATATTTCCTAATACATCATCATTTGTTATTTCTCCTGTGATTTCACCAAGATGTTCAATAGATCTTCTAATGTCAACAGAAAGAAGATCACCAGAAATATTGTTTTTTAGACCTTTATTAACCTCTTCAATCGCTTTTAAAGCCTTTTTTAATGCCTCGTAATGCCTTGAGTTACTTATTATAACATCAGTGTAAGGGTTTAGTATATCTACTTCATTTACTAGCCTTTTCTTTAGCTTAGTAACAGATTTGGAATCAGTAGCAGATATTTCAATTAATTCTCTGTTAGTTAATTCTTTTAAGATACTTTTATTTTTGTTTTTTAAATCAATTTTGTTTCTAACTAATATTATTGATAAATCTTCCCTTTCAAAAGTTTTTAAACTAGATTTTATCTCATTAATAGTAATGTCGTTAATATCAAATAGATAAAGTAAAATTTTGGCATTACTAATTTTTTCTTTTGTTTTTTCAATTCCTTTTGATTCAACTTCATCTTTTGTTTCTCTTAATCCAGCAGTATCAGTAAATCTAAACTTTATCCCATCTATTATAATAGAATCTTCAATGCTATCTCTTGTTGTGCCAGGAATATCAGAAACTATAGCCTTGTCTTCATTTAAGAGTGTATTTAAAAGAGAAGATTTTCCAGCATTTGGTTTTCCAGCAATTGCAACTGAAATACCATTTTTTAAAACATTTCCAGATTGAAAGGAATTAATAAGTGTCTTTAATTCAGATTGAATTTTTGTTACAAGTTTTTTAAATTCTCCTCTTTCAGCAAATTCTACATCTTCTTCAGAAAAGTCTAGCTCCAGTTCAATCATTGATGTAAAGTGTAATAATTCAGATCGTAAATTTTTTAAATCATTACTAAATCCACTTTTCATTTGTTGCATTGCTAATTTATGTGAACCTTCATTTTCAGAAGCAATTAAATCTGCAACAGCTTCAGCTTGGTTAAGATCCATTTTACCGTTTATAAACGCTCTTAAGGTAAATTCTCCAGGATTTGCAACCCTAACTCCATGGTCTATGAATAGATCTATTATTTCTTGTTGTATATATGTAGAACCATGACAAGATATTTCAACTGTATCTTCACCAGTGTAGGAGTGAGGACCTTTAAATAAGGTGATTAATACCTCATCCAATTCATGTCCATTTTTTAGAATATGACCAAGATGAACTGTATGCGTTTTTTGTTTAGATAAAAATTTCTTTTTTTTAGATTTAAACAGTTTTTCTGTAGTAATTATGGCATCTTTACCCGAAATTCTAATTACAGAAATTGCACCAAGTCCATTAGGTGTGGCTAATGCTATTATTGTTTCTTTACTTATCATTAAATTTCTTTAGTAAACGTGCACCTTTTTTTATGAAGAATGCTTTCATAATTTTTCCAAAAAGCTTGGATAGATTTGTTTTCAATAAGCTCTGGATTAGTTTCCACTTCTTTTATACCTCTTTTGTTAAACATTGTTTGAAGATCATTAAATAAAATTGCTGTGACACCCTTATTTTGATAGTCAGGATGAACACCAATTAGATATAATGAAGCTCTATTATTAAACATTTGTGCTTTTAATATTCTCAAAAAACCAAATGGAAATAATTTTCCATTAATTTTCTTAAGAGCTCTTGAAAAAGATGGCATAGTTATAGCAAAAGCAACTAGTTTTCCTTCATGATCAACAACACTTTTTATAAAATCAGGATGAATATATCGTAAATATTTATCCTTATAATGATCAATTTGATATTGTTGAATTGGAACAAATGTTTGTAGGTTATTATATGTTTTGTTTAATAAATCAAATATCTGATCAATGTAGGGGAGAATATCATCAGTTTTTTTAAACTTTAATGGTTTTAGTTTATACCTTTTCATTATTAAATCTGAAAACTTTTTAACTTTTTCTGGAGCATCTTTTTTAGAATATATTTGAATTTTATATTCAACCCATTCTGCAAGCTTTTCCATTTTTAGTTTTTCTAAATGATTTTTTTGATAAGAATTGTGATACCAAGTAATCATTGTATTAAGCTCATCAAAACCATGAGTAAGTAAACCAGCCTTATCCATATTTGAAAAACCAACAGGTCCCTCAATAAATGATAGATTTCTTTCTTTACCAAATTCTATTACTGTATTCAATAATTTTTTTGAAACTTCAAAATCATCAATAACATCATACCATCCAAAACGAACTTTGTTTTTTTTCTGTTGTTTTACCTCTATCCAATTAACAATTGCAGCAATTCTTCCAACTATTTCATTATTTTTTATAGCTAAGAAATATTCTGCTTCAGCATTTTTAAAAACTGGATTATTTTCCTTATCCATCATCTCAAGCTCTTCTTTGATAATAGGTGGAACCCAATACTTAGAGTTTTTATATAGATTAAAAGGAAAGTTCACAAAATCCTTATAGTCATCTATCGTAATGGCTTTTTTAATTGAAATCATTTGTTTTTTCTTTTACTTTTTTTCAATGATTTTTTTTCCTTTCTATTAGATTTTTTTTGATTTTTAGTTGATTGTTTTTGTGATTTTCTTTCACTTTTATTATTCTTTTTTAGATTTTTTTTATCTTCTTTCTGTTTCTTTTTAAATTCTTTATCAACAGCAGGAACATCTCTATGCCAATCCAATCTAGTTGAAAAACCAACATTTAAATATAATTTATTTGGAGTGTCTTTAAAATTTGAACCAATACTGAAATCAAATTGATAATTTTTATTATAAAGATAAGCTAACCCAGCTTTTAAGAAATTGTCTGAATAGATGTCATTTTTTATAAATTCATTCTCTAGCATAGAAGACCAAATAGGATTTGTAAAATTATGAGTTAGTGTAGTTATATTATTAATTGTAATATTTTTATTTCCAATTCTATCATAGATAAAGTTATTTACTAAAACCCACTTTCCTACAAAATGATGTTGAGTAATAATATTGCCTTTTAAACTAACTATCTCCTCAGTTGTTTCATGGTTAGTTCCTTTTTTTAAATGAGTGAAAGGATCATTGTAGAAATATCCATCTTCGGGAACATAATTAGCACCAACATAAACGGATATGGCTGGTATTAGATCAATCCATCTTACTTTATTGTTTTTTTTCCAGCTAAACAAATTTGTTCCATGCCACTTTTTATTTTTATATGGGTCAAAAACTAAATATTTAAATCCAATATTTTGTTTGTTCAAAAAGTCAGTTTTAATTTCTTTTGAATTAGAATCAAGTATATTATTAACACTTCTATTCTTATTATAAGAGCCGTTAATAATTAACTCTAACTTTTCCATTAATAAACCATATCTAATAGTATACATTAGTTCTAATTCTTTTATATAGGAAAAGTTTAAATTTTTATGACTTAAATCCGTAAAACTTCCTCCTAACTCAAATTGTAGAACATTTTTTCCAACAGAAAATGCTCCATAAGATGAGCCGGGTCTATTAGAATTAATAACCTCAGTATATTGAGAATAAATGGAGGTTATTGTAAAAAATATAAAAAATAAATTGATGCTATATTTCATGTTCTGAAAAGATATAAAATTAAATATTATTGAATTAGGGTTTTATCAACAAATTTTAAAATCAATAATTGTATTTTTACCTAGTCAAACAATTGGAAATGATTACTATTTTAAAAATAATTCTTTTTTTTATTTTACTCTCCTATACATTGAGACTTCTGTCTCCATTTATTTTAAGATTTTTTTTAAAAAGATTTCAAAATAAAATGAAAAGGGATTTTGAAGAGATAAATAATGATAATTATAGTAAGCAATCAAAGAAACCCAAATCTAATTCAAAAGATAAAGTAGGGGAGTATGTAGATTTTGAAGAAATAGATTAATATGATTACTTATATAAAAAATATTCTTCCTCACATTCTTTGTGTTTTTATATTGACAATATTATCGATATCATACTTTTATCCTATTCTATTAAATAAAGGAATTGAACAATCTGATATATCACAGTTTATGGGTATGTCAAAACAAATAGTTGATCATAGGGAAAATTTTGATGAAGAACCTTATTGGTTGGACAATGCATTTTTAGGAATGCCTTCTTATCAGGTTAGTGCCAAATATCCGTATGATTTATTGAGAATTATTGATCAGTCTATTCGTTTTCTTCCAAGACCTGCAGATTACTTGTTTCTGTATTTATTTTCTTTTTATTTATTAGTTATTTCATTAAAAATCAATTATAGATATGCTTTGTTTGGCTCTATTGCATTTGGGTTTTCAACATATTTGATAATTATATTAGGTGTTGGTCATAATACAAAAGCTTTAGCATTAGGATACTTGCCACTAGTAATCATGGGCGTGTTGATGATTTTTAGAAAAGATTATTTAAAGGGGTTTTTTATTACATCTCTAGCTCTAGGTCTTCAAATACATTCTAACCATTATCAAATGACCTATTATACTTTAATAGTTATAATGATAATGTTTATTACATATTTTATTGATCTTTATAAAAGGAAAAATTTGAAAACCTTCTTTTATTGTTTTTCAACATTTACCTTAAGTTCATTTATTGCTCTTATGATGAACGCATCTCCTTTACTTGCTACAAAAGAATATTCTAAATTTAGCACTCGAAGCAAAAGTGAGATAACTATAAACCCCGATGGTTCTCAAAAAGAATCTCAATCAGGTTTGTCAAAGGATTATATTACAGAATACAGTTATGGGATTTTAGAAAGTTTTAACCTATTTATTCCAAAATTCATGGGTGGAGGAAGTTCGGATAGAATTAAAAATGATTCTAAACTAATGGATTTTATTAAAACTCTAGATCCAGAGCAAGGACAACAGGTCTATCAATATTCTAGACTTTATTGGGGTAATCAACCTATTGTAGCAGCACCAGCGTATATTGGAGCTTCAATCTTGTTTATTTTCTTTCTTGGACTTTTTTTAGTTAAAAATGTAAATATGAGATGGTTATTATCATCAGTTGTAATATCTCTGTTCTTGTCTTGGGGGAAAAACTTTGATTTTTTAACCAATTTAATGATTGATTACTTTCCTTTTTATGATAAATTTAGAGCAGTTTCTTCAATCCAAGTAATCCTCGAATTTTGTATACCACTTGTTGCTGTTTTTGGAATTCACAAGTTTTTGTCTGACAAAATTGAATCACAAAAGAAGTTAAGAGCTTTGTTTAAAACAGCATTAATTCTTATTCCTCTTACTCTTTTAATTTACCTTTTTGGAAGTAAATTATTTGATTTTAAATCAAATTTTGAAATATTTTCTAATTATCCAGATATATTAAACTTACTGATTGAAGACAGAAAGTCAATATTAATAGCTGATACTTTAAGATCTTTACTTTTAATTATTTTTCTATTCGTTCTACTTATTGCCAACTTAAAAAACATTTTAAATAAAAACTTAACTATATATGGAATAATTATTATGGTTGTTTTTGATCTATGGAGTATTAATAAACAATATGTTAATGCAGATCAATTTACTAACAAATCAAACATTGAATTTCCTTTTGAAATGACAAGTGCTGATAAAGCAATTTTGCAAGATAAATCAGATTATAGGGTTTTTGAACCTGATAGAGGTTTTTCTAATGCCAGGACTTCTTTTTATCATAAATCTATTGCTGGATATCATGCAGCTAAACCTAAACGTATACAAGACCTGTATGACTATTATATTGTTAAGAATAATTATGACGTTTTAAGTATGCTTAATGTAAAATACATAATAAAAGATGATCCAGATAACCCTATAGGTGTTACAAGAAATGCAAATAATTTTGGGAATGCATGGTTTGTTGATGATATAATTTATGTTAATAGCTCTGAAAAGGAATTGCTTTCCCTTGGTGAAATTGATTTAAAAAATAAGGCTGTTACTCAAAATATTTCTTTAAAAGATAAATCATTTAAAAGAGATAGTTTAAATGATATTTTCCTTTATTCAAGAAATGCAAATAAATTAATATATAAATCGAGTTCTCTCAATAATCAATTTGCAGTCTTTTCTGAAGCTTTTTATTATAAAGGATGGCAAGCCTACATTGATAATGTTCCGGTTGACCATTATAAAGTAAATTACTTATTACGTGGAATAGAGATACCTAAGGGAAAACACGAAATTAAATTTGAATTTAGACCAAAGGTTGTACAAAGTGGTTCTATAATTAGTGTTTTTGCTTATTTAATTCTTATTCTTGTCTTAATAAAATTTATTAAAGAAAAGTTTTATGTATAAAGTTTTTCCAAAAAAAAGATATGATAACACTTTAAAAATGCTGAAAAGTGTATGTCCACCTCCCTCTGTTGTTTTTGACTTAGGAGTCGCAAATCCTTTTTCTAAAATAATGAAAGAAAACAATTATAAGGTATATAATACTAAAGGCGAAGATTTAGATGAGAATCCAAATATTGTCTTGCCTAAGGATGTGGATATAGTCACTGGTTTTGAAATATTGGAACATTTAGTTTCACCATATCCTCTCCTTAAGAACCTTGATGTTAAAAGAATTTTTCTAACAGTACCCGTAAATTTATGGTTTGCTAAAGCATATCGAAGTAAAACTGATCCTTTTGATCGTCATTATCATGAATTCGAACCATGGCAGTTTGATATGTTATTAGAAAAATCAGGTTGGAAAATAATTAAAAAGGAATTGTGGAAGAATCCGTCTTTTAAGTTGGGAATAAGACCTTTATTAAGAAATTTTACCAATAGATATTATGCTGTTTATGCAGAAAGAGATAAAGCTGGAAGATGGCCAAACAGGGATACATACACAAATTATTATAGAGGAGTACTAAACCTTTAAGAATATTAGCAATGAAAATTGGAATGATTCTTGACGCACCTTATCCAATAGATCCAAGAGTAACAAATGAGGCTAAGGCATTAATTAACTCTGGTAATGAGATTTTTTTATTTTGCCTGTCTTATGATAAAACATTCAAAAAAAAAGAAGTTATTAATGGAATAAATGTAATTAGGTTTTACTGTTCTAGAATTACTTATAAATTATCAGCCTTAGCATATACATTTCCCTTTTATAAATGGATCATGTCTAAAAAAATAAAAAAATTTATAAAAGAATCTAATGTGGAGGTTTTGCATATTCATGATTTACAAATTGCTAGTTCTGTTTTTTTTGCAAACAAGTTTTTTAATTTGAATATAACTTTAGATCTACACGAGAATAGACCAGAAATAATGAAATTCTATAAACATGTAAATAGTTTTTTAGGAAAGTTGTTTATTTATCCATCAAAATGGAAAAAAGCAGAGGAGAGGTACTGTAAAAGTTCTAATTCGGTAGTTGTAGTTACTGATTTAGCCAAAAGAGAATTAGTTGAAAGAATAAAAATAAATCAAGATAAAGTAGTGGTCTTTTCAAATTCAGTATCTAAAAGTTTTTATTCTGATTTTAAATTAAATCATCAAATCATTGAAAAATATTCTGATTCATTTGTTTTACTTTATTTAGGGAACACATCTAAAAGAAGAGGCTTAAAAATTGTTTTAAAATCTATTCCTGAAATAGTTAAATCTATTTCAAATTTTAAATTAGTAATTGTTGGTTCAAGTTCTTTTGATAATGAGCTTATTAAAACAGTAGAGGAGTATAATATTTCTAAATATGTGGATTTTGAAGGCTGGAAATCAGAAGATTTGTTTCCTTCTTATATTAAGGCAGCTGAGATAGGGATTTCTCCATTGCTTTCTAACTTACATCATGACACTACACATGCCAATAAACTTTTTCAGTATATGTCTTTAGGATGTCCTGTTATATGTAGTGATGTGAAAGCCCAGAAAGCTCTTTTAGATACTTATAATGTTGGTTTATTATTTAAAGCAGGAGACTCATCAGATTTAATAGAAAAGCTTTTTAAATTATATTTAAATTCAAGTTTAAGAAATCAGATGAGTAAAAATTGTATTAATGCTATTCAAAATCATTTAAATAACGATATCATTTCTAAAGATTTAGTTAAATATTATGAGTAATAATAAATTACTTCTTATTTCATATTATTGGCCACCATCTGGTGGATCGGGAGTTCAGCGTTGGCTAAATTTTTCTAATAACCTTGTTAAAAAGGGTTGGGATATTACAGTATTTACCGCTAAAAATGCAAATTATCCAATTATTGATAATGGACTTAATAGAATTGTAGATAAATCAATAAAGGTTTTTAGAATACCTATTTTAGAACCAACCCGTTTTTTAAAAAAGAACAATTCTGATAATATTAATTCATCCAATTTTATTAATAAATTTATTTTATGGATTAGAGCAAACATTTTTTTTCCTGATTCAAGAATGTTTTGGATTAAAAAGGTTGCCAAACAAGCATCTGATTATATAAAACAAAATGATATCAATTGCTTAATAACTACTGCACCTCCTTTTAGCACCCATATTATAGGATTAAAGATTAAAAGAAAAACAAACATAAAATGGATTTCTGATTTTAGAGATCCTTGGTCAGATTTTTTTCAATTTAAACTTCTTCCTATGACATCATATCAAAAAAACAAGCATTCCAATTTTGAAAAAAAATGTTTAAGCTTTTCAGACGCAGTAATCACAACTTCTCCTTCTTTAACTAAAAAATTTTCATTAATTAATTCTAATTCATACACTATAACTAATGGTTTTAATTCATTTAAAAAAAATGTAGAAACAGACAAGTTTTTATTAATGTATTCTGGGGTAATGAAGTCAATTCAAAATCCAAAAAATTTATGGAAAATATTAAATGAAATATGTATTGAAAATAAAGATTTTTCTAATGACCTAATGGTTAGGTTTATAGGAGATTTTGATAATGAAATAATCGCTAATAAGGATATTAAGTTAATTGAGTCAAAAGTTAAATTTGAAGAATATATAGAAAAATCAAAACTTGATATTGAAATATCTAAGGCAAATGTTTTGATTTTAACTAGTGTTAATTTAAAAGATGCAAATAATATTATTCCTGGGAAATTATTTTATTACTTTTCTTTTAAGCGCCCAATTATTGCATTTTCTAATTTAAATAGTGATGTTTCTGATATTATAAGTAAATCTAAAACGGGTAAAGTCTTTGATTTTATGAGTCATGTTGATTTAAAAAATCATATTTTAGAACTTTATTCTGAATATAGGTCAAAAAAAAATAGTTTTGATCCTACTGGAATAGCATCTTATTCATATAAGAATTTATCTGAAAACGTAGATGCTTTATTAAAAAAAACAATTAATTAATGGGTATAGTAATTAAGCAAACTTCTAGAAATATATTTACAATTTCTATTGCTTTGCTAATAGGAGCAGTTAATACTCTTTATTTCTACCCAGAATTCCTAAAAGACAAATATTATGGTCTTGTTGTATTCTTATTAGCTACATCAAATTTATTACAACCATTGATGTCACTAGGGGCACAGCATACAATAATTAAGTTTTATAGTTCATTTAAAGATAAAAAATCAAAAGACAGTTTTCTTTCAAGTATTATTTTTATTCCTTTAATTGTTATTATTCCAATTACATTTTTAGTAATTCAAGTACATGATGTTATAGGTGATTTTTTATCTATGCAAAATCCAATTATAGAATCTTATGTTTGGGTGATTTTTTTAGTTGCATTTGCAACTTCTTATTTTGAAGTTTTTTATGCATGGTCTAGAGTTCAGTTGAAATCTGTTTTTGGAAATGCTTTAAAAGAAATTTATCCTAGAGTTTCTGTTTTAACTCTACTTATTTTAGTTTCAATAAACTTAATAGATAAAGAAGATTTTGTTTGGTGGCTAACAGGCTTGTATTATTTGAGACTCTTAATAATGATTGTTTATTCTTTTTCATTATATGTGCCAAAATTTTCATTAACAATTCCTGAAAATTTCAAAGAAATTATATCATATTCAATTTATATCTTATTAGCAGGTTCGGCTGCCAGTTTATTAATAGATATTGATAAATACATGATTCCTCAAAAAGAAGCTATTTCTCAAACTGCTTATTATGCCGTTGCAGTATTTATAGCAACAGTTGTTGAAATTCCAGGAAGAGCTATGTTTCAAATATTGAATCCAATGGTTGCAAAAGCTATTAATAATAATGATTTTAAAGATCTTGATGGTTTATATAAAAAAAGTTCTACAAATCTTTTAATAATTTGTGGTTTTTTCTTTCTTCTAATAAACTTAAATATTGCTTCTTTTTATGAATTAATGAATAATCAATATTACTCTGATGCTATTTGGGTAGTTTTGATTATTTCTTGTGCTAAATTAGTTCAGATGAGCTTTGGATGTGGTCCAGCTATTTTAGCAACTTCAAGTTTTTATAAAATCACATTACCGTTTTCAATAAGTATGGCTATTTCTGTATATTTTTTAAATGATTATTTAATTGATATATATGGAATAAATGGTGCAGCAATTTCTACCCTTATTGTTTTATTTGTTTTTACAGTCCTAAAGGTGATATATATAAATTATAAATTAAAGATTCATCCATATGATTTTAATACAATTAAAATTATTATACTTATATCTCTAATTTATTTAATTTTTAATTATATAACTTTTAAATTTTCTCCAATGCTAGATATAGCTTTAAAAAGTGTTATAATTTCTATTGCATATATAAGTTTAGTATATTTTTTAAAACTTTCTGAAACAATAAATAGAACGATTAATACAATAATTAAATAGCCAATTTTTCTTTAAGAAAAGGTGAAATTCTTGACTTATTTTCTTTTATTAGTTGCTCGGGAGATCCTTCAAAAATCACTTGTCCTCCTTTATTTCCGCCATCCAATCCTAGATCTATTATGTGATCCGCATTTTTTATCAAATCTACATTGTGCTCAACAACTATAATTGAATGTCCATTATCTAATAGAGAATTAAAAGATTTTAAAAGTTTTTTAATATCATGAAAATGTAAACCTGTCGTAGGTTCATCAAAAATGAATAAGGTTTTATTTTTATTTGCACCTTTTAATAAAAATGCAGCTAATTTTATTCTTTGTGCCTCTCCACCTGAAAGAGTAGAGGAAGCTTGACCAAGTTGAACATAACCCATGCCAACATCTTTTAAAGGTTTGATTTTTTTTACTATTTTATTCTGATTATTTTTTGAAAAAAAATCAATACTTTGATTAACAGTCATTTTTAATATATCATCAATGTTTTTTTCTTCAAATTTTACTCTTAAAACCTCATTTTTAAATCGTTTACCCTTACATATTTCACATGTTAGATTAACATCAGCCATAAATTGCATTTCAATTTTAACTGTACCTTCACCTTTACATGTTTCACATCTTCCTCCATCAACATTAAAGGAGAAGTGTTTTGCTTTATAATAATTAGCTTTAGAAAGACTTTGAGATGCAAATAAATTTCTTATATCATCATATGCTTTTAAATATGTTATTGGATTAGATCTGGAAGAAAGTCCAATGGGATTTTGATCAACATATTCTACTTCTTCAATTTTATTTATATCACCATTTAACTCATCAAATTGACCAGGTTTCTCTTTAAATATTCCTTTATCTTTCAATATAGCAGGATACAATATTTTTTTTACTAAAGTTGTTTTTCCGCTACCAGAAACACCTGTTACAGCTGTAAGATTGTTCAATGGAAAACTAACAGATATATTTTTAAGATTATTTTCTCTAGCACCTTTTAGATAAATTTTTCCAGATGAATATCTTCTTTTTATTGGAACTTCTATAGTTTCAATATTGTTTAAATACTTTGATGTTAAGCTTTTAGATTTTAGAATTTCTTTTATTGTGCCTTGTGCAACAATTTCTCCACCATTTGATCCTGCTTTAGGGCCAATATCAATAATTTGATCAGCAGATTTTATTATATCTTCATCATGTTCTACAACTAAAACTGTGTTTCCAATATTTTTTAATTCAATTAATATTTGAATTAGTTTTTTTGTGTCTTTTGGATGAAGACCAATGCTTGGCTCATCTAACACATATAATGAACTTACTAAAGAGCTTCCTAAGGAATTTGCTAGGTTAATTCTTTGAGATTCTCCTCCTGATAAAGTATTAGATTTTCTGTTTAATGTTAGATAACCAAGACCTACGTTGCATATAAAATCTAATCTATTCTTAATTTCTTTTGTGATTCTCTTTGAAAGCTTT
The DNA here is from genome assembly GCA_964433845.1 of uncultured Flavobacteriaceae bacterium. Taxonomy (GTDB): domain Bacteria; phylum Bacteroidota; class Bacteroidia; order Flavobacteriales; family Flavobacteriaceae; genus MAG-121220-bin8. The sequence goes on from CAYSTA010000029.1 coordinate 12,219, forward strand.
TTTTGATAATCAGAAAGCTTCAATTTACTGATAAAATCTAACAACTTATCAATTGGCAACTCTACTAAATCTATTATTGATTTATTATTAATTTTTACAAATGATGCTTCTTTTTTTAATCTTGTTCCATTACAAACATTACACTTTGTTTTCCCTCTATATCTCGATAACATCACCCTGTTTTGAATTTTATAACTCTTAGATTCTAATTTCTTGAAAAAAGAGTTTATGCCTTTAAAATAAGTGTTTCCATCCCATAATATGTTTTTTTGATTTTCACTTAATTTAAAATAAGGTTTATGAATAGGAAAGTTAAAATATTGTGAATTTTTAATTATGTCATTTTTATACCTTCTCAATTTTTTACCTCTCCAAGGAGCTATAGCATCTTCATATATAGACAATCCAGTATTTGGAATTACTAGTTCAGGATCAATACCTATAATATCTCCATATCCTCCACAGCTTGAACATGCTCCAACAGGATTATTAAAACTAAATAGATGTTCATTTGGTTCTAAAAATTTTATACCATCCAATTCATATTTATTATTGAATAAATACTTTTTATTAGTACTAATGTTTTTAATTAATATTTCCCCATTTCCTTCAAAGAAACCTAATTCAATTGAGTCAGATAATCTATTTATATAATCTTTATCATCTTTGTAAATAGATCTATCAATTACTAAATAAAATTTTTTTGTATTAATTTTTTCTAGATCATCAATCTTTTTAATTTCTCCGTTTATATGAACTCTTGCAAAACCTTGTTTTTTTAACATTTCAAGAATATTATTGCTATTCTCTTTTAAAGAAAGAATTAAAAACTTTTCCTTTTCTTTAAATTTCTTAATAGTTTTTAAAACAGTTTCAATGCTATCCTTTTTAACTTCATTGTTTGAAATAGGGGAATAGGTCTTTCCAATTCTTGCAAATAACAATTTTAGATAATCATAAACTTCAGAACTTGTTCCAACAGTAGATCTAGGGTTTGAATTATTTACTTTTTGCTCAATTGCAATTGCAGGAGATATTCCTATAATCTTATCTACTTTTGGTTTATTAAGTTTTCCTAAAAATTGACGTGCATAAGAAGATAAACTTTCAATGTATCTTCTTTGTCCTTCTGCATAAAGTGTATCAAAAGCTAAACTTGACTTACCTGAGCCAGAAAGACCAGTTAAAACAATTAACTTGTTTTTGGGTATATCTAAGTCTATATTTTTAAGATTGTGCATTTTTGCACCTCTAATTTTAATAAAACCTTGATCTAAACGGATATTTTTCAAAATGATAAAAAATCAATCTATAAATATAAGTTTTAAATGATTTTTTTAACTACGGAATGTTAAACAATTTAATATTTAAAATGATTTTACTAAATTTGGATATAACATAAATAATTAGCCTATACCTGAAACCTACTTTTTTATATTGAAAAAAATAGAAATTTAATTTAATTTAAAATTTAGGTTATGGTTAATTATGTAGATGATTCTGTCCTTCTCGACAGATTTAAATCCGGTAATAATAATTCTTTTCATTCACTTTTTTTAAGGCATAAAAAAAGAATTTTTAATTATATAAACTCAAAAGTGTTAGATGTAGATATTTCTAATGATATTTTACAAGAAACTTTTATTAAGGTCTTTAAAATTATCAGAAAAGGATCTTATAACGAACAAGGTAAATTTCTTCCATGGATATTAAGGATTTCACATAATCTGGTAATGGATCATTTTAGATATAAGAAACGTTCTAAAATGATTTATGAAAAAGATTTATACTATACTTTTTCAAATATTAGATCATCAGATGATACATTTAAAGAAAAAATAATTTCAGATAAAACATTATCTAAAACATTATCTAAAATGATAGATCAACTTCCAGAAACACAAAAAGAAATTGTCAAATTAAGATTTTTTGAAAATTTGAGTTTTAAAGAAATAGCTAAGATGAATAATATATCTATTAATACAGCTCTAGGAAGAGTTAGATATTCTCTTAATAATCTTAGAAAAACAATGGATAAGTCTTCTTTAAAAACTGAATTAATGGAATTAGTTTAGAATTGTATAGAATTTTTTTTAATAAAAGATTTTCTTCCAATTTTTTGAGTAATTATATCTGTTTTGATATTCCATCCTCTAGCTGGAGAAAACTTTCTTCCATACCATATAATTTGTAGATGAAGTTTATTCCATAATTTTTTAGGAAAAATTCTTTTAGCATCCTTTTCAGTAGTTTTTACATTTTTCCCACTAGACATTCCCCATCGGTACATCATCCTATGGATATGAGTGTCTACTGGAAATGTAGGAATACCAAATGCCTGTGCCATGACAACACTTGCTGTTTTATGTCCAACTGAAGGTAAGGCTTCAAGATATTCAAAGGTGTTAGGAACTTTTCCGTTATGTTTTTCAATCAATATTTTAGATAATCCATAAATCCCCTTTGACTTCATTGGAGATAAACCGACTGGTTTAATTATTTCTCTTATTTCATCAATAGATAATTTAACCATATCATATGGGTTATCAGCTTTTGAAAACAATAAAGGGGTTATTTTATTAACCCCAACATCAGTGCTTTGTGCGGATAACAAGACTGCTATTAGAAGAGTATAGGAATCTTTATGATCCAAAGGGATAGGAACCTCAGGAAATAGAAGTTCTAATGTTTCAATTATATAGTTTGCTTTCTCTTTTTTATTCATTTTAATTATTTAAATTTACTACAAAAATATATCATATGGCTATATTAAAAGTAGGAGATAAAATTCCAGATTTTTCATGTTTTGATGATAAAGAAAACTTAATAACGAGTAAAGATTTGATAGGCAAGAAAACAATTATTTTTTTCTATCCAAGAGCTAATACACCAGGCTGTACTGCTCAGGCATGTAACTTGTCAGAAAATTATTCTGAATTGTCTAAAGTAGGTTTCTCTATTATTGGAGTCAGTGCAGATAAAGTGAAATCCCAATCTTCTTTTTCGAGTAAGTTTGGTGGCTTTCCTTATCCTTTATTAGCTGATACTGAAAAAAAAATAATAAATGCTTTTGGTGTTTGGGGAATGAAAAAATTTATGGGAAAAGAGTATGTAGGTATATTGAGAACTACATTTATAGTAAATGAAAATTTAATAATTACTAGAGTTATTGAAAAAGTAAAAACTAAAGATCATACAAAACAAATATTGGAAGAATAATTTTTACTTGTATCCGAAAAGTTTTTTAGATTTTATCTGATCGGTTACTTCTTTTGGCAACATTTTTTCCCATCCAGATTTTCCATCTTTTATCTTTTTTAAAACCTTAAAAGAATAGATTTTTAGAAGATTTTCATCATATTTTTTGATGTCAGTTAATATTTTATTGCTTTTAAAAAATTTATATAAATTTTTCATTTTGTCTGAAACCTTAATATTATTACTATTAACAATTATTCCATCTTTTGTTTTTATTGGATATAATAAAATCTTTAAATTTTTCACAAATAATTTTCCAAAAGCTTCTAATATGCCGCCTCTAAGGTTATCATAGTATTTTTCATCAAATATTTCAATTAGATTATTAACTCCCATGGTTAAAAAAACTTTATTTTGGGTGTAACTAGAGAAATATTCAGCAAGTTTATAATATTCCTTGAAATTTGTTATCATAACGGTATGTCCTAAAGCACATAATAATTTTGCTCTATCCATAAAATCTTCTTCATTTACATCACCATCTCCGTTCGTGGATCTTAAATTAGATAAAGTAATTTCAAATAAATTAATTAGATTCTTTTCTTTAAAATCTTTTTCTTTTAAAATTATTTCTCTAGATTTTAAGTACATATCTTCATTAACTAAAGTAACAGGTCTGAAACTTCCTCTAATTGCTAGAATATTTTTTTTCCATAAAACCCTAGCTGGTAAAATATTATTTCCATCAGGCCCAAACATAACTGCTTTTGTCATTCCATTTTTAACAAGTTCAAGACTCATTAATCTATTATCTACTTCATTAAATAGAGGGCCAGAAAAATTTATCGTATCAATTTCAATTGCAGAAGGATCAATATGATCGTATAAATATCTTAAAAGTTTTCTTGGTTCATTATGTTTATAATAAGCCCCATAAATTAAATTAAGCCCCATAAGTCCTAATGCTTCTTGTTGAGTTTTAGCCTCAAAAGAATGAAATCTAACATGTATATGAACTTCACTATAAGGTTCTTTAGAATTAGTTTGAAATTTTATACCCATCCATCCATGACCCTTGTATTTTTTTGCAAAATCAATTGTAGCAACTGTGTTTGCATAGGTGAAAAACATCTTATCTGGATGTTCTTTTCTATTCATTCTTTCCTCTAAAAGTTTTGTTTCATAATCTAGCATTTTTTTAAGTCTAGATTCTGAAACATATCCATTATCTGTTTCTTGCCCATATATAGCATCGCTAAATGCTTTATCATACGCACTCATAGTTTTTGCTATTGTTCCTGAAGCTCCACCAGAACGAAAAAAGTGTCTAGCTACTTCTTGACCTGCACCTATTTCTGCGAAAGTACCGTAAATATGTTCATTGAGATTTATCCTTAAAGCTTTTGCTTTAACCGAAGGGACGTTTTCAAATGGTTGATCTCCTTTTAGGGAAACAGACATCAGTTATACTATTATGCAGCTAAGTTATAAGAATTTTGTCAAGTAAATGATATATTTATAATAAAAAAGAATTAATTGAAGGTGACTTTTTTAGGTACCGGTACATCTACAGGTATTCCACTTATTGGAAGCAGTCATCCAGTATGTAAAAGTTCTAATAAGAAAGATAAAAGATTAAGATCTTCAATTTTAGTAGAATGGGATACATCTTCCTTTGTAATTGATACTGGACCAGATTTTAGACAACAAATGCTTAATTCAAATTGTCAAAGAATTGATGGAGTAATTTATACACATGAACATTCTGATCATACATCAGGAATAGATGATTTAAGAGCTTTTTGTTTTAAACAAGGCGAAATACCAATTTTTGCTCATAAAAGAGTTATAAGTGATTTGAAAAATAGATTCAGTTATATATTTGATAAAGAAAAAAAATATCCAGGTGCACCTTTATTAAAACCTATTGAAGTTATAGAAAATAAAAATTTTTTAATATCTAATTTAGATATAACCCCAATTAGTTATTTGCATGCTGATTTGCAAGTATATGGATATAGATTTAAAGATTTTGCCTACTTAACAGATTTAAAGACTATTGATGATAAAGAAATTAATAAATTAAAAGATCTTAATATATTAGTTTTAAACTGTATTAGAATAGAGCCACATTATTCTCATCTTAATCTAAATGAAGCTCTTAGGCTAATTGAGTTAATAAAACCAAAAACAACTTATTTAACTCATATTAGTTATCTATTAGGGTTTCACAATGATGTTCAAGAAAAATTACCTGATTCTGTTTTCTTATCTTATGATGGGCTAGAAATTACTTTATAGCATTTTTTTATTTAACCAAGATAACATTGATTTGAAATTTTCAGGACATACACCATGACCAACAGGATATGTTTCAAAATCATAAATAATATTGTTTTGGTTTAAAAAATTAAGAGATTCTTTAGCCTGGTTAAAAGGAAGTATTTCATCATCTGTTCCATGAGAAATATAAAAAGATAAATCATTTAAACTATCTTTTGATAATGTGATTATGCTTGGATCTATTCCGCCACTCATTGAAATGATATTTTTAATAATTTTTGGATAGGTTAGTGCAACTGCATTTATTAGTATAGAACCCTGACTAAATCCCATTAGAGTAGTATTGTTAATATCAGTATTATATTTTTTTGAACAATCTTTAACAGTTTTAAGTATTAGATCTCTAGATTTTATAGCCATTTCAATATCATATGTTTTATTTCCTTTATAATCAATATAAATATCATACCATGCATAACCCATTCCAGGAGTATTTATTGGCCCTCTAATTGAAACAATAGTATATTCACTTGGAATTGCTCTTGAAAAGGAAAATAAGTCCTCTTCATTACTTCCAAATCCATGAACCATCAAAAGTAGGGGTGATCGCTTATCTTTAATACTAGATTCTCTAACAATGTGGAAGAAAGGTAAATTAGTCATTAATTAGAAACTTTTCTTTTGCAATTATTCCCATTGGTCTCCCTTTCATTTTAGTTCCTAGAAAAGCACTGTTTTTAGATTTAGATAAAATATCTAATTTTGAAAAAACATACTGTTTGTCTATAGTAAATAAAGACATATTTGAAGTAGATCCTTCTTCAATTGTATAATCTTTAATTCCAAACCTAGATTTACCAGACGTAAGAATTTGTATTGTTTTTTCTAAATTAAATATGTTTAATAGAGCACCAAAAAATGATTCTAGACCAACAGTTCCATATTCAGCATTATCTATATCCATTTTTTTGTTATCGATATCTATTGGCAAGTGGTCGCTTGTCACCATATCAATAGTGCCATCTTCTACACCTTTAATGAGAGCTTTTCTATCTAATTCAGTTCTTAAAGGTGGTAAAACTTTGTAACGTGTATCAAAATCTTGTAATTTTTCTTCATTAAAAATTAAATTATGAATTGCTACACTGCATGAAATATCTAAACCCTTATTTTTAGCTTGTCTAATAAGATCAACTGAACTTTTACAAGAAATAGTAGGGATATGGAGTTTTCCTCCAGTATATTCTAAAATTTTTATATCCCGATTTAATTGAGTCTCTTCAGATAATGAAGGTATTCCTTTTATTCCATATGATGTGCTTACTATGCCCTCATTAATTACTCCATATTTTGAGAGATATTTATCTTGTGCAAATGACATTAGTAATCCATTAAATGTTTGAGAGTATAGAAGTGCAGTTTTTAATAAATTTGGATTTACAATAGGATTTTTATAATCATAAAATCCAACAGCTCCACTTTCTTGCATATCTTTTAATTCGGCTAATTCTTGGGATTTACTTGATAAAGTAAAAGCTCCAATTGGGTGAATGTTTGTAACAAGTTGATCTGACTTTGATTTTATAAAAGACACATCAGCTTGCGTATCAATAACAGGTTTAGTATTAGGGTTGAGAAGAATATCAGTAAATCCACTTTTTCCAGCAATTGTTCCGCCATTGTCGATAGTTTCTCTCTCTTCATAGCCAGGTTCACCAAAAGAAACACTACTATCAAACCATCCCTTAGAGACATGTAAACCTTCTATATTAATTTCTTTATATCCCTTTGAAGGGATAGACTTGTTAATTTTAGAAATTTTTCCTTTAGTAATTAAAATATCTTGCTTTGTACCGTGGTATTTACTCTCGGCATTTATAACTTTTGCAGATTTAAGAATAATAGACATGCAATCAAGTTATCAGTAAGAACATTGCAAAATAATGCTGGACAAATATAAGAATTGATTTTGGAATTTGATGAAAAAATAAATTAAAAACCTTCAAAAACACCTAATCCAAACAGAGCGAAATCATATTTTACAGGATCTTTAATATCTAATTCTCTTAACCTAATGTCTAATTCCAAAACTGCTTTGTAATCATTTTGTTTTCTTGATAGAAGTCCTAATTTTCTGGCAACATTCCCGCTATGAACATCTAATGGACAGGAAAGAATTGAAGGAGATATTTTTTTCCAGATTCCAAAATCAACACCATTATTATCCGTTCTAACCATCCATCTTAGAAACATATTTAATCTTTTGCAAGCTGAACCCTTATATGGATCACTAATATGTTTTGTTGTTCTTTTAGGAAAATTATTTTTAAAAAATATTTTTTTAAAATTATGAATATTAGAATGCATATTTGATTCATTTCTTTTGAGACAAAAAACAGTTTCTAAATCATCATATTTAGTATAAATTATTTTTAATGTTTTTATAAAGTATCTAAAATCAATAGAATTAAATGTTCTATGAATTATATTGGTCTTTTCAATTTCTTTTTTGGAAGCATTTAAAATAAAATCATATGGTGAATTATCTAATATTTCCATCATTTTGAATGCATTTTTAATTATTGTTTTTCTTTGTCCCCATGCAATTGTTGAAGTTAAGAATGAAGATATTTCAATGTCTTGTTTGCTTTTAAATTGATGCGGAACTTGAATAGGGTCAGAATCTATAAAACTTTTTTGATTGTATTGAAAAGATTTTTCATCTAAAAAATCTTTTATTTCATAATTAGTTAATCCATTTACCATCTACAAGATTAAGTTTTCTATCTGCCATTTCAGCTAATTTTTTATTATGAGTTACAATTACAATTGTCAGGTTTAATCTATCTCTAAGTTCAAAAAATAATTTGTGTAATTTGTTAGCAGATTTAGAATCAAGATTTCCACTAGGCTCATCTGCAAATAAAATGGAGGGTTCATTTATCAACGCTCTAGCTACCGCAACCCTTTGTTGTTCACCACCAGAGAGTTCAGAGGGTTTTTGATCTTTAATGTGAAGAATATCAAGTGATTTAAATAGTTTCTCAGCTTTCTTATTAATTACATCTGTTTTGTCTCCTTTTATCATGCCAGGAATACAAACATTTTCTATTGCAGTAAATTCAGGTAATAGTTCATGAAATTGAAATACGAAACCTATTTGTGTGTTTCTAAATTTAGAAATATCATTTTCATTGAGTTTTATTATTTCTGTTTCGTTTAAAAATAAATTATACTGGTCCATATCATCAGCCTTATCTAAAGTGCCTAAAATATGAAGCAGGGTAGTTTTTCCAGCTCCAGATGGTCCTACAATTGAAACTATTTCTCCCCTCTTAACATCAAGACTTACATTATCTAACACTTTTTTGTTATCAAATGTTTTAGTAATATTTACTGCTGATATCATATTATTAAAGAGTTTAGCTTTTTTTCTTTTTAATTACATTGAAATCTATGAAAT
>CAYSTA010000030.1:0-19701 GCA_964433845.1 uncultured Flavobacteriaceae bacterium
TTTACCGTTAGAGATACTGTAGCTGCATCAACACTATTTTCAACATCAGTTAATTCATCATCAGCTACTCCTTTATCTCTTGCTTTAAATTTAAATGAATCCGAACCTACATAATTAGAATTTGGAGTGTAAGTTACTTTTGCAGTTCCTGAACTAACAACTAAAGAGGTTCCTCTTTTTATGGTATATTCTTCTCCAGATGCCATAATATCAGCACTAAGAGATAAGGTTGTATCACTATCAACTGCTTTAACATCAGCATATGTGTTATCAGTTGTGTTAATAAGAAAATCACCAGGAATAACTGTACTTGTAAAATTTTGAGAACTATCTTCTAGCTTATCAGTATTAGCCGAAGTTGTTGTTCCTGAATCTTTAGTTACTAATGTAACAGCAGAATTGCCATTATTTTTATCTGTCAAAGTTCCATTAGCTGGTAAAGAATAAATTAAAAAATTTAAATTGGTGTCAGCGTTATCTACATCTGTTCCAGCAAGATCAATATCCTTAGCAACATCTTCATCACTAGTTACAGATTGTCCGGTTGCGACAGGAGGATCATTATCGGGAATTATTGTTAAAGTTACCGTAGCGGGTACACTACTGGCTTTAGTGTCATGAACTATAAACTTAAATGAATCATTAACCACTACATCAGAGTTACTGTTATACTTTACCTTATTTGCAGTTAAAGTATGAGGAATATCGGAAGATGTGATTTCTGTACCACCCTCAAAAAGCTTAGCAGTATTTAGCTCAGTGATTATATATACTAAATCTGCATCATTTCCATCACTATCTGTTCCTGTTAAAGTAATTTCTTCAGTAGAAGTTACCTGCTCATACAATGTAAAAGATACATCTTGTGAATTAGCTACGGGAATAATTTGAGGTTCAAATAATTTGTAGGCCCTTACATGGCCTGAATTTGTTCCATTACCATCATTTTCATCAGCACCAATAGCTAATACTGATCCATCACCACTTAAAAAAACTCTTTGCCCTTTAGACTCATTATTACTTCCCGTACTTTGATCTTCATCTGCTTCTCCATCAAAATCATAACTTGCTGGAGATTGAACCCAACTAGTAGAAGCTGTATCGTAATTATAAACCCTTACTCTCCCTTTATTTAAATAAGTTGACCCAGTTGTGGCATCATGGCCTGGCCCCATTATAGCAAGAGTATTTCCCTCATTATCTAATGATAAGTGAGCACCAAAATAATCATACTTATCAGAACCTATTAGATCTGATCCAAGTGGTGAATAATTTGAGCCATCCCACTTATAAATACTAACCTTTCCAACAAACTCACTTCCAGATCCTGCCACTCTATGGTAGGGCGCTCCAACCGCAACAATTAATCCATCACTACTTAAATCTACAGCAGCTCCAAATTTTTCAGCAGATTTATCACCCAATAAGGTTGCTTTTACATCCCACTCTGTATTGGCTGAATCATATTCAAATATTTTAACTTGTCCCTTATTATTCGATGAATAATCATGAGCACCAACTGCCATAATATTTCCGTTAGCACTCAAAGAAAGTCCCCAACTTAAATTATCTCCACTTTCACCATATAGGGCAGTCTCATTTCCAAGGGAGTTCCAGTTCGTACCATCATAACGATAAACTACAACTCTACCCGAATTGTTTCCACCAGATCTATCAAACCAAATATCACTAACAGCTAAAGTTTTTCCATCACTACTGAGCCTAACATCATTTCCAAATTGCTCTGAGACAGCTTTGTTTGAACCAGATGAAACAATATTTGGAGTTATTGTACTCATTGTATCCCAAGTAGTAGTTGCTGAATTGTATTGATATACTTTAACTTGACCAGCATTTGTAGTTCCTATTGCATCATCATTATAAGGAATTCCAACTGCTAAAATTGTACCATCACCACTTAAAGAAACACTTGATCCAAAATAATCTTTTTCAGCAGTTCCATCAATATCTTCTCCCAATTTCGACCATCCATTAGCAACTGTGTACTTGTAAACCCTTACACTTCCTTTATCAGAATCTGTTGTGCCAGCATCATTAAATGGAGCACCTACTGCCATTATAGTACCATCCTCACTTAAAGAAACAGCACGCCCAAAATTATCTCCTGCTGCTTCTCCATTAATTTCAGAACCTATTGCTGTAGGTGGATTAAGATAGGAATCAAACACTTCAACACTAACTGTTTTAGTATCACTATCTCCATCAGAATCTGTTACCTTATATGTGAAAGAATTAGTTCCAGAAAAAATGTATTTATGATTTTCATCAGAATGAGGAACAAATGTTACCGAATTACCTGACAATGAACCTCCCGCACTAACAACAGCATCACTATTATTATGATCTTTTAATGTTCCATGAGTAGGTAATGTAACAATTGTATAGGTTAAGGTATGAAACTCTGCATCTGAGCCAACTAAGTGAATCAGGCCATTTGTATCTTTAAAATGAGCAGCAGACACATCTGATGCTATAGGCTTAGTCTGAGAAAAAACTAATCCGGAAAATAAAAAAAGTAAAGAAAAAAGTATTTTTCTCATACTATAAATATAATATTCATTCTTGAATGTTTACTAATAAATAGAATAAGAAAAAGCTATTTTTTTGAATATTTTATTATTTTTTCAAATTCAAATTGAAAGAATCCATTTTTGCCACTAGAGATTTGATAAATCATGGCTTTAGAAATATCACTAGCATGAATAGATTTATATTTAGTTAAACTTCCAAAAAGCAAGGGGCTTATAATAGAAAATATATATTTTGCTATTTGTTCAAAAATTCTACTTTCTTTTCTATTCCCTAATATAATTCCAGGTTTCATTATACTTACGTGATCAAAAGATAATTTAGCTAATTCTTCTTCTAATTTTCCCTTAGTTCTAGGGTATAATAAATTAGACTTAGAATTTGATCCAACAGAAGATACTACAGAAATTCTTTTTACTCCGTAATCACTAGCAATTCTAGCTAGATTTATACAATAGTGATAATCAACTTTTTCAAAATTTTTTGCGCTTCCAGCTTTTTTTCTTGTAGTTCCTAGTGCAATATAAAGGTGATCTATTTCCTTTAAAATATCTTCATTTTCTAGATTATCAAAATCTACTATTACATTAGAAACATTATTTTTTGAAAATTTAATTTCTCTTCTAGATATAGAAATAACTTTTGGGTATAATTCTGATAAATATTCTATTAGATAAGATCCCACTAGGCCAGAAGATCCAGCAACACATGGGATTTTTTTTTCATCTATCATTACATAATAAAATTATATAATAATCCTGCTGTAATTGCTCCAGAAAAAGGTCCAAAAACAGGAATCCAACTATAGGACCAATCAGCATTTTTATTTTTTCTAGGTAGTAGTGAATAAACTAGTCTAGGTCCAAAATCTCTTGCTGGATTAATAGCAAATCCTGTTGTCCCACCTAATGTCATTCCAATAACCCAAACTAATATACCTACAGGAAGTGCAGCTAAAGCTCCTAATCCAAAATTAACAACCTCTCCTTGGATCTCTAAATTTGGTTCTACTATATAAAAAATTCCAAAAACTAAAATAAATGTTGCAACAGCTTCACTGAAAAAATTATTCTTATAATTCTTTATTGCAGGTCCTGTACAAAAAGATCCTCTTACAGTATTTTCATTATCTGTTGCTCTATAATGATCAATGTAAACCAAGTATGCTAACCAACTTCCAAAAATTGCTCCCAAAAGTTGAATAAATATGTAGGTCGGAACTAGAGACCAAGAAAATTTACCTATAGTGGCTAAACCAATTGTAACTGCAGGATTTAAGTGTGCGCCACTAAATTGGCCAGTGATAAATACCGCAACAAATACTGAAAGTCCCCAGGCCATACTTACTAAAACCCAATTGGAATTCTCACTTCCAATAGTGTTTTTTAAACTTGTATTTGCATTTACTCCAACACCAAGTAACATTAAAATTGTTGTACCAATAAATTCCGCTAAAAAAGAGTCCATAATTATATTTTATATAGGTTAGTTAATTTATAAAAAGATTTCAATTGTTTATTTTCCCAGATTTCATCTTTCAAAAGTTCATTAGCCATAATTTCAACAACAATCGGGGCTATTTTAATACTTTCTTCAACATCTAAAAATAAGCATCTAGTACGACGTGACATAATATCATCTAGATTAATTGCCATTTCGTTTTTGACAAAATGAATTATTAATGATTTTGAAATATAAAATTTATCGCTTAATGATTTTTCTGAAAAATCAATATGCTTTAATCCATTAACAATCTTTATATTTTTTGTTGGACTTTCAATAGTATTCAAACCAAATTTGCTAATTAGATAATCTATAGTGTCTTCTGCAATTTTTCTATAAGTAGTCCATTTGCCACCAATTACACTTATTAAACCTGACTCACTAATAACAATCTTGTGTTTTCTTGATAAATCTTTAGATTTTATTTTTTTTGAATTTGACACTAAGGGCCTTAATCCTACAAATATTGTTTTAATATCTGACCTTTTAGGTTTAACATTAAAAAAATCTTTAGCATTATTTAAAATATATTCTACCTCTTCCTCTTTTGCAACTGGATCAAATACAGGTTCTTTTACTTGCCGATCTGTTGTTCCTAAAATAACATGATTTAACCAAGGTATGGCAAAGAGAACTCTTCCGTCTGACGTGTTGGGAACTAAGAATCCGAAATCTCCATTTAGAAATTTTTTATCAATAATCAAATGAATCCCTTGACTTGGTTTTATAATAGATTCTTGTTGGATTGAATCTAAATTAATTATTGATTGAGAAAATACTCCAGTACAATTGATAACGGACTTAGCCTTTATATTATAATATTTACCATCAATGGAATCCAATACTTTTACTCCACTTACTTTATTGTTTTCTTTTAAAAAATCCTCAACTGACATGTAGTTTAACATTACAGAGTTAAATTTCAATGATGTTAATGCCAAATCAATACCTAATCTAGAATCATTAAATTGACCATCATAATAAATTATACCACCTTTCAATTTATTTTTATTAAGATTTGGAATATAATCTAGAGCAGTTTTAGAATCTATTCTTTTTGACTTTGAAAAAATATAATTTCCGGATATTAAATCATATAGTTTTAAACCTATCCAATAGTAAAACATTGACCAATATTTGTATACAGGTATAATAAAGCCAATTTGTTTTACTATATGTGAAGCATTTTTAATTAAGAGGTCTCTTTCTTTTAATGACTCATAAACTAAAGAAAATTGAAATTTTTCTAAATATCTTATTCCCCCATGAATCAATTTAGTACTTCTTGATGAAGTTCCTTTACAAAAATCATGTTTTTCAAAAAGAGCTACTGAAAATCCTCTAGATGATGCATCTAAAGCACATCCTAAACCTGTAGAACCTCCTCCAATAATAATAACATCAAATACTTTGGTATTTTTTAATAAATCTAAATTATTGTCTCTATTTAATTTTCTTAATTCTTTCATTCCAGTTGTCAACAGCAAGTTTATCATTATGATCTTTTGGCATAAATTCACGATCAATTTGCCATATGTTTTTAAGTTCATCTATTGATGACCAAAAACCTGAAGCAAGTCCTGATAAAAAAGCAACACCCAATGCAGTTGTTTCGGTCAATTTAGGTCTTACTACATTAGCATTTAAGAAATTTGATTGAATTTGCATTAAAAGATTATTATTACTTGCTCCCCCATCAACTTTTAGGATATTAAACTTTGTACCTGAATCTTTCTCCATTTCAACAATTATTTCTCTAGAACGTAATGCAATGGCTTCAAGAGCAGCCCTAGCAATATGACCCTTTTTAGTTCCTCTTGTTATACCCATTATTGCACCAGTAGCATTTGGATTCCAGTAAGGGGCTCCAAGCCCTGAAAGAGCGGAAATAAAGGTAACTCCTCCACTGTCTTCAACTGTTTCGGCAAGTGCTTCTATTTCTGGTGATTCTTTAATAATGTTTAACTGATCTCTTAACCATTGTACTAATGCTCCTGCAATGAAAACACTACCCTCCAAAGCATAAACTGTTTCATCTTTAATTTTCCAAGCAATAGTTGTTAGCATTTTATTATTAGATTTTACTGCTTTATTTCCTGTATTCATCATACAAAAACAACCTGTTCCATAAGTGTTTTTAACGTCACCTGGTTTAATACACATCTGACCAAATAATGCAGCTTGTTGATCACCAGCTATACCACAAATTGGAATTTCAGCATCTAAAATTGACCTGTCAATTAATCCTACTTTTTGAGAACTATCTAAAACTTTAGGCAACAAATTTTTAGGAACATTTAATGTTGCAAGCAATTCATTATCCCATTGTAATGAGTGTATATTAAAAAGCAAGGTTCTACTAGCGTTAGTATAGTCAGTAACATGGTGTTTTTTATTTGTTAAATTCCATATCAACCATGAGTCAATTGTTCCAAATAGCAAATCACCCTTTTCTGCAGACTCACGAATTTTATTGTCTGAATCTAAAATCCATTTGATTTTTGTTCCTGAAAAATAGGCATCTAGAACCAATCCCGTTTTATCATAAAACATTTCTGTATAACCATTTTTATCTAAATCATCACATATTGATGAGGTTCTTCTATCTTGCCAAACAATAGCGTTGTATACTGGTTCACCAGTATTCTTATTCCAGATTACAGTAGTTTCTCTTTGATTAGTAATTCCAATTGAATCAATTTCATCAACATTAATTTTAGATTTTTCAACTACATCATGAATTGCTTTTAATTGAGTTTCCCAAATTTCTATTGGATCATGTTCTACCCAGGATTCTTTTGGAAATATTTGTGTGAATTCAAACTGTGAAATAGAAATTTGAGTTCCTTTTTTATCAAAAATAATGGCTCTTGAACTTGTCGTTCCAGCATCAATGGCTAATACATATTTTTTCATAATTCTTTTTTATTCTACTATTACTTCATCAGCAAAAATCCATGATGGATTATCTGCAGCAAAATGCCAATATGGTGCTGGACCAAAATTATTAGCTTTAACTCTAACAAACCTTCCAATTTTATTAACTGGTTGAGAAAAAGTTTGAATGTCGTTTACTTTACTTTTTTTACTAAGTGTTTTTTTATTAATTATTGGATTAAATGTAATCCAATCTTTTTTATCATTTGAGATTAAAAACTCAACTTTTGGAGGGAAAAATACAACATGATTAGTAACCTGAAGAAAACTAGTTGAAATATTTTTAATCATTTTTTCTTCACCTAAATCAATAATAGCATCCATATCATTGCCAACAAAACCAAGCCAATTGGAGTAAAAACTACTTCCACCTAAAGCACCATCAGTAAGCACTTGAGGATCTTCATTAGCATATTTTGTAGGTTTGGTTAATAATGTAACTTCTTTAGACTTTGCAGAATTATCTTTAACTGCTAATTTTAATGCTTTTTCATAATAATATACATACTCATCGACAGTAAAACCCATTTCATTCATCAAATCAATATTATTATTTTTCGTTACATTTTTAAACCTTTTTATTCTATTAAGAACTATCTCAGGAATTATTTTTATTCCATTTTCAAAAACTGTTAATGGAAAATTATCTGAAAAATTTTTCCTATGAGCTTCCAAAGAAGCATAATCAATAGACAATCTAGCTTTTTCAACTCTATTTGAATATCTTTTATTGTCTTTTACTTGTTCTAATGCTTTATCAAATAAGTCATTATAATAAATAAGTTTTTCAGGTCTCAAAAAAGATTCAAAACCTTGAGATGGATCACCATATAAAAAAAGGAAAAAATCTGTATTCTTACTTATTTCTTCAGAAATATCATTTACATATTCTTTTATATATTTAGAAGCATTTCCATAGTAGTGATTACAAAAATCATCTAGTAAATCATGGAAAGACAAATCTGGATTCCATAATAATTTTGCCATAATATAACTTCTTAATTCAAACAATTCACTTGGATTTCTACTGTGTTGTTGAAAAATCCATTTTGCATTATTATCAACAAATAAGTTAATATTTGGTTTAATTGTATTCCAGTTTGGGAAAGGAGCTAAAAAGTTTGTAAACTGAGTAGTATAATCCCATATACGTATATTATTAGTTAATTTAGACCAACCTTTCAAATCTTCATAAAAATCTATACATCCTTCTGAAATAGGTATTCTTCTATTACATTCTATGGAACAAAGGGTTATTAACACATTATCCTTTGGGATAATTGTAGTCGGTTTTCGAGTATATTGATAAGCAAGAGTAGAAATTGTCTTATCCTTAAAATTATCTGCTACTTTATTTACAAATGAAATCATACTTGCTGCTGGACCTCCAAAATCATTGTGAAGTTTTTCACATTCATCACACTTACAATAAGATGTGTTATCGTCTTGACTTACAGAAACAACATCATACTCTGGATATTTTTCAAAAAGATCTGAAACTTTATCTACAACGATATTATAAACTTCATTATTTGTTAAGCAAAGTTGAGTTGGTAATCTCTTGCCATTTCTTAAAGCATAAAATTCAGGGTTGGATTCATAATAAATTTCTTCTGGCACGAACCTATGAAAAGTATGAACTCTCGCTTCAGGTATATAATTTGGAAAAGCACTTGTAGTTACTTTTGATTTGTCAGCAAAAGTTGAGTCATTATAAAAAAGCCTAGAATGAACAGTTCTTGTTTTAACAGGAGGTTTATGTAAGAAATTAAATTTCTTTGGAATTTTTAATGAACTTATTTTCTTGTAGAAAGTATAATTACTTGACAACCATCTCACGTTTAAATATTTTTCAATAAACTCATAGGTGGCAAAAAATAAAAGCTTTTTACTATTAGCAGAAATATTAACCAATGAATCTTTAAATGAAATTGAGATAAAATCGTCTATAGAATCATTCTCTATAGATAAAACAATAGCTTTATTATTTGAAATCTGATTAGATATATTAAGTTTTAGACCAATTGTTTTATTAAGATAAACATTTAGTGAATCGGCAATATCAAAATTATTTTTATCAGAAATTATAGAAAAATTTGACATTTCTGCTTTACTAATAATTATTTCATTATTTGTACAAGAAGTTGTAAAAAAAATAAATAAAAAAAATAGTTTTCTCATTAGAATATTACATTTTTAGATAAGATTTTATTTTTACGTTTAACTTTAACTATAACCTTATCTCCTTTTTTAATTTTCGATAAACTCTTCATGTATGACATCATATCTGTAATATCAGTCTTTCCTAATTTAATAACTATATCACCCTTTTCAAAACCAGCTTTTTCGGCAGGTCTTCCACTGGAAACTCCATCAATCCTCATGCCTTTTCCTTCAAATAAATAATCTGGAATTACACCCAAGGTAACCTTAAACCTTGGAACATCTTGACTTTCATTTTTTGTTTTTCTAAAAGACAATTTTCCATTATCATCTAAATCAGAAATAATTGAAAAAATATAGTTTGAGATTAATTCCATCCCATAATAATTGATCAAATCACTATCGTCACTTGGCTTATGGTAATCTGAATGTTGTCCAGTAAAAAAATGCAATACTGGAATATCCTGTAAATAAAATGAAGTATGGTCAGATGGACCTACGCCAGATTCATTTTCAATTATTTTAAAATCTTTATTGTTTGATTTAATGGTTTGTTTAAATATTGGAGAAGTTCCTAGTCCATAAATTGCTAAAGACCTTTCATTATTTAATCTTCCAACCATATCCATATTTATCATATAATTAATAGTATTAATATCAATTGTAGGATTTTTCACAAAATAATTAGATCCTAACAAACCCAATTCCTCCCCTGAAAAAGCAATAAATAAATAATTGTTGTTAACCTTTTTATTTTCTTTAAGTTTAGAAGCTAGGTCTAACATTAACGCTACTCCACTTGCATTATCATCAGCACCATTATGTATTTTTATTTCTGAATCTCTATATAATGAACCTTCTCCTCCATATCCTAAATGATCGTAATGAGCACCTATTACAACAGTAGATGGTGCATTATTATCCATAAATGCTAATACATTATTTCCTGTAATGCTTGAATCAACGATAGAATCATTAAATTTAATTTCATCATGAGGATTTGATTTAGGTTTAAAACTAAAACTCTGTAAAAATTCATTATTCCCTTTTTTTATAAAATCAAGATCAGAAAATCTTTGTGAAATATAATTTGCTGCTGTTTTTTCCCCTTCGGATCCAGTTTCTCTTCCTTCTAGATCATCTGATGACAGAAATTCAACATCTTCTTTTAATTTATTTTGATGTTCATAGGGTAAATTGCAAGAAAATATTATAATTAAAAATAAGTTTATATATGTTAATGGATTTCTCATAATTTGTATTTATTTTTGGGCGCAAATTACAAATTTTAATTATGAAATATTTATTCATTCCACTGATTTTATTTGCTTTATTTTCTTGTAAAGAAAATTCTAATTCATTAATCTATGAAGATGAAAAGAACTTCAAATCTATTAAACAAATAACTTTTGGAGGAGATAATGCGGAAGCATATTGGAGTTTTGATGATAAAAATTTAATTTTTCAATCAAATAATAATAATTGGAATGTAGAGTGTGATCAAATGTTTTTAATGAATTCTTCTGACACTTTTAATGAAACTGTTCCACAAATGGTTAGTACAGGTTTTGGAAGAACAACATGTTCTTATTTTCTCCCTGATAATAAGCATTTCATATATGCATCAACTCATGAAAAAGATAAAAAGTGTCCTGAAGTTCCACTAAGAAAAGAAGGAAAATACGTCTGGCCTATTTATGATTCTTTCGATATTTATATTTCTGATTTAAAAGGAAATATAACAGGAAAATTAACCAATGAAATTGGTTATGATGCTGAAGCAACAGTTTCTCCAAAGGGTGATAAAATAGTATTTACATCTACACGAAATGGTGACTTAGATTTATATACTATGGACATAGACGGTTCAAATGTTAAACAAATAACATTTGAACTAGGATATGATGGAGGAGCATTTTTTTCTCCCGATGGATCAAAGTTGATTTTTAGATCTTCCAGACCAAAAAATGAAAAAGAAATAAAAGAATATAAAGAATTATTAAGCCAAGGATTAGTACAGCCTACAAATATGGAATTATATATATGTGATTCCAACGGAGATAACTTACGTCAATTAACGGATTTAGGTAATGCAAATTGGAGTCCATTCTTTCATCCTTCTGGAAAAAAAGTTATTTTTTCTTCAAATTTTGAAGCTGAAAAAGGTTTTCCCTTTAATCTATATATGATAGATTTAGATGGAAAAAATCTAACTAGGATAACACATGGCGAAACTTTTGATGCATTTCCAGTTTTTTCAAATGATGGCACAAGATTAGCTTTTTCATCCAATAGAAATAACGGAGGTACTAGAGATACCAACTTGTTTATAGCTGAGTGGAAAGATTAGATAAGTCTAAATCCTTTTAAAAACTAGCTTATAAGATATTTTTGTAAAATCCTCTATCTTTTTAAGCATTAAAGAAGGAAGTTCTATATTAAAATCTGTAAGAACTATAGAAAAAGTCCCTTCCATAAATATTTTTTCCCCATCTTTTAAAAATGAGGCTTCTACATTTTTATTTACTTTTTTTCCACGAAAATCTAATTCTCCTTTTAAAGCAATAGTGTTTTCTGAAATTAAAATTTGATCAGAATAAAATTTTACTTGTGGATGATTAAAAGCATCTAAAACTCTTAGGGCATTTGAATCTCTATTACCAATTCCACTATCAAAATCAACAATATTAGCAGCTATTGCAATTTTACCACCATCATCTATTAAGACAAGAACACCCTTCACCTTATTATTAGTTCCTATCCACCTATGTAGTAAATGTTTTGCCTGGTATTCGATGTAGGATTTCTCAGAATCTAACATCCACTGAACATTATCTTGAGAAAAAGAATCAATTAATGGAATTATTAATATTAGAAATATTAGAACATTCTTTCTCATATTAAAATTTTATAACTAAAACGGCAGTAGCATAACTTGCAAAAGCAGTATAGGCTGCAGCTTTGTGGGTGTCTTTATTCTTATCCTTATAATGGTTTGTAGCAACCATTGCTGAAAAATGAATGGTTGCCAAAATTTTATGAGCTTTAATTGAATTAAATCCTTTAGCTTTTTTATTAATTAAAGGAGGTGGCGCAAATAAAGAAAGTCCTGCTCCAGTGAAATATCCAATATTAACAATATTACCCATTGTTTTATGAGTATTACGTAAACTCTCATCTCCATTATAAAGTTTTCCTCCAATGATTCCTTGCGCAACCATGGAAGCTAAAGTAATATACCCAATTACTTGGTGAGCATTGAGCATGTTTTTTCTAATCTTAAGTTCCCTTTCTCTATTCTGGATATTAAGATCTGAAATTCCTGTTTTTCTAAACAAACCATTTTTTCCCCAAAGTAAACTTTGAGTAAAAACCATTCTTTCAGGAAGCAATTCTATTTGTTTTTCTTCTTCAGAAATCAGATTAAAAAGATCCTCTTTTTCCTGAGAATAATTTATAGAAATTGAAAAGAAAATAAAAATGAATAAAATCTTTTTCATATAAATTATATTGACCAAGCTCTTCCTCCTGTTGTTTCTTCTAAATCGACACAACCTTCTTGCATTCCAGGAATAGGTCTATAAACTAAAACATTTTCACCTATATATTTTGATCCCTTAAAAGCCGTTATGGTTAATTGTCTAATAGTAGTTATAAAATTGTATGAAAGCGCTTCATCAGAAATTTTATTTTTATTATCATTAAATTTATTTGAAAATTTTCTATAAGCTGTTTTCCATTCACTCTGTGATTTTATATTGCTTTTTAAAAAATATATTAAGCTTATTTCCAAATCATTTCTACCTAAATCACTAAAAGAAGTTTTTTTAGATTTTATTAAACAATCTTTTAAAAAAGAATTAAAAGATTTTTTTAATAATATTTGCTCTTTTTTTTCAGACACATTATATATATAATGATCAATGAATTTTATAAGGTTTAAATCTTTAGAGCCAGGAATTTCTTCATCAGAAGGTATTATTAAGTCTGTTAGTTCAGATATTACATTTATATGACTTGAGTTAAAAAAAATAGGTTTCCAGTCTAAATCATTTTTACAGCTTTGTAGTAAACTTAATACAGCTGGAGATAATGTTATAGTACCTAAACTTAATCCTAATTTTTTAATTGCTTTTCTCCTATCCATCTTAAATATTTTTTTTCTTTAATTCTTTAACAGCGTAATTTACAGCTCTTGCTGTTAGAGCCATATAAGTTAAAGATGGGTTAACATTACCTGATGATGTCATAGCTGAACCATCTGTAACAAAAACATTTTTTACAGAATGAATCTGGTTATATTTATTTAAAACAGATGTTTTAGGATTTCTTCCCATTCGTGCAGTTCCCATTTCATGAATACCAAGACCTAATGCATAAGTTTTATCATAACCCTTTACATCTTTAAATCCTGCTTTTTCTAACATTTCAACAGCCTGATTTATCATGTCTTTTCTCATTTTTAATTCATTTTCTCTAATCTTAGCATCAAATGTCACAGTTGGTAATCCCCATTTATCTTTTTTCTCATAATTCAAATACATTCTATTATCATGATATGGTAAAATTTCTCCAAAACCACCTAGGCCCATTTTCCAATCTCCAGGAGATAAAATCGCTTCTTTTAAATCTTTTCCATAAGAAAGTTCTGCAATAGATTGAGTCCAATCTGTTCTACTAGCACCTCCTTGGTAACCATATCCTCTAATAAAATCATTTTGATTAGTATTTCCTCCTATATTTCTAAACTTAGGAATATAAACTCCCGTAGGTCTTCTACCTGTATAATATTTATCCTTAAATCCATCAAAATTTCCACTAGCACCAGCTTTAAAATGATGATCCATTAAATTATGACCTAGTTCTCCAGAATCATTTCCCATTCCATTAGGAAATCTATTAGATTTTGATTGCATTAAAATAGAAGTTGTGCCTACAGTTGAAGCACAAACAAAAATAATTTTAGCCCTATATTCGTAAGTCTGTTTAGTTTCTGAATCAATTATTTTAACTCCAGTGGCTCTTTTCTTATTTTCATCATACATAATTTCATAAACAACTGAATAAGGTCTTAAAGTCATATTTCCCGAATCTTCAGCTGCAGGAAGTGTAGATGAATTACTGCTAAAATAGGCTCCAAATGGACAACCTCTTCTACAAAGTTTTCTATATTGACATGTTACCCTTCCTCTACCAGGTTTTGTTCCTTCTGTAATATTGGCAACTCTACCCAAAGTTAAAACTCTATCATTATATTTTTTGGACAGTGTATCTTTTAAAACTTCCTCAACACAATTCATTTTCATAGGTTTTAATAATTTACCGCTTGGATATTGTGGAAGTCCTAAGTTTTCTCCACTTACTCCAATATAATCTTCTACATAGTCATACCATGGTGCTAAATCATTATATCTTATTGGCCAGTCAACAGCAATACCTTCTTTTGCATTTCCTTCAAAATCAAATTGTGTCAAACGGTGACTTTGTCTTCCCCAAAGTAAAGATCTTCCACCAACATGATATCCTCTTATCCAATCAAATCTTTTATCTTCATTATAAGGATGATCAATATCATCCACAAACATATGTTTTGTCGATTCTGAATTTACATAGCCTGTTCTACTTTGTTTTGGTTGTCGTTCTTTAATTGCATTAGTTATTTGATCTCCAGAAGGAAAATCCCATTTATCCATGTTTGCAGTTGTATAATCTGAAGGATGGTTTATCATTCTACCTCTTTCTAAAACAAGAGTTTTTAAACCGTTTTCACATAATTCTTTGGCTGCCCATCCGCCACTAACACCAGTGCCTATAACAATTGCATCAAAATTATTATTCATACTATAAAATAATATAGCTTATAAAGATTCACCGTATGACCAACCCTCTCTAATAGGTTCTTTTATATATTCATTAACATCAGGTCTATTAGTAATTTGCATATTTTCAGAGTCATATTTTAAATCAGCATTAAATCTTTGGGCTAAACATCCTAATAATGCCATTTCAGTAAGACTTGCTCCATAATCAAAATTTGAAAGAGGTAATGTGTCATTTTTAATAGCGTGAACCCATTCTTGAACCGGGGTTTCATCTACAATTCTAGGAATAGTTTTTTCTGGAGCATTTTTCAAAAATTCTTGCCATTCTGATTCAGACATTAATAATTTTGGATTATTGGGTCTCCCTCCTGTAATTAAAGTATTTTTATCACCGACCATTACCATTCCATGTCTTTGATAATCCTTCATTTTATCAACACCTAAATCTTTTAAAATCTCAGGTTTAAGACCGCCTTCATACCATTTTAGTGTCACTGGTGGTTTATTTTTTTTCTTATTAAAGTTGAAAGTAACTTCAGATTGCTCAGAAACAAAATTGTACTCAGTCATAGGATTTGGAATTTTAATCCCAATGGAATTAGGCATTCCTAAATTCAAAGCCCAAAACGGACCATCCAAGGTATGACAAGCCCAATCTCCTAGCTGTCCATTTCCAAAATCATAAAAACCTCTCCAAGATTTTGGTGCATATGCATTATTAAAATCTCTATATTTTGCAGGACCTAACCATAAATCCCAATCCAAATATTCAGGAATTGGATGTGTTGGAGGTGGAAAACTTTCAGGTTTAGTCCAATAATGACCTGGTCTAAAATCAAATGTCCCAATCCAAGCATGAACTTCTTTAACTTCCCCTAAAACTCCTGCATCATACCATTCCTTAATTAATCTAATACCATTAGTTGTATGACCTTGATTACCCATTTGGGAAACAATACCATAATGTCTAGCAGCTTTTTTCATTGTTCTTAATTCCCAAACATTATGCGCAAGGGGCTTCTCAACGTAAACATGTTTTCCTAATTCCATAGCAGCCATAGTAGCTGCAAAGTGTGTATGGTCTGGTGTACTAATAATAACTGCATCAATTTCATTATGCATTTTATCAAACATTACTCTAAAATCTTTAAATTTTCTTGCTTTTGGATACATTTCATAACCTTCTGCAGCTCGATTATCATCAACATCACACATTGCAACTATATTTTCATTTTCAACTTTACCCCAATTAGCTCTCCCTCTTCCACCAACTCCAATTACTGCTACATTTAATTTATTATTTGGAGAGCATGAATAAAGACCTGGAAGAATTAATAATCCTGTGGATAATGCAGATGTTGATTTTAAAAATGATCTTCTAGAGTTATTTTTCATAATTTATTTTTTTACTATAGGTAAAGTTATTGATGAAGGATATTTTTTTGAATGATGAATTTTGTTGTTCGCTATAACAGAAACTGATTCATCATAATTATTTCCCCCAGTATTTAGGTTCCTAGCAAACCTTGGAAAGTTACTGCTTGAAACTTCTATTCTAATTTGATGCCCCTTTTTAAAGTAATAACTTGTTGACATTGGAGTTAAATCTACCTTGTAAACTGAATTTTTTTCCATCATAACTTCCTTATCATATCCATCGCGATATCTGACTCGTTGTATTGTTTCATCAATATTAAAAGCTCGACCATCAGGATAGACATCTATAAATTTCAAAGTAATGTCTGTATCCTTTACATCTGATGACAAATAAATTGTTGAGTTAATAAAACCAGTTACTTCAAAACCATTTTTAAGATTGTCAGTTGAATAAACTAATACATCCTCTCTTAATTCAACTTCTTGTTGATCAAAAGATCCCCCCTTTAATGCATTTCCCATACAACAAACTCCTCCACCAATTGATTGAACTGGATCCATAGGATCATATATAAATGAATCCGCATCATTTATTATTTTTCTTTTTAGAGTAGTTAATTTTCCATCTCCGTTTAGAGTATTAGCATTTCCATTACTAGTAAGATAAAAATTAGTCATTTCAATATTTTCAGGGGGCCATTGATCAGAATTTTGCCATTTATTAGAACCCATTGTGTAGTATTGAACTCTTGGAGTTTCTTCTTTAAAATCATTATTAATATTTTTTAGCATTAGATCAAAAAATGAATAAATCTGGTCATCATAATTAAGTCTAGCATCCCCAACACTTAGTTGACCTACAATTGTGTTTTCAGTAGCTCTTTTAAAACCACAATGTAATGTGGGAGCAATTATTAAATATTGATTATCCCTTATATTTAGATCTTTAGCATTATTTCTAACATGATTAAATAAAGCAATGTTCGGACTAGTAGCAATATCATACCAAGAAACAAACCAAAAACTGGGAACTCCAAATTCCATATCATCATGATAAAGTCCCCCAGTGTACCAATCTGGATCGTTAGGTTTTCTTCTTATCATTTTATCATAAATCTCTTTCTTTCCATTAACATTTTTAAGTAAATCTTGTATTGGTAAATGTTTAAATGCTTCTGACCAATCTACTTCAGGATTTTCTGGTGCTAAATCATAAAATCTGGAAATTCTTATAAGATCTTCTTGAGTTGCTCCACTAGGAATTCTTGGTTTAAATTTATCATGTTCGACTCCATAAAGCCATGACGGAAACAAAAGTTGTTCTACTCCCCCTCTATACCAATTGCCCTGTTCGTAATACTCTCCAACTCTTCCTACCCCTGCTCCAAAACCTTGTGGAACCATAGCAGCATGTGAGGGATGATCTAAAGCTGCAACAGCCATTTGCCACTCAGCTGTTGAAGAACATCCAATTGTTCCAATTTTTCCATTAGACCATTGCTGTTTACTCATCCAACTAAAAGCATCATATCCATCCGTTAATGGCATTCCTAAAATATCCCATTCACCCTCCGAATAAAATCTTCCCCTTTCATTTTGTACAACATAAGCATAACCTCTTTTTACAGCTTCATAAGCGGCATAATAAACTCTTTTATTTTCTTCACCATCACGCCATGAGTTAAAATTATAAGGAGTTCTTGAAAAAATTATTGGAACTCTGTTATTTGTTCTAGGACGATAAATATCAGTAGATAGTCTAACTCCATCTCTCATCGGCATCATTACTTTTTGATCAATAAAAGCAATTTCATTTAGCTTAGAATATATTTCTTCCTGTGATTGAGATTTATAGGAGAAAAGTAGTAAAAAAATTAAAAGGGAAATATTATATAGTTTCTTCATATATTAAATATAACAAAATCCTAAATAGGATTATTAATAACTCTTATTTAATAATTTCTAAACCAAAATTTAATTGTTCTTTTATTTTTTTAATTCATTTCTAAAGGTGATTGAAATAAGTATAGTACATATGAAATATAATAACATGATGACATAAAAGAAAAAATAATTCTCTATTAGAAATTCATTGGAAGGATGAACAAGAAAAAATATACATGCTATTCCTCTAAAAATTTCAAATTTTGATGCCCATGAATATAAATCTAAAAATGAAGTAAAACCAAAAATAGAAACAATGATTACAAAGGCAAAAGAAATTTGAAACCCTGGTGATAAATATGAAAAATTAGATAAAAAGAAAAACACTAAAAGATTAATAGAGACAAAATGAAAAAGTGCAATCCATTTAAATTTGGTTGAATAATTATGATTGTATTTGACTCTATTCTCTAAATCAGTTATAATGGGTCTTGGAAATTTTTCAATCACATCGTTTGGTCTCCAACCTGTAGGCATGAACCATAATCTTAACTTATCTTTAATACTTCTTGTGTTATAAGCATCTTGAATTAAATGATAGGCATGCTGAAAATTAATCAAAACAGGATTCCAAGTATTAACCGGTTTTAAAACACCATAAACCGGTGGCTCTTCATCTAATTCTTCTTGAAAAGTTCCAAAAATTCTGTCCCATATACAAAAGATAGCTGACAAGTTTTTGTCGATATAAATTGGATTTATGGCATGATGAACTCTATGTTGTGAAGGAGTAACAATTATGTATTCTAAAAATCCTAATTTACCAATATGCTGTGTATGGTACCAAAATTGAGCAAATAAATGTAATGGAGCTAGTACATTAATAATATTTGGAGGAATTCCAAAAATGGCAGCAGGAATTAAAAATAATGCACCAAATCCTATCCATGCGGAAATACTTTGCCTTAAAGCACATGCCATATTAAATTCTTCACTACTATGATGAATCACATGTCTATTCCAAAAAATATTTACTTTATGATTTAGCCTATGGTTCCAATAACTAGCAAAATCAATACATATAAAAGCAACCAAGTATAAGGCAAAACTTGATTCCAAGTTAATAATAGCTATTGAGTCAAGTATATATGGATAGGAAACAATAATTAAAACTAAACCTAAAGAATCTTTAAGGAGATTGGTCATTCCTGAACTTAGGCTTGAGATAGTATCCATGAATGAGTAGGTTTGTTTATTAGTAAAATGACCATATAAAATTTCAATTATCATTAAAACCCAAAAACCTGGAATTACCCATAATAAAATCGCAGCATAAGTATCCATATAATATGTCTAATAAACTCCTTAGAAATCTTTAAATTTAAACATATTTTTTTAAATTTGCAGCGCAAAAAAGGTCGCGTAGCTCAGCTGGATAGAGCATCTGCCTTCTAAGCAGACGGTC
>CAYSTA010000031.1:0-17473 GCA_964433845.1 uncultured Flavobacteriaceae bacterium
TTGTCAAAAGATTTGTTGATAGTTCTGAATTTATTGAATTCAAAGAAAATTATGGTAGAACAATGTTTTGCTGTTGGACAAAAATTAATGGTTATCCTATTGGAATTATTGCTAATAATGGAGTAATTTTTATTGAGTCAGCAAGAAAGGCTACCCATTTTATACAATTAGCTAATAAATCTAATACTCCTTTACTATTTATTCATAATACTACAGGCTTTATGGTAGGAAAGAGATATGAACAAAATGGAATGATTAATAGTGGATCTCAATTAATTCATGCTGTTGCTGGAAGTACAGTTCCACACATTAGTCTACAGGTTGGTAATTCATATGGTGCTGGAAATTATGCAATGTGTGGTAGATCTTTTGAACCTAGATTTCTGTTTTCATATCCAAATGTAAAATCTGGCGTTATGGGAGCAGATCAATTGTCTGGTGTAATGGAAATAATTAAAAGAAATTCAGCATCTTCATTAAATAAAGTTATTGATGAAGAAAAACTTAAAATAGAAAAGGAAAAGCTGGCTGAAGAGGCTGATGAAAAGGCTAGTGTTTGGCATACTACATCTGAGGTTTGGGATGATGGAGTTATTGACCCGACAGATACTAGAAAATACTTATCCTTAGCATTGGCAGCCGTTTACAGCAATGAAATAAAAGGATCTAGCTCTTTTGGAGTATTTAGAATGTGATATATGCTATGAACTACTTTAATGAAAACGATATAAAAAATATAAAATCATATAAATTTGATTTTATAGAGTTAGACGAAACTGATCACGTCTTTAGTATCACATTAAATCGTCCAAATAAGAAAAACGCTTTACATCCTCAAATGATAAATGAAATAGCATTTGCTTTCCAATATGCATCCTACTGTGACAATATCAGGGCTTTATTGTTAAAGTCAAATGGAGATGTTTTTTGTTCAGGATTAGATCTAAAAGCTATTAGTGGGGAAGTAGAAGAAAATAAATCAACTGTTCCACAAGCCAATTCAAAAATTTTGATTGGAGAATTATTTAATAAACTTTATAAGCCTAAAATTTGTCAGTTAGAGGGAGATGTTTATGCGGGAGGTTTTTTATTGATAGCCGGTTGTAATTATATTGTTTCAATAGATGGACTTAAACTAGGTCTTCCAGAAGTAAAAAGAGGAATATTTCCAATGCAAGTAATGGAATCTTTATCAAAAGTAATCTCTGTTAGAAATGTAGTTGATTGGTGTATTAGAGGTTATAATTTAGATGTTAAAACTGCTTATCATTGGGGGTTAGTTTCTGAAATCACTAATCAGGTTGAAATTGGATCTGTTGTTTCAAAATGGTTAGATGAGGTTACAAATAATTCGCCAAAAGCAATAAAATATGGCTTAGAGGCGATTGACAGGATTAGCTCTAGTAAATCTAATCATAAGTATCTGGCCGACATGTTAGAATTAGCACTAAATTCTGATGATGCCAAAGAAGGTATTTCTGCATTCAAAGAAAAAAGAAAACCAAATTGGAAATAATTTATTTTTAAAAAAAAATATTATGCGCGCATAATATTTTTTTATATTTTTACCTACTTTATAAACTACAATGTACTCAAAACACATAATATATGTTAAAAAATAAAATTGTAAAATTAGCAGCTCGTCCATCTGGTTTTCCATCAGAAAATACTTGGACTCATGATTTGGAAGATATAAGAGAAATTAATGATGGTGAAGTTCTTCTAAAAAATTTATACGTATCACTTGATCCAGCTATGAGAGGATGGTTAAATGAAACAAGATCATATATTCCTCCAGTTCAAATAGGAGAAGTTATGAGGGCAGGAACAATTGGGGAAGTTATAGAATCAAAAAACACAAATTTTAACAAAGGAGACATTCTTTCCGGTTGGGGTGGAGTTCAACAATACTCAATTTCAGATGGTAAGGGATATTTTAAAGTCCCTAGTAGTAAGATACCTTTACCAACTTACATTGGAACGTTGGGTATGCCTGGAATGACCGCATATTTTGGTATTCTTGAAGTTGGTAATATAAAAGAAGGTGATACTGTGCTTGTATCAGCAGCAGCTGGTGCTGTTGGAAGTATTGTTGGTCAAATTGCAAAGATTAAAGGATGTAAAGTTGTTGGAATTGCTGGTGGAAAGGAAAAATGTGATTATGTGATTAACGAATTAGGTTTTGATGGGTGTATTGATTATAAAAATGAAAGTGTAAAAAGAGGAATAAAAAGAGAATGTCAAGACGGAATAGATGTGTATTTTGATAATGTTGGTGGTGAAATTTTAGATGCGGCTCTAGTTTTTTTAAGAATGGGAGCAAGAATTGTAATATGCGGTGCTATTTCACAATACAATGAAATGTCAGCTAAAGGGCCAAATAATTATTTGTCTTTACTTGTTAACAGAGCAACCATGAAAGGGATGGTTGTTTTAGATTTTGTAAAAAAATATCCACTGGCTACTAAAGAAATGACTGAATGGATTCTTGACGGTACTTTAAAGTCAAAAGAAGATGTTTATGAAGGCATAGAGAACTTTTATGAAGTTTTTAAAAAGTTATTTAATGGGAATAAAAAAGGTAAATTAATTTTAAAACTATAATTTTGAGAGATGCATTAATAGTTTCAACAGCTAGAACTCCCTTGACGAAATCTTATAGAGGGACATTCAATAATACAACTGCTCCAACTATGGCTGGTTGGGCAATAAAGGAAGCAGTAAAAAGGTCAGGAGTTGATCCTGACAAAGTAGATGATGTAATAATGGGAGCTGCTCTTCAACAAGGCACAACACATGCTAATGTGGCAAGAAATGCAGCTTTATCAGCCGGTCTTCCAGTTACAGTAAGTGGTATGAGTTTAGATAGACAATGTTCCTCTGGAATGATGGCAATTGCAACTGCAGCAAAACAAATCATTAGTGACGGAATGGATGTTGTTGTTGGTGGTGGCCTAGATTCAATTAGTTTAGTTCAAACTGAAAAAATGAATTTAGATAGGTATGTAGACAAAAATTTAATCGCAAAACACAAACATATTTATATGCCAATGCTTCAAACTGCTGAGGTTGTTGCCAACAGATACAATATTTCTAGAGAATCTCAAGATCAATATGCGCTTCAAAGTCAACTTAGAACTGCTAAAGGTCAAGATGAAGGAAAATTTGATGATGAAATTATTTCGGTCACTGCAACTATGGGAGTTATGGATAAGGAAACTAAAGAAATTTCATTTATTGAAAAGACAATTTCAAAAGATGAATGTAATAGACCATCAACAACAATTGAAGGATTAAGATCACTCAAGCCTGTTGTTGAAGGAGGTTCAATTACTGCGGGAAATGCTAGTCAGTTATCCGATGGTGCATCTGCTTGTGTTTTAATGGAATCAAATGTGGCAGCAAAACATAATCTAACTCCTCTTGGAATATATAGAGGAATTGCTGTCGCTGGATGTGAGCCAGACGAGATGGGTATTGGACCAATTTATGCAGTCCCGAAGCTTTTAAAGCAGAATGGACTTAAAATGAGTGACATAGGATTATGGGAACTTAATGAAGCTTTTGCAGTTCAAGTGATCTATTGTAGAGATATTTTAGGTATTCCAGACGAACTTTTAAATGTTAATGGTGGTTCTATTTCTGTGGGTCATCCATATGGCATGAGTGGATCTAGAATGGTTGGTCATTCACTTATTGAAGGTAAAAGACGAGGAGCTAAATATGTAGTTTCTACCATGTGTGTTGGTGGTGGAATGGGAGCAGCTGGTTTATTTGAAGTTATTTAATTTGAAATGTTTAAAAAAGTAATTCTTTTTTTTTAAATTAGTATATAAATACTAAAAATTTAATTAATAAAATAAATTATGAAAAGATTAGAAGGTCAAGTTGCTATTGTAACAGGCGGAGCTCGTGGAATAGGTAAAGGAATATGTGAAGTTTTTTGTAGAGAAGGAGCTACAGTAGCTTTATGGGATGTTTTAGATGGAACTGATACAGTTAATGAAATAACAAAAAATGGTGGTAAAATATTTTTTCAAAAAGTAGATGTAACAGATCAAAATTCTGTAAATAATGCTGTTGAAGAAATTATAAAGGAACATGGTAAAATTGAAATTTTAATTAATAATGCAGGAATAATTAGAGATAGATCTTTTTTAAAGATGTCTGAAGAAGAATGGGACTCGGTAATAAATGTAAATCTAAAATCCTTGTATGTAGTAACAAGAGCAGTCGTTCCACACATGAAAGAAAATGGATATGGAAGAATTGTTTCTGCTTCTTCAATTAATGGTACAGCAGGTGCGTTCGGGCAAACAAACTATTGTGCAACTAAGGCAGGAATTTCTGGTTTTACCAGAGCACTATGTAAAGAAGTCGGTAGACACGGAATTACTGCAAATGCAGTAGCGCCAGGTTTTATAAAATCTGTAATGTCGGATACTATTCCTGAAGAGATTATTAAAGGTGCTATAAAAATGATACCTGTAGGTAGAATAGGAACAGCTGAAGATATGGGACATGCCTATTTATTTTTAGCATCAAAAGAGGCTGGATTTATTAGTGGAATCACTCTTCATGCTAATGGAGGTGCTATGCCACTTTAATATTAATTAACTTAATTTAAAAAAATGGAAAAAAAAGAAGCTTATAAAACTCATTTTAAAAATTTAGATGAAATGGGCAAATGTGTAGGTAAGGAATTAGGAATAAGTGATTGGATAGAAATAACCCAGGATAAGATAAGTGTATTTGCTAAAATTACGGAAGATGAACAATGGATTCATCTTGATGAAGAAAAGTGTGCTAAAGAATCTCCTTATAAAACTACTATTGCTCATGGATTTATGATATTATCACTAGCATCTAGATTTTCGTATGATACTGTGACTATTGGAAGTGTTAAAATGGGGGTTAATTATGGTGTTGATAAAGTAAGATTTATGAGTGCCACTCCTTCTGGTGGTTTTGTAAGAGGAAGAGTTTCATTATTAGAATTTGAAATAAAACCTGGAGGAGCAAAATATAAATTAGGTATTACAGTTGAACTTAAGGGACAAGAAAAACCAGTATGTGTTGCTGAAACTTTGGCAATAGGATACGAATAAATATTTATTATGGGTAAATCAGTTTTAATAGAAATAGATAAAAATATTGCAATAATTACTTTAAATAGACCTGAGAGATATAATGCTGTAAATCAAGATTTAGTTGATGGCATAAATGATTGTTTGTCAATTGCTGAAAGAGATGAAAATGTAAGAGCAATAGTATTGACAGGAAATGGTAAAGGCTTTTGTGCTGGAGCAGACATGTCAGTATTTGGAGGTGAAGTTACTGCTGAACAAAGAAGAGATTATATAATTGAACAATATCAGCCTTTAATGAAACGTTTTTTCTCAATCAATAAACCAATAATTGGAGCCATAAATGGAACAGCTGCGGGAGTTGGGGCTGCTTTTGCATTAGCTTGTGATTTAAGAGTTATGAGTAAAGAAAGCGCTTTGCTTTATGCTTTTGTTAATATAGGGCTTGGACCTGATGGTGGAGCAAGTTGGCTATTAGCAAGACAAGTAGGCTATAGTAAAGCCTTTGAAATTGCTATAAGTGGTAAAAAAGTATTTGGAGAAGAGTGCTCTAAATTAGGTTTAACAAATAGAATTGTAGAGGAGGAAGACATTTTAAATGATGCTAAAAAATGGGCTCACGAGCTTTCTGCTAGACCTACTCTTGCAATTGGAATTGCAAAAGCAGACATGATGTATTCTATGGATAATAATTTAAATGATACCATAGCTTTTGAAGCACAAAAACAGGTTTCAGCATTTAATAGCTATGATTTAAAGGAGGGAGTGACTGCTTTTATAGAAAAAAGACCAGCAAAATTTTTAGGTAAATAATTAAATAAAAGATTAAAAAGATAATGGAGACAAAAACAAAAGTAGATTTAACTAGTTTTAGAATGGAAACCAGAAAATGGTTAGAAGATAATTGTCCAAATTCTATGAGAGAGCCTTTGACAGATGTAAAACAGTTGTATTGGGGAGGTAGAAATGGTAATTTTTCTTCAGAAGATCAAAAAATATGGTTTGAAAGAATGCTAGAAAAAAAGTGGATTGTTCCATATTGGGAAACAAAATATGGAGGAGGAGGTCTTACTCCAAAACAAAACAATATATTAAATCAAGAGATGGCTAGATTAGGATGTAGAAAACCACACATTAACTTTGGTATTTCTATGTTAGGTCCAGCACTTTTAAAATTTGCTTCTGAAGAACAAAAAATTCATTATTTAAATCAAATTTGTAAAGGTGAAATAAGATGGGTACAAGGATATAGTGAGCCAAATGCTGGTAGTGATTTAGCAAATTTGCAAACTAAAGCCGAAGATAAAGGAGATCACTTTTTAGTTACGGGTTCCAAAGTATGGACATCTTTTGGAGATAAAGGAGATTGGATATTTTGCCTAGTTAGAACCGATAATAGTTCAAAACATACTGGAGTTAGTTTTTTATTAATTGATATGACTTCCAAGGGTGTTACTACAAGACCAATAAAACTTATAAGTGGAAAATCCCCATTTACTGAAACATTTTTTGATGCTGTTAAGGTCCCAAAGAAAAATTTAGTAGGAACTTTAAATGATGGTTGGACAATTGCTAAATATTTACTGACTCATGAGCGTCAAATGATTGGAGGAATTGGTGAAACTGACAAGAAAAAGCCATTAAGTGAAATAGCAAAAGAGGTTTTGGAACAAAGTAATGGATCATTAGTATGTGAAAGTATCAGAAATAAGATTTCTGAATTAGAAATGAATGAAAAAATATTTGAATTAACAATTCAAAGAGCTATGGATGAGCATAAAGCTGGAAATAATTCTGGAGCAATTTCATCTTTTTTTAAATACTATGGAACTGAACTTGGCATTCAAAAAGAAGAATTAAGACTTGAAGTTAATGGGTTTAATTCAACAGAATGGACTAGTGAAGAATCTAATAATGGGAGAGAGGCAAGGCATTTTTGTCGTTCTAAAGGTTATTCAATTGAGGGTGGGACACATGAGATTCAATTAAATATTATAGCAAAAAGAGTTTTAGGTTTACCATCAAAATAAAAAATATGGCACTAGTAATAAATGAAGAGCAGCAAATGCTCAAATCATCTACAAAAGAATTTTTAGAATTAAAATCTCCTTTAACTCTTATAAGGGAATTAAGAGATGATAATTATAATCAATTTAAAGAGGAATTATGGACTGAAATGGTAGAAATGGGTTGGACAGCTTTAACTATACCAGAAAAGTATAATGGATTAAATTTTGGTTTTGTTGGGCTTGGTCAAGTTCTTGAAGAAATGGGAAGAAAACTTACTGTATCACCAATTATTTCAACTGTACTAATGTCTACTTCATTAATATCTCTTTCAAAAAATGAAGTTTTGAAAAATAAGTTATTTCAAGAAATAATGAATGGATCAAAACTATGTACTATAGCTCATGAGGAGGGGAAACATCATAATCCAGAATTAAATAATTCTTTAATTTCAAAAAATGAGGATCATTTTATTTTAAATGGAAAGAAGAAATTTGTAATTGACGGTTCAATATCTGATTATTTAATTGTTTCTGCAAAATATAAAAATGAAAAAAATATAGCTTTGGTTTTGGTAGATAGCAAGTCTGATGGGATTAATTTAGATAACAAGGTTCATATGGATTCAAGGATATATTCTGATATATCATTTGAAAATGTTAAAATAGATAAAATGAATTTTTTATCAACAGATGATGATGGAGGTATAATTTTAAATAAGACATTGGATATAGCTAGAATTGGACTTGCAGCTGAAATGTTAGGTAATATTCAAGAAGCTTTTGAAATAACAATGAATTACATTAAAGAAAGAGAGCAATTTGGAGTAAAAATTGCCTCTTTTCAAGCTTTACAACATCGATCAGCTTTAATGTTTGGAGAAATTGAGTTGTGCAAATCAATTGTTTTGAGAGCTCTTCAAGCTATAGATTCTAATGATAATGATTTACCAAAATTTGCAAGTTTAGCAAAGGCTAAATTAGGTTTAGTTTCTAAGCTTGTTACTAATGAGGCTGTTCAAATGCATGGAGGAATTGGAGTAACTGATGATGTTGATATTGGTTTTTTCTTAAAAAGAACAAGGGTTGCTCATAGAATATTGGGTGATTCTAATTATCATTTATATAGGCTAGCAAAGCTCAACAATTATTAAAAAAAATTTCTATATATATTATATGTCCAAGTTGAAATTTATTCCTTGGGCTAAAGGTATATCTGATGAATAATTAATAGTATTGGTTTGTCTTCTCATATAAACTTTCCAGGCATCAGAACCACTTTCTCTTCCTCCACCTGTATCTTTTTCTCCACCAAAAGCACCACCAATTTCAGCACCTGAAGTACCTATATTCACATTAGCAATACCACAATCACTTCCTTTGTGGGACAAAAACTTTTCTGATTCTTTTAAATTTTGTGTTAAGATTGCTGAAGATAGACCCTGTTTAACATCGTTCATCAATTTTATTGCATTTTCAACTTCTCCTTTATATTTTATAAGGTATAAAATTGGAGCAAAAGTTTCTTTTTGAACTATTTGTGCGCTGTTTTTTATTTCTGCTATTACAGGTTTTACATAATTATCACTTTGGTAATTATTGCCTTTTAAAGTTCCTCCTTCAACAATTATTTTACCACCCTGTTTTACTATTTCTTGTAGAGCATTTAGATATTGATTAACTGCATTTTTATCAATCAACGGTCCCATATGATTACTTTCATCTAAAGGATTACCTATTTTAATTTGTTTATAAGCTTTTTTGAGTTCATTTTTTACCTTATCTAGAATAGATTCATGAATTATTACTCTTCTAGTTGAAGTACAGCGTTGTCCACAGGTACCTACGGCTCCAAACACAATATTACTAATAGCATGTTTTATATCTGCATGTTTTGTTATAATGACGGCGTTATTTCCGCCTAATTCTAATAATGTTTTTCCTAATCTAGATCCAACTCTTTTTGCAACATCTTTTCCCATTTTTGTTGATCCAGTTGCAGATAAAAGATTTATTCTTTTGTCATCAGACATTAATTCTCCTATATTTTTATCACCATTTATTAAACATGAAACTCCATTTATAACATTGTTTTCTCTTAAAACTTGTGAAATTAGATTTTGACAAGCTATGCTGCATAAAGGAGTTTTTTCAGAAGGCTTCCAAATACAAACATTTCCACATATCCATGCTAAGGAAACATTCCAACTCCAAACAGCTACAGGAAAATTAAAAGCAGATATAATTCCAACAATTCCTAAAGGGTGATATTGTTCATACATTCTATGATTTGGTCTTTCAGAGTGCATAGTTAAACCATATAGTTGTCTAGAGAGACCAACTGCAAAATCACATATATCAATCATTTCTTGAACTTCTCCTAATCCTTCTTGTAAAGATTTTCCCATTTCCCAAGAAACTAACTCACCTAATTCTGTTTTGTTTTCTCGTATTTTATTTCCTAAAAGACGAACTAAATTTCCTCTTTGTGGAGCAGGAATATTTCTAAAATTTAAAAAAGCATTTTGTGCTTCATGTATTGTTTTTTCATAATCTTTATTATCTCCTGCTTGAATAGTCCCAATAAGAGAATTATCTACCGGGCTATAAGATTTAATGATTTGTCCTGAACCAAACCACTTTCCACCATAAGAACACCCTTTTTGATTTTTTGAAACACCTAATTTTTTTAAAATACCATCTACTTTTTTATTTTTTTTCATTTTTTATTTTCTTTCAGGTTGTTTAGTATAAAAGTTAACTTAAAAATAATTTTCCAGAGCTGGTTTTTAAAAATTCATTATATGGAATTTCTTCTTGTTTTATAAAACCCTTTTTTGGAAGTTTCCCATTTGCTACCATTTCTATAACAGAAACTAATGCTGCTGCAGTAGTCCATGAAATTGCTCTCCATTTTTTTCCTTGAATTTCAATTGGATAAAATGATTTAAAAAATTCACTTCTTGAAATTTTCTTTTTCTTCCATCCTTCAACAACTGCATATACATAGACTACATCATCATCGACAGGGGGTTTTGCATTACTTAGGATTTTTTCAAGTAGAGATTTATCATTTTTAAGTATCAATTCATACATTAAGAATCTCATAAGTTTACCATGTCCAGGGTACCTTATTGTTTTATAATTTAAAGTATCAAGTTTTCCTTCATAGGTATCGCACATTGTTCCTAAACCTCCCGATGTTGTAAATGCTTCAAATTCTTGTCCCTCTATATTGATATATTCAAAACCATCGAGTGATGGTACTGTCTTTTTTACCCCATTTTGAATAACTTCGGCATCATTAATATATTCATTAATAACTCCGTGAGGGGACCAAGTAAAGGAATAAGCTAGTTGTCCATTAGGATATCTAGGTAATGCACCTACCCTTAGTTCAATATCTCTTAATTCATCAAATTGCATAGCCAAATTATTTCCAATAATCCCAATTAATCCAGGAGCTAATCCACATTGTGGAGCCATTATTTTTTTTCCTGTTTTACTTAGTTTTTTTATATATTTTGTTGTTTCAACATCTTCGGTTAAATCAAAATAATGAAGGTTTAAATCGTGAGCTAATTTTGCTATGTTTTTATTTAAAAAAAAGGGTAATGCAGACACTACAGCATCAAAATCTTTAAGTATAGATTTCATTTTTTTTAAGTCTCCAACATCTCCTTGAATTACATTAAATGGAAGTTTATAATTATAATGAGGTTTACTTTGATCTAAACCTTTAACATTGAATTTTGACGAAAGTAATGTACCAACTAATGAACCTACTTTACCCATGCCAAGAACGAGAATATTTTTCATATATAACAATTTATTCTTAATTTGTTATAAATGTATCAAAATATTGGAGGTTATATTAAACATTTGGCTGCAACTTTTTAACAATAAATAGTCTTATTATATTACTTAAATATTTAAAACTAAATTTATAAATAATGAAAATAGATAAATCTAATATTAGACAATATATTTTTGTTACACTAATAATAATAATTGGAATTCTTTTTGGAATATTGATTTTTCCAATAATTGAAAACATTTGATTCTGAAAGTAACTGTTTTTTTATTAATTATTTGGGGCATTCCAAGCACCTATTTTAGAAGTAAATTTAGAAAAATTGTTTACCAAACAAATGATTGGAAAATAAATATTAAACCAGTTTTTTTTAAAGAAATTAAAGCATTATTTTTTAATATATATCCGGACAATAAACAATACATTGTAATTAGAAATTATTATAGAATTTATTTAATAATTTATCTATTTTTATTTCTATTCTATTATCTAAATTAAAAAAATGAATCAATCAAGAGAATATGATATTATAGTATGGGGAGCTTCTGGATTTACAGGCAGATTAGTTTCAGAATATTTATTTAATAAATATGGTTCAAATAATAATTTAAAATGGGCAATAGCTGGAAGAAATTCTTTAAAACTTGATTCAATTAGAAAAGAGATTCTCGATAATACAGTTTCTATAATTGTAGCTGATAGTAATGATTTAGAAAGCTTAAATGACATGGTCAAAAAAACCAAAGTAATTTGTACCACTGTGGGTCCTTATGCTAAGTATGGCTCTAATCTTGTTTCTGCATGTGTTGAAAATAGAACTCATTATTGTGATTTAGCTGGAGAAGTACAATGGATTCGTAAAATGATTGATAAGCATCATGAAGAAGCTAATAATAACAACACAAAAATTGTAAATTCTTGTGGTTTTGATTCTATACCATCAGATTTAGGGGTCTATTATATTCAAAAACTAGCAAAGTCATCAAAAAATCAAAGAGCTAAACTAATAGAAATGCGTGTAGCTGGAGCCAAAGGAGGAATAAGTGGAGGAACCTATAAAAGTTTGAGTAATGTAAATAAGGAGGCAAATGAAGATAAAGAAATATTTAAAGTAGTAATTAATCCTTATGGTCTGAATCCAATTGGAGAGCAAGAAGGTTTAGATAAATCAGATTTACAAAGGATTGTTTTTGATAAATCTTCAAATAGTTGGATTGGACCATTTATTATGGCAGCAATAAATACTAAAATTGTTAGACGTAGCAATGCTTTAAGTAATTATTCCTATGGAAAGGATTTTATGTATAATGAGGCTACTTTAAACGGAAAAGGTCTTTTGGGAAAAATTAAAGGGTATTTTTTAGCTGTTCCTATTTTTATATTAATGAGCGCTAAACCAGGATCTGTTTTAAAAAAGCTTATAGACTTTATTTTGCCAAAACCTGGAGAAGGACCAAGTAAAAAGGATAGAGAAGCAGGATATTATAATTTAAGGTTTTATATAACTTTAGAAGATGGTTCAAAAGCTTTTGCAAAAGTCATTGGAGATATGGATCCTGGATATGGTTCTACTTCAAAGATGCTTGCAGAATCTGCTATTTGTTTAGCTAAAGATAAACTGCCAGATTCAGGTGGTGTCTTAACTCCATCAATAGCAATGGGAGATGCTCTTTTAGATAGGTTACAGAAAAATGCTGGTTTAATTTTTAATTTTAAAAATAAATAATTTGAAAATGAGAGAACGTATAAGATTTATTTTTTATATACTGTTTTTTGTCTTTATTGGTTTAATTATAGGGAATTATATTGCAAAAAGTTTATTAAATAATAATGAAAAAAAGGAATGGAAAATAATATTTAACGGAAAGAATTTGGAAGGATGGAATATGAAAATTAAAGGACATGAATTTGGGGATAATTATAATAATACTTTTAAGGTTGAAAATGGAAATTTAAAAGTTTCCTATGAAAATTACGATTCTTTTGATGAAAAGTTTGGGCACATTTTTTATACAATTAAAAAATTTAGAAATTACCATTTAAGTCTTGAATATAAATTTAGTGGAAACCATTTAAAGGGTGCTCCAGGTTGGTCTATAAAAAATAGTGGGATAATGCTTCACTGCCAAGATCCAAACACAATGCTAATTGATCAAGATTTTCCAGTTAGTGCTGAAGTTCAACTGCTAGGAGGTCTTGGAGAAGGTGAAAGAACTACTGCTAATATTTGTAGCCCTGGTACAGATGTAGATATTGATTCAAAACTTGCCAAAAAACATTGCAATCCATCTAATTCAAAGACATATCATGATGACAATTGGGTTAAGGTTGAAGTTATGGTTTACTCTAACGAACTTGTTAAGCATATTGTTGAAACCGATACAGTCTTAACTTATTCCAATATTAAAGTTGGAGGAAATAAGGTTCCTAGTAATTATTTGAGTAGAATAGGGGAGTCTATTAAAGAAGGATATATTTCATTGCAATCTGAAGGACATCCAGTAGAATTTAGAAATATAAAAATCAAAGAGTTATAAAAGGAAGAGAGGAACAGAAACTATTTCCTTGTCATTCTAAATATTTCTAAATCAATATCATCAGCACCTTCTTTATCAAAAGGATATTCCATTTGATCCTGAATATTATATAGTGAAATTAATATAAACTCACTTAAAGTAACTATAAAGTAAGTTAAGTAATGAGGATTTTCAACTCCAATTTTAAAGATAATTGTTGGAGTATAAACTAATGGGAAAATATATACAAACATTAAGCAATATGCTTTTAAACTTATTGGAGTTCTATGTCTATGTATTGCAACCAGGTTA
This sequence comes from uncultured Flavobacteriaceae bacterium, assembly GCA_964433845.1. Taxonomy (GTDB): domain Bacteria; phylum Bacteroidota; class Bacteroidia; order Flavobacteriales; family Flavobacteriaceae; genus MAG-121220-bin8. Next base: position 13,736 of record CAYSTA010000031.1, read on the forward strand.
TCAGCACTATCAATAGTGTCTTTTAGAAATCTAAGAGCTTTTTGTAGAACCCCATTTCCAATAACAATTTTTTTAGAATTTAAAAATTCAAACAGTTTATTAATATTGTTGTCGTGAATACTAGTATCATTTTCTATATTGTCTAAAAAATCAATCAATCCTTCATTGGATTTTTTTATTAATTCAGTTCCTTGATTAATTTCCTCAATTTCCAATTTTGAACTTAAAATAATATTTTCTACAGTTTTTAAGCTAGCTCTATATAGACTTAAATGTTCTAAAGCTTTTTCTCTTCTTCTAAAAGCTCCTCTAATATTAAATACTAAAGGGAAAATAATAGCAATACTAATTAATGTTAAATCAACATTATAGTTAATGTTATATTTGTATGCTATAATAGGAACTATTATAGAAATTATGATAGCAAAAAAAGTTCGAGAATTTAATATGATCAAATATCTAGACATTCCAAAATATTTATTAAATTAATCAACTAATTCCCAAAAATATGAAAAAACAATTTATTCTAATTATATCCTTATTTCTTTATGTATTTAGTTATTCTCAGAAATCTTTAGATTCTGATTTTCTTTACGCTGATCAGAGTCCTATTCAATTAAAACTAAATTATTCAAATAAAAACATGAAGAAAAATACAACAGATTCTACTTTTATTAAAACTGATTTGAATTATTTTTATAAGGATAAATGGAATACTATTCCGGTATCTTTAAGAGCAAGAGGAAATTTTAGAAGAGCAAAATGCTATTTTCCGCCCATAAAGATGAAAATTAAAAAGAGTCAAAATAAGAATACCATTTTCAATGGAAATAAGTCTCTTAAATTAGTTCTTCCATGTAAAACTGAGGATGAAAAAAACGACAACATTCTCAAAGAATTTGTAGCCTATAAAATTTATGAATTGATATCACCCTATCATTTTAAGACTAGAAGAGTTGATATTGAATTTACCGAACCAAAAGGAAAAAAAGTTAAAACTTTTTCATTAAAAGGCTTTCTTATTGAGGATGATAGTAGGTTAGAAAAAAGATTTGAGGGAAGAGTTGTTGAGCAATTTGTTCATCCTTTAGCTATGGATAAAATAACTTCTATTGAGCATTCGTTTTTTCAATTTTTAATAGGAAATACAGATTTTTCTACAGCTTATCAGCATAATGCTAAAATGCTATATGATTTAAAAACCTATAGACCTTTACCATATGATTTTGATATGTCAGGGTGGGTTGATCCTAGTTATGGTTTTGGAAATCCAACTTTAGGTATTAAATCTTTAACTGATCGCAGGTATAGAGGTTTTAAAAGAGATTCTGAGTTAATGAATAATGTTAGAAAAAAGTTTATTGATTCTAAAGATGAAATAATTTCATTAGTTAATTCCTTTAAACCAGAATTTGACAGTGAAAATGAATTTGAAAACATGTATTCTTTTATGTCAGAGTTTTTTAACATAATTGAGGATGATAGTAAATTTGAAAAATTAATTCTTAAGCAGGCTAGGACTAAATAATTTATTTTATATCTAGAGTAGTTTTCAATTTTTTAAAAATCTCAGTGTTTTCATAAATTCCTTTGAAAGATTCTGAATTTGGACCATAGCTAAAAACTGGAACCATAGTAGCTGAATGCCCCTTGGTAGAAAATCTGCCAGATACTTTTTTTTGAGAAATTTTTCCTCCCGTTAGAGTTAAACCTCCAGTTTCATGATCTGCGGTTACTACAACTAAAGTATTTCCATCATTTTTTGCAAAATCTAATGCAGCTTGAATAGCAGAATTAAATTCAATAAACTCAGTTACTAAAGAATTTAAATCATTGTCGTGTCCTGCCCAATCAATTTGCGAACCTTCAATCATTATAAAAAATGGGGCTTTTGAAGAACTTAATTTACTTAGTGTAATTTTTGTTAATTGATCTAATGGGTGTTTTCTGAATTCAAGAATTGATGGTGGCTCTAAATCGTATGTAAAAAACCCAATTTTTGTTGCTTTACTATTATTATATTCTTCTATAGATTCAACAAAAGTATATGAATCCATTTCTTTAATTAGATTTTTTCCATCAGTTCTTTTGTCAAAATAATTTTTACCACCACCAGCAAAAAAATCTATAGAATGTTTACTGAATTGTAAAGCAATGTCTTCATATTTATATCTAGAAATGGTTTTAGCATAAAATGATGCAGGAGTGGCATGAACAATACTGGATGTTGCTAATAATGCTGTCTTATATCCTTTATCTTGACAAATTTCTAAAATAGATTTTAAAGTGACATTTTTAGAATTAATTCCAAGTACCTTGTTTAGTGTTTTTTCACCCGTAGCCATAGCAGTTCCACTAGCAGCAGAATCAGTTACTAAACTATTTGAAGAAGAAGTTTTAGATAGGCCTATATATTCAAAATCTGCCAATGCTGTAGAATTTCCGTTAGCATACATTCCTGCGCTTATTTGAGTTAACCCCATACCATCTCCAATTAAAAAAATAATATTTGGAGACTCCTGTGAAAAGCCAAATGAAAAATTTACAATAATTGAGATTGAAATAGTTATTATTTTTTTAATTCTAAAATTCATTTTTCAAAATTTAACGCAAATGTATTGATTATTCCTTTTCTTTTAAATTAATTTTTTACTTTTAAATAATATTAAATTAATATTAAAGATTATGAAAAAAAATAAAAACTATTTAACAGGAATACTTGTTATACTTTTTACAATTACAAGCTGTAATAGCGTTAGTGAGAAGCATTTAGAATTAGAAAAAGCTCAAACAACATTAGAAGAAAATATTACTATGTATGAAACCGTTTGGAATAAAATCATTAATGATAGACAAATAGATTTAATTAATGAAGATTATTTTGATAAAGATGTTGTGGTATTAGGAACTTCAGAAGGAGATTTGGCAGGATTAGAAAATTTTAAAGCTTATTATAGCAATTATGTAATAGGTTTCTCAGATGCTGAGTTTACAATTGTTGATATATTTGGACAGGGGGATAAAATCGTAAAGCATTGGAATTTTAAAGGAACTCACGATGGTGATTTTTTTGGTGTTCCTGCAACTGGAAAAAGAGTAGATCTTTCTGGGACTACTTTAGTTAAAATGAAAGATGGAAAAATAGCAGCTGAACAAGACTATTTTGATTTATTAAGTTTTTATACGCAACTTGGTTTAATGTAATTATTAATTTTTAATTATTACACCATCAGCAAGAAATGAAAGAGTAATTTCTGGTTTATTTATTAAGGAAATTTCATGTTTGGATTTTCCAGCATCTTCGGCGTAATGTTTTAATTGTTTTACACTAATTGTATCAACAGATATTTTACCATTAACTATTGTTGATTTGCCTTCAGATCCTGTTTTAGGAACAAAGAACCCATAATCTTTAAATCTAACAAGAACTGTGTCTTTTTCAACCTCTATTTTCATCCAACATCCTTTCATAGGACAAGTTGAAAGAATCTCACCCTGAATTTTTATATTTTTTTCAGAATTATTTAATAAACTAGATTTATCTTCTTGATAGTTTTCTATTCCAACTAAGTCAATTTTTTTACCATAATAATTTAAGGTGCTTTCGTCTTGCCCAAAAGAAACAAGTGGAATAAACAGTAATAGTAGAATAAATTTTTTCATAAACTATCAATTTTTTTAACAGAAAAATATTTGAGTATCATAATTGCTGATCCTAAAACTAATTCCAAATACATC
>CAYSTA010000032.1:0-17202 GCA_964433845.1 uncultured Flavobacteriaceae bacterium
CCAGAGCCAGAACCTGAGCCTGAGCCTGAACCTGAACCAGAGCCAGAGCCAGAACCTGAGCCTGAGCCAGAATCAGAACCTGAACCTGAGGAAAAGACTAAAATTACCAAGAAGAAATCATTTTTTAGAAGTCTTTTTACAAAAGAGAAAAAAGATTCACTAAATAAAGGTTTAAAAAAGACTAGTACTTCATTTTTTAGTAAAATTTCAAAAGTAATAATAGGGAAAAGTAAAGTGGATGATGAAATTTTAGATGATCTTGAAGAGGTTTTAATTTCTTCTGATGTTGGAGTTAAAACTACTTTAAAAATTATAGATAAAATTGAATCAAGAGTAGCTAAGGATAAGTATATTAATACTGATGAACTTGATTCTATTTTAAAGGAGGAAATTATAGATATAATAGATTCATCTGGCGAAGAAAATCAATTTAGTATTTCAGATAATAGACCACACGTTATTTTAGTAGTTGGAGTTAATGGTGTTGGAAAAACTACCTCAATTGGTAAAATGGCACATCATTATAAGTCTATGGGTCTCAAAGTTATTATTGGAGCTGCTGATACATTTAGAGCTGCAGCAATTGAACAACTAGAAATCTGGGCTAATAGAGTTGATGTAGATTTAATAAAGCAGGAAATGGGAAGTGATCCTGCTTCTGTTGCTTATGACACATTAGAATCAGCAATAAATAAGAAAGCAGATGTTGTTTTAATAGATACTGCTGGAAGACTCCATAATAAAACTAATTTAATGAATGAATTAAGTAAAATAAAAAGAGTCTTACAAAAGAAAAATATTGAAGCACCCCAAGAAGTACTTTTAGTGATTGATGGTTCAACTGGTCAAAATGCTTTTGAACAGGCAAAACAATTTACAAATGTAACTGAGATTACTGCATTAGCTGTGACTAAATTAGATGGTACTGCAAAAGGGGGTGTAGTATTAGGAATTTCCGATCAATTTAAAATTCCTATAAAGTTTATTGGAATCGGAGAAGGTTTAGACGATTTACAATTATTTGATAAAAAAGAGTTTGTTGACTCATTTTTTAATAAATCATAATTTTTATAATATTTATCTGAAATCAATAGATTTAAATATCACTGGACATTTACCTTCAATTTCACTTGGGTACATTAACGATGAAAATCGATTAACAAAATTTTCTAATAGAAATAATACTTTAGAAAATTATTATAATCAAATTATAGAGAAAAAAAATAATTACAATAATGATTATAGAAAATTATTGTTTGAGGTATTAAATAATAATTATGATAAAGTTTCAAAAAACTCTATTCAATTAAAATCTATAAAACTATTAAAAGATCATAATACATTTACTGTTACTACAGGACATCAAATTAATTTGTTTACTGGGCCATTATATTTTTTTTATAAAATTATAGATACAATAAAAATTTGTAATGAATTAAAATCTAAATATCCCGAATATAATTTTTTGCCTATTTATTGGATGGCTTCTGAAGATCATGATTTTAAGGAAATAAATTTTTTTAAAACAATCAGTAAAAGGTTTGATTGGAACATATCTACGAAAGGTAAGGTTGGAGAATTAAAAACCCAATCTTTAAAAACTTTATTTAACCAAATGAAAGATTTTTTCGGAGAAGAAAATGTAAATTCAATAAAGCTGTTAAAATTATTTAAAGAAGCTTATTTAAATAACGAAAAACTATCAGATGCAACTTTCAGTTTAGTTCATAGCTTGTTTGGAAAATATGGTCTTTTAATATTAGACCCAGATGATATAAAGCTTAAAAACATTATTTGTAATGATATTATAGATGAAATAGAAAAACAAGAATGTTATAAAAATGTAAAGGAAACAAATAATAAATTAAGTGAAATAGATATTACTCCACAGGTAAATCCTAGAAAAATAAATCTATTTTATATAAATAATAATTTACGTTCAAGAATTGAAAAAAAGAATTCTAAATACAATGTCTTAGGCACACAGAAATCTTTTTCAGAAATTGAAATCATAAATGAAATAAAAAAATATCCAGAAAGATTTTCTCCTAATGTTTTATTAAGGCCTTTATACCAAGAAAAAATTTTACCAAATCTGGCATATGTGGGTGGTGGAAGTGAAATTGCTTATTGGCTTCAACTAAAGTCTTTTTTTAAAATAAAGAAAATTTCATTTCCAATTTTAAAGGTTAGAGATTCTGTTCTAATTGTTTCTAAAAAACACATTGAAAAATGTAAAAAACTTAATATTGATATTTCAGATTTATTTAAAAACTTCAATGAATTAAATAAATTTTATTTAAATAAAATAAGTGAGATTAATATTGATCTAACGAATTTAAAAGAAACTATAAATCAGAATTTCATTAAACTTTATGAATTGAGTGTTAAGACTGATAAATCTTTTCTTGGTGCTTTGAAAGCACAAGAATCAAAACAGATAAAAGGATTAAACAATTTAGAAAAAAGATTATTTAAGGCTGAAAAGCAAAAAAACAAAGATAAATTAAACAGGTTAAGATTGATAAAAGACGAATTGTTTCCAAGTAATTCCTTACAAGAAAGAGAAATTAATTTTTCTGAATTTTATCAAAATCATGGTGATAGATTAATTGATTGTTTATTTGAGAACATATCCCCTTTTAACAATAAGTTTTTAGTTATTTCTTTATAAAATAGTCTTTATATATTGTTTTAATATTAATTTTGAATATGGATGAAAAAGTATTAATTATAGACTTTGGCTCTCAATACACTCAGTTAATTGCTAGGCGAATTAGAGAACTTTTTATTTATTGTGAAATACACCCCTATAATCATCTAGATATTGACCTTGATTCTTATAAAGCTGTCATACTTTCAGGCTCTCCTTTTTCTGTAAGATCAGAAGATGCTTTAAGATTTGATTTATCTAAAATAAAAGGGAAAAAACCTTTATTAGGAGTTTGTTATGGAGCTCAATATATTGCACATTTTGAAGGAGGAAAAGTAATAGCATCAAACAAAAGGGAATATGGTAGAGCTAATTTAAGTTCAATTGATCAGAGTAATTTACTTTTTAAAAATGTAGAAGTTAATACTCAAGTTTGGATGAGTCATAGTGATACGATAGAACAATTGCCTAATAATGGTAAATGTATAGCAAGCACTAATGATGTGAAAAATGCCGCTTATTCCATAGAGGATGAAATGGTTTATGGCATTCAATTTCATCCAGAAGTTTATCATACTAAAAAAGGAAAAGAAATTCTTAAAAATTTTTTAATAAATATTTCAAAAGTAAAACCTGATTGGACACCTGACTCTTTTTCAAATAGGACAATTTCTGAAATAAAAGAATCAGTTGGTAATGAAAAAGTTATTTTAGGATTGTCTGGTGGGGTTGATTCAACTGTAGCAGCTATTCTTTTACATAAAGCAATTGGTAAAAATTTGCACTGCATTTTTGTAAATAATGGATTATTAAGAAAAAATGAATTTGCAGATGTTTTAAATCAATATAAGGGGATGGGTCTAAATGTTAAGGGAGTAGATGCTTCGGACCATTTTATAGATCTTTTATCTGGAATTATAGATCCCGAAGAAAAGAGAAAAATTATTGGAAAAGCTTTTATTGATATTTTTGATAAAGAATCAAAACTTATTGATGGTGCTAAATGGTTAGCCCAAGGAACAATTTATCCTGATGTAATTGAATCTATTTCAGTCAAAGGTCCATCAGCAACAATAAAATCTCATCATAACGTTGGTGGATTGCCTGATTTTATGAAACTTTCTGTTATTGAGCCACTTAAAATGTTGTTTAAAGATGAAGTTAGAAGGGTAGGAGCATCATTAAAAATAGATTCAAACATTTTAAAAAGACATCCATTTCCCGGTCCGGGATTAGCAATTAGAATTTTGGGAAACATTACAAGAGAAAAAATTAGAATTCTTCAAGAAGTAGATGCAATATTTATTGAAGGATTGAAAAATAATAATTTATATGATAAAATTTGGCAAGCTGGAGCAATGCTTCTTTCAGTCAAAAGTGTTGGAGTTATGGGCGACGAAAGAACATATGAAGATTGTGTTGTGTTAAGAGCTGTAGAATCTACGGATGGAATGACGGCAGACTGGGTAAATCTTCCTTATAAGTTTCTACAAAATATTTCCAATAAGATAATTAACAATGTAAAAGGAGTTAACAGGGTAGTTTACGACATAAGTTCTAAACCCCCAGCAACGATTGAATGGGAATGATTAGAAAGTTAATAATATTGTTTATTCTATTTCCTTTGACCATATTTTCTCAGGACACGAATAAAAATGCATCAAATTCTTTTATAATTGATACAATAATCCATAAGGTTAAAAGAAAACAAACACTTTATTCCATTTCTAAAATTTATGAAATTTCAATTCAGGACATAGAAAGTTACAATCCTAAAGTAAAGGGGAATAAATTATCTAGAAAAATGGAACTTTTTATTCCAATTAAAAGAAATGTAAAGGTGAATCCCGTAGTATTAGAAAAAAAAGAAGATTCAATAAATTTAATTTCAAAAATTCATAATATTAATTTGATAGAAAGTGCATTTAATAAAAAATTTATAAATATTGCCATTCTTGCCCCATTTAAAATGAATGAAATTGAATTAGATTCAATTGAAAATTCAAAAAAATATTTAAAGAATTTAAACTTGACTAGCATCTCTTTAGATTTTTTTAGTGGAGCAATAATGGCCTTTAATAAAATGAAAAACTATGGATTGGATATAGAGGTAAAGGTATTGGATACTGAAAATGACTTTGGCACAATTTCTAATATCCTATCACAAAACAAATTTGAAGATTTTGATTTTGTGCTAGGTCCTTTGATTCCAAGAAATATTAATCAAGTTTCAAGAAGTATTCTAAAATCAAAAACCCCGTTAGTTTCACCTTTAAGTTCTAATGAAATTGAAATTAATGAACATGTAGTACAATCTATGCCATCGAAATTAATACAAAGAAAAAGAATGCTTAAATATATAGATTCATTGATCGATGAAGATCCTGATCCATGTGTTATGATAATTTATGATAATAAAAATTCAGATATTAAGGAGCAATTGATGGTTAGATTTCCTTATTCAGAATTAATAAATACAGATGAAACCAATGGACTTGTTGATCCTGAAATTACAGATTCTTTATTGGTTTCAAGTAAAAACAATTTTGTTTTTTTAGAATCTGAAAATTTGAATGTTATAACTAGTGTTTCTTCATTACTAAATTCTCAAATTTCTAAAGAAAGAAATATTTCAATGATGACTACATTTAGATCTGATATATATGAAAATGAAAATATTTCTTTTGAACATTTAGGCAATTTAAATTTTACTTATCCGAGTTATTATATGCCTGTTTATGATAATGAAAAAATTAATTTATTTAATGATTTATACTTAAAAGAATTTGGTAAACGACCTAATAAAATAGCTATAAGAGGATATGATATTACACTTGATTTAATACTAAGGGTAGCAAATAGAAAAAGATTTGATAAATCTATAAAATTAGGAGAAACGGAATATTTACAAAACAAGTTTAATTATATGCCAAAAAATAAAGGATATATTAATAAAGCTATTTATTTAATTAAACATGAAAAATTAAATATTATTAAATTAAATGATAATTAACAAAGTTTTTTGTCAAGAAAATTTACTTATACTGAATTTTATTTCCATTTAAATAGAATCGCTTTCTTATTTCTTTTTGTATTTTTGAAACCTTAAAGAAATGCTTGAACAATATTTAATGTCCAAATCAAAATTTATTTTTGTAACAGGAGGTGTTAGTTCTTCTTTAGGGAAAGGTATAATATCAGCTTCATTAGCCAAATTACTTCAATCTAGAGGCTTTAGTGTTACTATTCAAAAGTTTGATCCATATATTAATATTGATCCCGGCACACTTAATCCATATGAACATGGCGAATGTTATGTAACTGATGATGGAGCAGAAACTGATCTTGATTTAGGTCATTATGAAAGATTTTTAAATCTAAAGACTTCTCAAGCAAATAATGTAACTACGGGAAGAATTTACCAGACAGTTATAGAAAAAGAAAGGGAAGGGGAGTTTTTAGGAAAAACAGTACAAGTTATTCCTCACATTACCAATGAAATTAAAAGAAGAATAAAACTTTTAGCAGAAGACAATTTATATGATTTTGTAATTACTGAAATTGGAGGAACTGTTGGCGATATTGAGTCTCTTCCATATATTGAATCAGTTAGACAATTAATATGGGAATTAGGAAAAACAAATACATTACTAATACATTTAACATTAATTCCTTATCTATCTGCAGCAAAAGAGTTAAAAACTAAACCTACTCAACATTCTGTAAAAACTTTAATGGAAAGTGGTCTAAATGCTGATATTTTGGTTTGTAGAACTGAACATGCAATATCTAATGATATAAAAAGAAAATTAGCGCTTTTTTGTAATGTAGATGAAGAATCTGTTATTGAATCAATTGATGTTTCAACAATTTATGAAGTTCCTTTATTGATGAAGAAAGAAAAATTGGATGAAGTAGTTTTAAAAAAGTTAAATTTTAATAATTATAATCCTGCTAATTTAGATTCATGGTCTAATTTTGTTAAAAAATTAAAATTTCCTGATTATGAAGTTAAAATTGGACTAATTGGAAAGTATGTTGAGCTACAAGATTCCTATAAGTCAATTTTAGAATCTTTGATTCATGCAGGTTCTGAAAATCTATCTAAGGTTAATGTTGTTTCAATCCATTCAGAATATATTAATGATAAACAAATTGATAATGAGATCTCTAAGCTGGATGGTATTTTAGTTGCTCCTGGATTTGGAGAAAGAGGAATTGAAGGTAAGATAAGCGCAATTAAATGTGCAAGAGAAAAAAACATACCATTTTTTGGTATCTGTCTTGGGATGCAAATGGCTGTTATTGAATATGCTAGAAATGTATTAGGTCTTAGTAATGCAAATTCAACTGAGATGGACAAGAATACCCCACATCCTGTAATTTCTTTAATGGAAGATCAAAAAGAGATTACTAATAAAGGTGGAACTATGCGTTTGGGTTCATGGAAATGTAAAATAAAAGAGAAAACAAAGGTTCATAAAATTTATAATACTAAAACTGTTTTTGAAAGGCATAGACATCGTTGGGAACTTAATGATAAATATATCAATGAATTAGATAAAAATGGACTTAAAGCCAGTGGAATTAATCCTGAAACTGGCTTAGTAGAAATTGTTGAATTGCCATCAAAAAATTGGTTTATTGGAGTACAGTTTCATCCAGAATATAAAAGCACTGTAGAGTGCCCACATCCATTATTTGTATCTTTTATTAAAGCTTGTTTAAAATATAGAAAATCAAAATAATAAAATGGAAGAAAATAAAATTGATCCTTATCAAATTTTAGGTTTTGTCTTACTTATGGCTGCTTTTGTATGGTATATTTACACTATCCCAGAACCAGAAAAGAAAATTGTTGAAAATAGCAAAGAAAATTTAAAAATTTCAGTTCAATCAGATGATTCTAATTTAGATTCAGAAGATAATTTATCTACAGTACTAAATTTAAAAGATGAAAGCTCTAACCCTTTTGTTAGCTCCGAAAAAAAATCTAAAATTAAGTTTGATGATGTAGTAGTTGAAAATGATGATTTGATTCTTAGGTTTAGTTCAAACGGGGGGTTGTTAACTGAAGCATTATTAAAAAATTTCACTGATTATAAGGGGGATCCTTTGTATATGATTAAGGATGGAAATCAAAACATTAATTTGAATTTCTATTCAATAAATGGTCAATTAATTAACACTTCTAATTATCATTTTCAACCAGTTATAAATAAAAATCATGATGGTAGCACAAAATTAAGTATGATTTTATCTATTTCAAAAAATCAATTTTTAAATTTTGAATATACTCTTCCTAAAAATGGTTTTATGATAAATTTTTCAATTAAATCTTCTGGACTTAGTAATGTAATAGATAATCAGAAGTCTATCCAATTGAACTGGGATTTAAAAGCTTTAAGACAAGCAAAAAGTGTTGAGTATGAAAATAGATATAGCCAATTATATTATCAATATGATGGAGATGAAACAGATTATTTAAGTTCATATAGTGATAGTGACAAAACTGAAAATTCTGTCTCATGGATTTCATATGGACAACACTTTTTTAATAGTATTCTTGTTTTAAATAATCCAGCTGATGAAGTTATTTTCGAATCAAAGAAACTTTTTGAAGATGAGGGCAAAGATGTTTTGTTTACCAAGAATTATATTTCTTCAATTCCATTATTTTTAGATAACGCAGAATTTAATTCTAGGATGAATTTATATATTGGTCCTAATGACTATGATGTTTTAAAGAATTATGATAATAATATTTATGAATCTATATATTTTGGTTGGGGAATATTTGGATGGATTAATAGGTTTATATACTTTCCTCTATTTGGTTTCTTGAGTAAATATTTTTCGGCTGGTCTTGCAGTAATTTTTATGACAATTATCACCAGATTAGCAATGTCCCCTGTAACTTATAAAACATATGTTTCTCAAGCTAGAATGAAAGTGTTAAGGCCTGAAATAACTGAACTAAATGAAAAATATAAAAATGATGCAGTAAAAAAACAACAAGAAACTATGAAGCTTTATAATAAAGCAGGCGCTAATCCTCTTTTAGGTTGTGTTCCAGCATTATTTCAGTTGCCTGTTTTTTATGCGTTATTCTGTTTTTTTCCAATTGCTTTTCCTTTAAGAGGCAAACCATTTCTTTGGGCTGATGACCTTTCTTCATATGATGTAATAGCAGAACTTCCTTTTAGTATTCCTTGGTATGGTGATCACGTTAGTTTACTTCCAATTTTAGCGTCTATTGCAATTTTTTTCTATACCATGATGTCTTCAGGAGCTCAAATGCAATCCTCTCAACCAGGAATGCCTAATATGAAATTTATAATGTATTTAATGCCTGTGATGATGCTATTCTTTTTTAATAATTATGCAAGTGCATTTAGTTTATATTATTTTGTTTCCAATATCCTAACTATTTTGTTAATGCTAACGATAAAACATTTTATTATCGATGAAGAAAAAATACTTCTTCAAATTCAGGAAAACAAGAAGAAGCCTACTACTCAAAACAGGTTTCAAAGAAAGATGCAAGAAATGATGGATAAAGCTGAAGAACAAAGAAAATTACAAAATAGAAAGTAGTTTTTAATACATTTATAATCCATGTCTAACAAAAAAATACGTGTTGTAGTTGCGCTTTCAGGTGGCGTAGATTCAAGTGTTTCAGCTCATCTTTTAGTTGAACAAGGTTATGATGTTATAGGTGTTTTTATGAAAAACTGGCATGACGAATCTGTAACTATTTCAAAGGAGTGTCCTTGGCTAGAAGACAGTTACGATGCTATGTTAGTTAGTGAAAAACTTTCTATTCCTTTTCAAACAGTTGATTTAAGTGCTGAATATAAAAGGAGAATAGTTGATTATATGTTTGATGAATATGAAAAGGGGAATACCCCCAATCCAGATATTCTTTGTAATAGAGAAATTAAGTTTGATATATTTTTAAGAATTGCTTTAAAGTTAGGTGCAGATTTTATTGCGACTGGGCATTATTGTAGAGTTAAAAAAAATCCAGATAATGATATCTGTAGTTTACTAATGGGTCTTGACAAAAACAAGGATCAGTCATATTTTTTATGTCAACTATCTCAGAATCAATTAAGTAAAACTTTATTTCCAATTGGAAACTTAACTAAAAAAGAAGTTAGGGAAATTGCTAAAAAACAAAAACTAGTTACAGCAGAAAAGAAGGATTCTCAAGGATTGTGTTTTATTGGAAAAGTTAAATTGCCAGATTTTCTTCAGCAAAAACTTAAACCTAAAAAAGGAAAAATAATTAAAATTTCTATTGATAATTCCAAGCATATAAAACATGATTCTAAAAATTTATCACATAAAAATTTATATGAAATTTCTAAACCCTTTGACTATGAATATGGAGATGGAGAATATATAGGGGATCATAATGGAGCTCATTTTTTTACAATTGGACAAAGAAAAGGTTTGGCAGTTGGAGGAACAAAAAACCCTTTATTTGTTTTAAAAACAGATGTAATTAATAATATAATTTATGTCGGAGAAGGAAAAAATCACCCGGGTTTATTTAGAGATGTTCTTTTTATAAGAAAAGAAGATATACATCTTTTAAGAAAAGATAAATATAACGATAAACGAAAAAGTTTTAGCGTAAAGGCAAGAATAAGATATCGTCAGCCATTACAAAACGCATTATTAGTTTTTGTAAATAATGGAGCTTTTTTGGTCTTTCAAAAAAAACAATCTGCGATAACAAAGGGACAGTTTGCTGTTTGGTATAGTGATAAAGAGTTGCTTGGTTCGGGTGTTATTTCTTGATTATAATTTATCAAAATCTAATTCAATTTGATTCTTTATAAGATCTTCTATGGTTTCTCTTTTTCGGATCTCAATAAGTTTATTGTTTATATATAGCACTTCAGTTGGTTTGTATCTAGAATTATAATTACTTGCCATTGAAAAGCAGTATGCTCCTGCATTATTAAAAGATAAAACATCTCCTTCAGAAATCTTAGAAATCCTTCTGTTAGATGCAAAAGTATCTGTTTCACAAATATATCCAACAACTGAATAGAATCTTTGGGAATCATTAGGGTTAGAGATATTTTCTATATAATGGTTCGAACCATACATCATAGGACGAATAAAATGATTAAACCCTGAATCTACTTGAGCAAAAACAGTTGAAGTTGTTTGTTTAATTGAATTAACTGAACACAAAAAAAATCCTGCTTCACTAACTAGAAATTTACCTGGCTCAAAAGCTAGAGTTAGTTCTTTCCCATAATCTTTGCAAAATTGATTAAATCTTTTGGAAAGTTTTATGCCTAACTCTTCTACATTTGTTTCGGAATCTGTTCGAGAATATGGTACTTTAAATCCGCTTCCAAAGTCAATAAATTCTAAATCTTTAAACTTTAATGCAGTTTGAAATAATATTTCAGTAGCACGAACAAACACATCAATATCTAAAATATCACTTCCTGTATGCATGTGAATTCCATTTACTTTTATGTTGGTGTTATTTATAATTCTAAGTAGAAGAGGTATTTGATGAATACTTATTCCGAATTTAGAATCTATATGGCCTACAGATATTTTATTATTCCCTCCAGCCATTACATGTGGATTGATTCTAACACAAACAGGAGTTTTTGGATATAAGTTTCCAAACTGTTCTAGCAAATTCAAATTATCAATATTTATTCTTACTCCCAATTTTGAGACTTTATTAACTTCATCAATAGAAACACCATTTGGAGTATAAATGATTTTTTCAGGAGGGTATCCGGCTTTAATACCAAGTCTAACTTCTTGAATTGAGACAGTGTCAATTCCAGCCCCTAGCGTATGGATGTATTTTAAAACGGATATGTTTGATAATGCTTTAACAGCGTAAAAGATTTCTAATTTATTAACTTGTCTAAATGACTTTTTAAGTCTATTATATTGACTTTTTATTTTGGTTGTATCATACACATATGAAGGTGTTCCGAATTTTCTTGCTACTTCCAGTAGTTTGCTATTTTTCATTCGGCAAATATATATAATGTATCCTTTTTTTTAATTAAAAACAGTTTTATATTTAAAATATCATTATAAAAAAACAATAACTCATTCTTCTTTTGTTAATTGTTTGTTATTTTAGCCTTTCAAATTTATTGTATGAACTTACACGAATTTCAAGGAAAAAAAATATTAGCCGAACATGATGTAGGCATCCAAAGAGGATATGTTTTATCTAATAAAAAGAATACTTTGAAAGTAGCAGATCAGCTAATAAAGGAAACTAACACAGGTTGGTTTATTGTAAAAGCTCAGATTCATGCAGGAGGAAGAGGTAAAGGAGGTGGAGTTAAAATTGCTAAAAATGTTGATGAACTACAAGATGTTGTCTCTGAAATTCTTGGGATGCATTTAGTGACTCCTCAAACTCCAAAAGAAGGTAAATTGGTCAATCAAGTTTTAATAGCAGAGGATGTTTATTATCCGGGAGAATCTGATCCAGAAGAATTTTATATTTCTATTTTATTAAATAGAGAGACGGGAAAAAATATGATTATGTATTCTACTGAAGGCGGGGTGGATATAGAATCTGTAGCAGAAAAAACTCCTGAATTAATTTTTTATGAAGATATAGACCCGTTAATTGGTATTATTCCTTTTCAATCTAGAAAAATTGCATTTAATTTAGGTTTGTCTGGTAAGGCTTTTAAAGAAATGGTTAAGTTTATTTCCAGGCTTTATAAATCATATGTTTCTTCAGATGCATCCCTTTTTGAAATTAATCCTGTTTTAAAAACTTCTGATAATAAAATTATAGCAGTTGACGCTAAAGTTACCTTAGATGACAACTCGTTGTTCAGGCATAAGGAATATGAATCTTGGAGAGATCTTAAGGAAGAAAATCCAGTAGAAATTGAAGCTAGATCAGTTGGTCTAAATTATGTAGATTTAGATGGGAATGTTGGTTGTATGGTAAATGGTGCTGGCTTAGCTATGGCAACTATGGATTTGATTAAACAGTCTGGAGGAGAGCCAGCAAATTTCTTAGATGTTGGAGGGACTGCTGATGCAAAAAGAGTTGAAACAGCTTTCAGGTTAATATTAAAAGACAAAAATGTAAAAGCAATTTTAGTTAATATTTTTGGGGGTATAGTTAGATGTGATAGGGTTGCTAAAGGAATTGTAGATGCTTTTAATAACATGGGTAGTTCTATTAATGTTCCAATAATTGTTAGACTTCAGGGGACTAATGCACAGATAGCTAAAAACATTATTGATAATTGTGGTTTTAAGGTTTACAGCGCTATAGAATTCCAAGAAGCTGCTGATAAAATACAAAAACTTATCTGATGAGTGACATTATGTCATTATAAATGAATTAAATAAAGACATTATGTCATATAATTTCTTATGGCATTCATTTTGTACTATTCAAATCGTAAAAATTTGTTTAACTAAAAAAATACATTATGAATTTAATTAAAAAACAATCATCTTTTTTCCCTTTAATTTTTGATGAGTTTTTCAAAAATAATTGGAATATAAATGTTCCATATAATTCTTTTAACATTCCATCTTTTAATGTAAAAGAAAATGATAAAGAATTTATTTTAGAACTTGCTATTCCTGGAAAAAATAATAATGATTTTAATGTGGAAATTGATAATAGACTATTAACAATATCCACAACAGATGAAAAAGAATTATCCGATCATAATTATACAATAAAGGAATTTGGATATTCTTCTTTTGAGAAATCTTTTGAATTACCTGAATCTATTGATATAGATAAGGTTAATTCTTTTTACAGAAATGGAATTCTTTCAACTACTTTGCCTAAAAGAAAGGAGTTTCATAATAAGCCTAAGAAAGTTATAACTGTAAAGAAATAAAGAAAAAGGGGAGGATTTGTAATCCTCCCCTTTTTATTCTTTCAATAGTTTTATTCTATCTCTTAATCTAGCAGCTTCAACAAAATCTAAGTCTTTAGCTGCTTTTTCCATTTTTGATCGACATTTTCTTATTTCTTTTTCTTTTTTTTCTTTTGATAAATTTTTTATTTTTTCATTTATCAATTCATCCTTTACAATTTTATTTGAATTATTTTCTTCATTTATAAAAAAATTAGATATGTTTTTATTAAGTGGGGTAGGAATTATATCAAATTTTTTATTATAATTCTTTTGTTTTTTTCTTCTATATTTAGTTTCATCAATAGTTTTTTGCATACTCTTAGTTATCTTATTTGCATACATTATTGCCTTTCCATTGACATTTCTTGCTGCTCTTCCGATGGTTTGGGTTAGAGAACGATGACTTCTTAAAAATCCTTCTTTATCTGCATCTAAAATGATTACCAATGAAACTTCAGGCAAATCTAGTCCTTCTCTTAAAAGATTTACTCCCACTAATACATCAAACAAACCTTTTCTCAATCCTTGCATTATTTCTACTCTCTCTAATGTTTCAATATCACTGTGAATATACCTACATCTTATTTCTATTTGACTTAAGAATTTAACTAATTCCTCAGACATTCTTTTAGTTAATGTAGTTATTAAAATACGTTCATTTTTTTCAACTTTTAATTGAATTTCATCTATCAAATCGTCTATTTGGTTTTCACTTGGTCTTATTTCAATCATAGGATCTAGTAATCCTGTGGGTCTTATTATTTGTTCAATATAAATGCCTTCTGTCTTAAGCATTTCATAGTCAGATGGTGTTGCACTAACATAAATAACTTGATTTTGAATTTGTTCAAACTCTTCATATTTCAATGGTCTGTTATCTAAGGCAGCAGGAAGTCTAAACCCATATTCTACTAAATTTTCTTTTCTGCTTCTATCTCCACCATACATGGCATGAACTTGTGGTAATGTTACATGACTTTCATCAACTACCATTAAATAATCATTAGGGAAATAATCTAATAAACAAAAAGGTCTTGTGCCTGGTTCACGTCCATCAATATATCTTGAGTAATTTTCAATACCAGAACAATAACCTAATTCAGCTATCATTTCTAAATCAAAATTTGTTCTTTCTTCTAATCTTTTTGCCTCTAGGTGTTTACCTATTTCTTTGAAGTAATTTATTTGATTTAAGAGATCTTTCCTGATTTTATCCATTGCATTTTGTAAAACATCGGGTGATGTTGCAAACATATTAGCAGGATAAATAAACAACTTATTTAAGTTTTCTGTTTTTTTATTAGTTATGGGGTCAAAAATTTCAATTTCATCAATTTCATCTCCAAAAAAATGAATTTTAAAAGCATGGTCTGCATAGCTTGGGAAAATATCAATAATATCTCCAGAAACTCTAAAAGACCCAATTTCTATATCTGTATTTGATCTTGAATAAAGACTTTGAACTAATTTATGTAACAAATCTGTTCTAGAAATATTTTGATTTTTTTTTATTTCAATAATATTTTTCTTAAACTCAATTGGATTCCCAATTCCATAAAGACATGAAACTGAAGCAACTACAATTATATCTCTTCTTCCAGAGAGAAGCGATGAAGTAGTGCTTAATCTTAGTTTTTCAATTTCATCATTAATTGATAAATCTTTTTCTATATATGTTCCTGTAATAGGAAGGTATGCTTCAGGTTGATAATAATCATAATATGAAACAAAATATTCAATAGCATTATTAGGAAAATATTCTTTAAACTCTGTATATAATTGGGCAGCCAAAGTTTTATTGTGAGCCAAAACTAAAGTAGGTTTATTAACAGTATTTATTACGTTAGCAATAGTGAAAGTTTTTCCAGAACCGGTAACACCTTTTAATGTTTGAAATTTTAGGTTATCATAAATTCCCGTTACAAGCTCTTTAATTGCTTCAGGTTGATCTCCTGTAGGGTTATATTTAGATTGTAAATCAAACAAAATAAAAATTAACTTTAGTCAAATTTAAGACAATAACTTTCTAAAATAATAAATAAGTTAACTTTGAAAAAAAATATTATATGAATAATAAATTAATGTCAAAAAAGAAACCTTCTTATAAAATAAATAAGGTTTTAGATAATTATTTAAATTCATATAATAGAAAAATAATTAT
Organism: uncultured Flavobacteriaceae bacterium; assembly: GCA_964433845.1. Lineage (GTDB taxonomy): Bacteria > Bacteroidota > Bacteroidia > Flavobacteriales > Flavobacteriaceae > MAG-121220-bin8. The sequence continues at coordinate 15,725 of CAYSTA010000032.1, forward strand.
TCCTGTTTTTTATGAAGATTTAAAAAGATTTGCAGGCTCAGTTTCAGTCTATAATAATAAGGATGTAGATACATTATGGGTTCGAGTATTTTATTCAGATTTTGAAAGAAAAGAAATTGATGAAAATTTAAAAAAAGTTTATAACTTATTGCATTCTGATGGTAACACAGATAATACTAAGTTCTTAAATGTTGATGCCATCGACTACTGTACTTTTGGAAACTCTAAGCCTTTCAGGGTAAAAATTAGAAATATTTTAAATGATAATTTTACTTATTTCTATGTTAAAAAAGCAGATGCATCTAGAGTTTATGGTTTAGAATTGGAACATATTTTATCTCCGCATAATTTAAATTTCTTGGTTTTTGAAAATACATTGATTGAAGAACATATTACAGGAATTCCTGGAGATGAATTTTTTGATGATTTCTTACCTAAATGCAATGATTTAGAAAGATCACAAATTGCTAAAGAGTTTGTAAAATTTAATGAAAGATGTATGATTCGCCTATTAGGAGATATGAGATCATATAATTATGTTATTATTCCTACACATGATTTTGATCAAGTTGTTTATAAGATAAGAGCAATTGATTTTGATCAACAATGTTATGAAGGAAACTTACAAATATATAGACCTCAGTTTTTTAAAGAGAACAAAAGAATAATGGAAGTAGTCAAGGAAAAATTACAAAAAAGTTCAGTTGATCAATATAAAATTGAGGAGAGGTCTATTATTGCTAAAAGAATCTTAAGTTCAGCAACTAGATCAAAAAAAATACTTAAGTGTATGTTAAATGATAATATTTCAAATAAAAAAAATATTAAAATATTATCTCAGCAAATTTATAATTTGACCCATGATAAAAATTTTAAAAGGGTTACCAATATGGGACAAATTATGAAAGCTTCTTTTGATTATATTTTACGTAATTATGAGAATCATGAAATGTTGAGTGTAGATTAATAATAATCATCAAAGTTATTATAGTCTAAATCTTCATCTTCAATACTATCTTCATTTTCTTCTGCTACAAATTGCTTTTCTGGAGCTTCCTTGGGTAAATTTCCATTAGAAAAAATATTTTTTGGATAAATCGCATCTTTTTTTTCTTTAGTAATTTCAAATATTTCTACAAAAAATGTCCATAGTTTTAAAAAGTCATACACATAAATGAATTTTTTTTGATTTTCATTTATAATAGTTTTTAAATTAGTTTCACTCATTAAAATTTGATTTTTCTCAGTAAAACCATCTAAAGCTATTTCTTCTCCTTGTTCCCAATTATCATTACTTATATAAAAAGCTGCCAGTTCTTTACCATGTAAATTAAAGGAACTAATGATTGTATAATGTAGATCTTCAAAAGTACTATTATCTTTAATTTCAATATCTCTAAAAATATTATCTTCTGTATCATTGTCTAGTATAACTCTAAATCTGTAAATCATCTGTTATTTTATAGTTTACAAATGTA
>CAYSTA010000033.1:0-16639 GCA_964433845.1 uncultured Flavobacteriaceae bacterium
TTAAATGTATTTGAACCCAATGCTGGATTCCCTGATCTAAGTGAAAGATGTGAGCCTGCCATAATTTTTTTTGACAAATTTATATAAAAATTGTGACTCATAATTTTAATATATTGTAGTAAAAAAATAAAATGAACTTCAAAGCAATTAATTTTAAACAGAAGTATAGTTTATTCAATGACTATTGGTCACCAAAAGTTGTTGCCGAAATGAATGATTACCAATTCAAGCTAGCTAAAATTAAAGGAGATTTTCAATGGCATTGTCATAATGAAACCGACGAAACATTTGTTGTGTTAGAAGGGAATTTGACAATAAAATTTAGAGAAGGCCATGTTGACTTAAAAGAGGGGGAGATGTATGTTGTTCCAAAAGGATTAGAACACAAACCATGCGCAGAAAATGAAGCAAAAATCTTATTAATTGAACCTAGAGGCGTTGTAAATACTGGTGACTTAGAAGCAAGCGAATTAACTTCCGAAAATGATGTTTGGATTTAATCAATTTTATTATTAACGATTAGTTTTTTAGTCAAATAGTTGAATCTTATATACAGCATGATGGAAGCGGAAGCTAGTCCTGAAAGTAACCCGATCCATATTCCTGTGCTTTTCAAGGGAGTGTAAAGTCCTAAATAATAACATATCGGGAATCCTATTAACCAATATGCTATAAAAGTCATTATCGTTGGAATTTTCACATCCTGCATTCCCCTCAATGCCCCTAATATAACTACTTGTAATCCATCAAAAATTTGAAATAGAGCTACAATTATTAATAGCTCAGAAGCTATCATAATTACCTCTTGATTTTCAATTAGTTTAGCAACATTTTCTGTATCAAGATATAGTGTGGGGAGCCAATCTCTTAAAGTAAAAAACATAAAAGCAAAAACTATTTCAATTAATATAACCAACAAAAAAATGGAAAATGCAATTCTTCTTAATGACACAAAATCAGCTAATCCTTTTTGATTTCCTACCCGAATCATAGCGGCTACATTTAATCCAACACCAATCATAAATGTCATTGCTGATAAATTAAAAGCTATTTGATTTGCTGCTTGAAAATTTTTGCCTAATACACCACTAAGCCAAATTGCACTAGTAAAAATCCCTACTTCAAAAAGCATCTGCAATGCCGATGGGAATCCTAAATCAATTATTTTTTTAAAAATGGAACTATTAATTATTTTAAAATTTAAATTAACAATGTATTGTTTGAATTTTGCTTTATTTATAAAAATAATCCATAAGAAAATTGCCATAATAATTCTTGAAACCAAAGTTCCAATTGCAGCTCCAGTAATACCTAATTTTGGAAATCCATAGTATCCAAATATTAATAGATAATTAAGAGTAATGTTTATTACGTTAGCTAAAATAGTAGCATACATAGGATATTTTGTGTTGGATAGTCCATCAGAAAATCTTTTTAATGCTTCAAAAATAGTTAGTGGAATTATTGATAGAGCAATGAAATTTAGATATGGTATTGCTAATTTAACAACCTCTAATGGTTGATTCATTTCAAACATTATTGGCTTTACTAGCATTAATAATAAGTATAGAGAAACTCCCATAATAGAGCACAATATTAAACCATGCTTAAGCGCATCTTTAACCCCCATTATATTTTTTGAAGAGTCTGCTTCTGCAACAATTGGTGTAATTGCTGTTGCAAATCCTATTGCTAAGGACATGGCTATAAAGAAAAAACTATTACCAAGAGAAACTGCTGCTAATTCTGCGGCCCCCAATTGACCCACCATTACATTATCTACAAAAGCAACAGTCATATGCCCCACCATTCCTAACATTACGGGATATGCCAGTTTTAAATTATAACGAAATTCTTTGGTATAATTATATAACAAGTAATAAAATTTAATTATGATTATCGTAAAGATAAAGAGGCATTGCTAATGAAAAACCTACACAAAAAAGAGCAATTAAATATTTTGTAGGATTTAATTTTTTTGTTTTGAATTGATATAGAATAAATATTAAAAAAGACAAGGCTGCAATAGTTAAGTCCATCGAAATCATTGATACAGGGTGAGATGAAAATATTTCAGTCCAAAATCCATCCATAGCCCAATTATTTGATGAGAGAAATTTTATTAAATGGTAGTAAGGGAAAACAATCCCTAATAAACACATAAGCATATATATTTTTTTCATAACATTTTGGATTTTTTCTTTTTAAGAATTTCATTTATTTGATTCTTAATTTTTTTAATTCGCATTTTTCTAAATTCAACTTTTTCCATTTTCCCACTGATTTCAGATCTTGAAATTTTCTTCTTTAATTGATTGATTTTTTTTCCAAGTTTAGGGATGTCATCTTTAGATAATTTATTCATGATTTTAGAATTAAATGAGTTTTTTAAAGTTAATAAAACAATTTCATTCAACTCCAGAATTTGTATATTTAGTAAACTTTATTTTAATATGTCTTTAAAGAAATTTTCATACGGGAGAGATACGCTTACATGTCAATTAGCACAGATGATTTTAGAGGATAATTTGATTTGTGAAATTCGGGATGAAGAGATAAGTAAAATCAAAAAATCTAGACAAAGCATATTAAATGTTTTAGAATCATCAAGTAGAATATATGGAGTTAATACTGGTATAGGAGAATTATGTAATACCATAATTTCTGATGAGGATTCAAAATTATTACAAGAAAACCTATTAAAAAGTCATGCAGTTGGAGTTGGAGAGAATGCACCATTAGAAATTTCTAAGCTTATGATGATTTTAAAAGTACATTCTTTGTGTAAAGGTTTTTCTGGAATAAGTTTTGAAGTAATTAAAAGAATTTGTTGGCATATTGAAAAAAATATTATTCCAATTATCCCATCACAGGGCTCTGTTGGTGCATCTGGAGATTTAGCTCCATTGGCTCATTTATTCCTTCCATTGATAGGATTGGGTGAGGTTATGTATAAAGGCAAAAAGGTAAAAACTAAGGAAGCTTTGCAAAAAGAAAAAATAAGTCCCATAGTTTTAAAGGAAAAGGAAGGATTAGCACTGATTAATGGCACTCAGTTTATTTCAGCATACGCTTGTTATGCATTAGAAAAATTTAAGAACTGTTTAATTAATGCAGATATTATTTCAGCATTTAGTTTGGAAAGTGTTCAAGGTTCTATAAAACCATTTAGTAAAAAAATTCAAAAATTAAGACCATTCAAAGGTTCTTTAATGGTGACTAATACTATTAGAGACTTGCTAAAAGGTTCGGAAATATTAGAATCTCACAAAAATTGCGATAGAGTTCAAGACCCTTATTCTATAAGGTGTATTCCTCAAGTTCATGGAGCAAGTTGGGATGCGTACTTCCACTTAAATGAAATGTTAGAAATAGAGTTAAACTCAGTAACAGACAATCCAATAGTAATAAGTGAGAATGAAATTATTAGTGGAGGAAATTTTCATGGTCAACCTCTAGCCATACCAATTGACTATGCAGTAATAGCAGCTTCAGAAATAGGAAATATTTCAGACAGACGTGTATATTTAATGCTTAAGGGAAATGAGATTGTTCCAAAATTTTTAATTAAGAATAGTGGAGTAAATTCAGGCTTTATGATTTTGCAATATACTACAGCAGCCTTATCAAGTGAAAATAAAAATTTATGCTTTCCTGCAAGCGCAGACTCTATCACCACCTCATTAGGACAAGAAGATCATGTTAGTATGGGTTCGATAGGTGCTGTTAAATTTTTAAGAGTTATTGAAAATTTAGAAAAAATTTTAGCAATTGAACTTCTTTGCTCTGTTCAGGCATTAGATTTTTATAATCCTTTAAAATCTGGATTGAAGGTTGATAAATGTTACAATTATATTCGATCCAAAATTAAACATTGTAAGGAAGATAGAATATTTACAAGTGATATCGAAAATGCAATTGAGATTATTAAGTCAAAAAAATTAATTGAACTAACCTCATAAAATTTATGGATTATACATCTTTTTTAAAAAAATATGCAAATCATCCAAACTATTTTTCTCCAACTGGAAATAAATTAAATGCAAAAAGTTGGCAGACAGAGGCTCCTCTAAGGATGCTGCTAAATAATTTAAATGCAGATGTTGCTGAAGATCCAAATAACCTGATAGTCTATGGGGGATCAGGACAAGCTGCTAGAAACGTTGAGTCAGTAGAGAAAATAATTAAAATGCTTTTGGATTTAGAAAATGATGAAAGCCTACTTATACAATCAGGTAAACCAGTAGGGAAAGTAAGAACTCATAGTGAAGCTCCAAGGGTTTTAATTGCAAATTCAAATTTGGTGCCTGCATGGGCTACTTGGGAAGAATTTGACAAATTAAAAGAGAATGGACTAATTATGTATGGTCAAATGACAGCGGGCAGTTGGATTTATATTGGTACTCAAGGGATATTACAAGGAACGTATGAAACATTTGTTTCATGTGCTAATAAACATTTTGATGGTTCTTTAAGAAATAAATTGCTGGTTTCTGGAGGATTAGGAGGCATGGGTGGTGCTCAACCACTTGCAGCAACAATGGCAGGCGCAACATTTTTGGGGGCAGATATTGATCCTAAAAGAATTGAAAAGAGATTAGCTACAAATTATATTGATAAAATGACATATTCCTATGAAGAGGCTAGAGATATAGTTATGGAAGCTAAACTAAAAGGGGAAAACATTTCAGTAGGCTTGGTCAGTGATATTGGGGATATGCTGGAAAAACTTTTAAACGACAATATTGTACCTGATATTTTAACTGATCAAACATCTTCACATGATCCAATTAATGGCTATGTACCTAATGGAATATCGCTAGAAGAGGCAATTAATTTAAGAAAGAGTAATCCTTCAGAATATAAAGATAGATCTCTTAAGAGCATGGCAAGGCATGTTAATTTTATGCTTAACATGAAATCAATGGGTGCAATTACTTTTGACTATGGGAATAATTTAAGAGAATTTGCAAAACAAGGAGGAGCTAATAATGCTTTTGACTTTAACGGTTTTGTGCCTGATTATATTAGACCATTGTTTTGTGAGGGAAAAGGACCATTTAGATGGGCAGCCCTATCAGGAAATCCTGAAGATATTTACACCACCGACAAAGCTTTAATTGAAGCATTTCCTGAAAACAAAAATATGATAAGGTGGCTTGAGGAAGCAAGAAAAAAAGTTAAATTTCAAGGATTGCCCTGTAGAATATGTTGGTTGGGGATGGGCGAAAGGGAAAAAGCTGGATTAATTTTTAATAACTTGGTAAAACAAGGAAAAATATCGGCTCCAATTGTTATAGGTAGAGATCATTTGGATTGTGGATCAGTAGCCTCTCCAAATCGTGAGACGGAAGGAATGCTTGATGGATCGGATGCTGTTTCTGATTGGCCGTTATTAAATTTAATGTCCAATACTGCTGGAGGAGCAACTTGGGTTTCATTTCATCATGGAGGTGGAGTAGGAATGGGATATTCACAGCATGCAGGTATGGTGATTTTGGCTGATGGAAGTGATCGTGCGGAGTCTTGTATAAAAAGAGTTTTATATAATGATCCAGCACTTGGGATAATTAGGCATAGCGATGCAGGATATAGTAGTGCAAATGATAATTTAAACAAGTTTAACTTAGAAATATAAAATTGAGAACTCTTTTTGGCCCTTTTGCGCAAATAATTACGATGTCAAATCTTCCTTTGAATGGGCCAATTTTTGATAAAGATTTAGAAATTATTTATGATGGTGGTATTTTAGTTGAAAAAGAATTAATTGTTGAAATTGGAAAATTTTCAATTTTAAAAAGTGAGTGTGATGAGGTTTTTGAAATTACTTCTCCTCATGTTTTATTACCCGGATTTATTGATTGTCATACTCACGTTTGTTTTGCTGGATCAAGAGCAAATGAACATTCAAAAAAAATTGAAGGCATATCTTACCAGCAAATTCTTGCCGAAGGAGGAGGAATTTACGATACTATGGAGAAAACAGCATTATCCAGCTATGATGAATTGAAAAAATTAACTGAGAACAGGCTGAATAGACATTTTTCAGAAGGGGTTTTGACATGTGAGGTTAAAAGTGGATATGGGAAAGATTTTGAAAATGAAATAAGAATGTTAAAAATTATAAAGGATATAGATAATAATAATCCTTATGATTTAGTTAGTACATGTTTGGCAGCACATGTGCCACCTAAAAATGAAGACATATCATCTGAAATGTATTTAAGCTCTATAATAAATGATCTATTGCCTTCAATTAAAAAAGATAAACTATCTAATAGAGTAGATATTTTTATTGAGGAAGGAGCATTTAATGTTGAAGAATCAAAGGCATTTTTAAAATTAGCAAATGAAAAAGGATTTGATACTTTGGTTCATGGCAATCAATTTACTAGTGGCGGTTTAAATGTAGCAGTTGAAAGCAAATCTATATCAGTTGATCATTTAGAAGTAATAAATGACACAGAGATAAAATATCTGTCAAAATCTAAAACTGCAGCAGTAGTTTTGCCTGGCTGTAGTATAGGTATTGGATTACCTTTTGCGCCTGCAAGAAAAATTTTAGACCATGGGTGTTGTTTAGCAATAGCTACAGATTGGAATCCTGGGTCAGCTCCTATGGGCGATCTATTAACACAAGCCTCTATTCTAGCTGTGAATGAAAAACTTACTAATGCAGAAGTATTTTCTGCTATTTCTTTTAGAGCGGCTAATGCATTAGGCCTTAAAGATAGAGGAGTAATAGAAAAAAATAAAATTGCTGATTTTATAGGATTTAATATTTTAGATTACAAGGAGATATTATATAATCAAGGAAAAATCAAACCATCTTTTATTTGTAAAAGAGGGAAGGTTTATAATAATAAATTTTGAATTTATGACTCAAATAGTTGAATGTGTACCAAATTTTTCTGAAGGAAATGATAAGGAAATAATAAACTCTATTTCAGGGGCAATCTCAAATACTAAAGGCGTTAATTTATTAAATGTTGATCCAGGAAAAGCTACAAATAGAACAGTAATGACATTTGTTGGTGATCCTGATTCTGTTATTAATGCAGCCTTTAATGCTATTAAAACTGCTTCGCAAAAAATAGATATGTCTAAACACAAAGGTGAACATCCTAGATTTGGAGCTACAGATGTTTGTCCATTAGTTCCTGTTGCAAATATTTCATTGGATGAGCTTATTCCATATGCAAATAAATTGGCAAAAAAAGTGGCAAATGAGTTAAAAATACCTGTTTACTTATATGAACATGCTGCTAAAAATAAGACGAGAAAAAATTTAGCTAATATTAGATCAGGTGAATATGAAGGTTTAAAAGATAAGCTCTCAAAAAAGGAATGGATGCCTGATTATGGAACTAAATTATTTAATAAAAAGTCAGGAGCGCTTGCTATCGGAGTTAGAGATTTTTTAATTGCGTATAATGTTAATTTAAATACAAAATCTACAAGATTAGCCAATGCTATAGCTTTTGATGTACGCGAAAAGGGAAGGATAAAAAGAACAGGACATCCAGTTATTGGAGAAATAGTAAAAGATAAAAAAGGAAACCCTGAAACAATTCCTGGATCTTTAAAACATGTTAAGGCAATAGGGTGGTATATAGAGGAATTTGGAATTTCCCAAATTTCAATGAATCTCACTAATATAACAGCTACCCCCATTCATGTGGTTTTTGATGAGATAATCCAGAAAGCAAACAAACGAGGAGTTAGAGTTACAGGATCTGAAATAGTAGGACTTATACCATTAAAATCAATGCTTGATGCAGGAAAATATTTTTTAAAAAAACAAAACAGATCAATTGGAATACCTGAATCTGATATAATTGATATAGCTATAGAATCTTTAGGGCTCAATCAGGTTAAAAAATTTATTCCGGAAAAAAATATAATTGAATATTATTTGAAGAGTTTAAAAAATGATAATAATAGTATTTTAGATCTAACGGCTAATGAATTCTCAGATGAAGTTTCTAGAGAATCTCCCGCACCTGGAGGAGGGTCGGTTTCTGCTTATGTTGGTTCTTTGGGGACTTCTCTTGGACTAATGGTTTCAAACTTATCAGCTAATAAAAGAGGGTGGGAAGATAAGGTTGACAAATTTAGCGAGATAGCAAACAAAATCAATATTATAAGAGAAGAGTTATTGTTTTTAGTTGATGAAGATACTAACGCTTTTAATAAGATAATGATGGCTTTTAAACTTCCTAATAATTCAGTGAAAGAGAAAAAAGAAAGATTACAGACAATAAATGACGCTACAATTTATGCTGCTCAAGTTCCTTTAAGAGTAATGGAAAAATCATTCGAGAGTTATTCATTGATTTATAAGCTAGCTAAAGAGGGCAATAAAAACTCAATATCTGATACAGGAGTTGCATGTTTATGTGTCTATACTGCAATATATGGGGCTTTTTTAAATGTAAAGATTAATTTAAAAGAGCTTTCAAATGATAAGGGCATTTTAAAAAAAGCTAAAGAAATTTTAGAGAAATCTTCATCTGAAAAAGAAAAAATTATAAATTATATAGAAAGTGTAATTTGAAAGATTTATATTTTTTCAAATAATCCTTTTTTAGAATTTTTTACAACCTCATTCCACTTGAAATATTGCCCTTGCATTGTTATATAAACACCATATTGTAATGTTTGAACATAAGACAATGCACAACCTAAATTAAAAAATCCATCTGAAGAGCTTCCAAATTCATAAGGGATCATGGCTCCAGTTAAGATTATAGTTTTATCATTTATTTTGGCCTTTGCAAGCGCTTTGGCAGTTCGGACCATCCTATCGGTTCCGTGTGTTATTACGATTTTGTTTGACAAACTTTCTTTACATTTAGAAATGATACTATTTATGTGAGAAGAGTTCATTTCTAGGCTATCAATCATCATAAGTGTTTCTACGGAAACTTTTAAACGACATCTACTTCTCTTTAACATTTCGGGAAGGTGAGTTTTTTCAAAGAATAATTCTCCATTCTTATAGTTATAGCTTTTATCAAAAGTTCCTCCTGTTATAAATATTTGTATCATTTTAAGTTTTTAATTTCAAAAGGCCTTTGCTAAGTAAAGGTAAATGGGAAAATGATCACTATACCCATTTAAAAATTTTCCGCCAGCAAAACTTTTATAAGGATAACCCTCATATTTTCCGCTTGGATTAATCATGTATTTTTTACTAAATACTGCAGCTTTTAAAAAAAACAATCCATTTTTATCTTCAACTAAACTTTTAGAAAGCATAAACTGATCAATCATCTCCCACTTTCCTCTATATTTATATGATCCATATCCTTTTTTAAACAATTCTTCCATAGGATTATAGAGTTGTCCATTTTTAATTTTAGTTTTTTTAAAAACTGTATTTAAAATAGGCTTTATACTTTTGTCTCCAGGATTATCATTAAAATCTCCCATACTGATTATTTTAGCTTTTGGGCTAGAAAGCAAAATAGAATCAATAATTTTCTTATTAAGTTTCCCAGCTAAAATTCTACTAGGTTCGCTTTTCATTTGCCCTCCAGACCTGCTTGGCCAGTGATTAATAATAAAATGTATTAGTTCATTATCTAAATATCCTGAAACTAGCAAATGATCTCTAGTATAATCAATTTCTCCATTAGATTTTTTTAAAAATAATGGAAATGTTTTTGCTTGTGTAGGCCTAAATCTATTTGTTTTAAAAAGCATAGCAACATCGACCCCCCTTTCATCAGGCGAATCAAAATGAACTATCCCATAATTTTCATTGATTAATGATTTGGTTTTAATAAGATCAATTAAGACTCTTTTGTTTTCAATTTCACATAGTCCAATTATTGATGGACTAGAGTTTGTAAGTTCAGAACCAATATCAGATATTACCCTAGCTATATTTTCTATTTTCTTGTTATAAATTATACTCGTCCATCTGTCTTTGCCTTTTGGGGTTCTGTCGTCATCCCATGTTTTAGGATCATTTATTGTATCAAATAAATTCTCAACGTTATAAAATGCAATGGTATTAACTAGATAGTTCTTTTTTGAATCAGTTTGGGCATATAAAGTTTGGCCATATAATAGGTTTAAACTGAGTAATAAATAACTTAATAAAAACAATTTTTTCATTAGACTAAAATAATTAACTTTTTAGTATGGGAGTTATGGCATAAAATTTGAGATTAAGTGCTAAATTTATAAACATGAAATTAGATTTTTTTAAAAATAAATACAAACATTTGCTTGCAATTGGATTAGTAAAAAAAATAATTCTTTTGATTGTGTTCTTATGCAGCTATTATTCTTGTTCGAGTAAAGAAGTTAGTTGCGTTAGAGAGGATTTAATTGATATGAGTATTATTTGTACAAAAGAGTATGAGCCAGTTTGTGGCTGCAATAATAAAACATATACTAATGAATGTGAAGCCATTAAAAGAGGTGTAATACAATTTGAAATGGGTGAATGTGAAAATTAATTTCATTAAAGTAATTATATAATTGACTAACTTAGAGCAAATTAAGGTTATGAATAAATCTACTTGCTCTTGTCAATGTGATTGCTGTAAAAACGGAAATTGCTCTGACTGCACGTGTGAAACATGTACTTGCGAAAATTGTTCGTGTTAAAAAAAAATTAAAAATTCAATTTTTGTAATTATTTTTATTGGTTAAAATTAATTATAGAAAATGAAAAAAAATTTAATTAACCTAGTTAGACTAGGACTAAGAATTCATTCTTTTTTCCACTTATTAGAGTTCCTTTCAGCAATATATGAAAATGCCTATATCACGGCTTCTATAGCTTTTATTGCTATGGCATTAGAGCTTACAGCTAGTTATCTAATCCCAAAAGAACACATTCATATAAAACCATTCATATCTGAGGTTCATGAGACTTGTGAAACAGAAAAACATTCTATAAAGTAGGTTTGTGAAGTATAATTTTTATATTAGATTAATAAATTAAAATATAACATTATGAAAAAAATAATTTTATTACTTTTTGCAACTATTTTTCTTGGTTGCCAAACAAATCCTTCAAATGAGATCATGGCTGATTTTGATTGGCCTGAAGAAAAATTGCCCTTTTTTGAAGTAATTCATATGCAGCCTAAAAATCATGAAATGAGTAACTTCTTAAAAAATATTAAGGAACACAATGAAATTTACCATAATAAAGTTCCTGGTGTAAACACATTTGTTAGATATATTTCATCTGGAAAATATGCAGGACAATATCAATGGATTGAAGGCCCAATGAGCATGGAATATTTAGATAATAAATTGCAAATTGATGGCCATCAAGAACATTGGCAAGAAAATGTACAACCTTATGTTAATGATAAAGGAGTTAATCATATAAATACTCCATCAAATTATTATCGTGTACTGTCTCACCTTGCAAACAGAAAGGTATATGATTTTAAATCTGGAGAAACACCAACAAAATTTTTAAAAATTCAACAGCTAGATGTAAAACAAGGCAAAATGTGGGATTTTTTAAAAATTTTGAATAATTGGGCAGAATCTGATTTTGCTGTTGATTATAGCGTAATTATGCCATTTGTTAATGATGGAACTGGAAATGATATTTCTATTGTATGGCATTTTGATTCAATGTCTCAAGCTGATACTTTCCTTCCTGGTGTAATAAGGGATGGTTTAGATGCTCGTTTCGAAGAAAAAGGAAGACAAAAAATTCTAAAATCAATGGGAGAGTTAGTAACTTATAATGGAGAATTCATAGCTCAAATAGTAGAATAATTTTAAAAATAATAACATGAAAAAATTTATACTTTTCTTTTTTTTTCCATTTATATTTTACGCACAAGAAATCAGTTTTGATAAATACTACAATTGGTTAAATCCTGATGAAATGTCAATGAAGACAACCCAAGTTAAAGACAATATTTACATGATTGAAGGTATTGGTGGAGGCTTCGGGAATGTGGGAGTTTTTGTTGGTGAAAATGGAATTATTATGATTGATGATTCATTTGAAATTATTGAAGAATTACTTAATGAAGCAATTGCTAAAATTTCAAATAAACCAATTAAATATATAATTAACACTCATTATCATTTTGATCACGCAGATGGAAATAGGTATTACGGGAAAAAAGGAATTCCAATTGTTTCACATCATAATGTTAGAACAAGGCAAGCGGAAATTACCACTGCTTATGGTGGGATATTTGATTTATTGGAAAATTTCAATGTCCCCGCTCATGAAATGGATGAATTGCCTACCGTCACTTATGAAAATACGATGAATCTACATGAAGGTAATGAAACAATTAGTATTCATTACTTCGGACAAGGACATACTGATGGAGATAGTATTATCAAGTTTAATAAAGCTAATGTAGTTCATACTGGAGATTCATTTATTCTTTATGGACTTCCGTTTATTGACATAACAAATGGCGGAAGCATAAAGGGTTTTATTAAAACATTGACCCATATAGCTGAAATCTGTGATGAAGACACTATCATTATTCCTGGTCATGGAGGTCTAACAAACTTTGAGGGAGTAAAAAAAATGAGAGATGATCTACAGCTTTATTACGATACCACTATATCAGGACACAAAAAAGGATTAACAATTGAACAAATTAGTTCATCAATAAATATTGATCTAGGAAAAACTAACGGTTTTGGTGACCCATTAACTGTAAAGCACAATTTTATTAGGTCAATTCTATTAGAAAATAATATTATTAAATAAAAAAACCCTCCAAGTGGAGGGTTTTTTTTGATTAGTTGATAATCCTAAGTTATTTTCCTTTTACAAAAGGAAGTCCAGTTTTTGGGCTTTCAACTACTGTTTTTCCTGCAGGAAGATCACAAGCTTCAGCTCTTTGGTCTTTTGCGAAATAATAGATAGTTTGATTTCTTCCACCTTTTAATTGTACATCTTTAGAATGTAGGAAATATGTATTTCCTTTACTGTTTGTGTGTTTGTATCCCATTATTATAATTTAAGTTAAACGTTATTTTGCTCTAAGCTACAAAAAAATCTCTTATCTGGAATTTTTTTTTCTTCTCTGGAAAAAATATTTGTTAATTACTTTTTTTTAATAAACCATAAAAAATTCATTTTCTATCACCATTTAATCAGATAAGTTTACAAATTTTAAGAACTTAAAATTGTTTTTAAATACATAAAATGCTGATAATCAATTATTTGTGATTAACAATTTTTATGAATTTTACAGTTATAAAGTTTTTTATATGACCTTAATTTTATAGAGAAGAAACAGAAGTAGATTTTTATACTTTTTTTTTAACCTGTTGACAAGTATTGACCTGCCTCATACAAAAAACAAGTTTTTAGAGAGGTTTTCTTATAATTCTTTTTATATTTTTAGTATTAATTATCAAATACATTTTCAATTAAAAATGAGAAAAATTTTATTTTTTATTGCAATTATTTTTTTTCAAATTAATTATTCTCAGGATTATTCAGATTCTTTTTTAAAGGACACGGCAAAATTAATTATTGATGAATCTAAAACATGTGTTTTTAGCACTATTGATAATAGTGGAGGTCCCTCTTCGAGAATTATGGATCCATTTATCCCAAATAATGATTTTATAGTATACCTAGTTACTAATCCAAAAAGTCGAAAAGTTTCTGAAATTAAAAATAACAAAAAGGCAACACTAACCTTTCAAAATCCTAATGGTTATGTTACTATTAAAGGAAAATCTTTTTTAATTCGAGATTTGGATATTAAAAAAAAATATTGGAAAAAAGAATGGACTCCTCATTACAAGGATATTGATAAAAATGCAATTCTTATTAAGGTAATTCCTGTAAGCATGGAAGTCCTAAATTCTAGTAAAGGAATAGTTGGAGATAAAGAAACATGGAGTCCTTCCAAAATTATTTTCTAATTAAGATTTTTGTCAAAACTTTCTTTTATAATTTTAGCCCATAATTTGTATCCTTTACTATTTAGATGAAGTTTGTCTTTAATAAAAAAATCATCACTAGGAATTCCATTTGATGTGATATAAAAAGATCGAGTATCTATATAAAAAATATTACTATTATTAGAGGAAAAATTTTTAATTAAATCATTTGCTTTTGATATTTTATTCCAAACTTTCCATCTTTTTGAAGTGGGAGTTGTTTCTATAAAAAATATGGGTTTATTTTTGTGACTTTTTCGAATTTTCTTAACGATAAATTTCACCAAATTGAGCACTTCTTTTGGAGATAAATCATTTATTCCGCCGGTTATATCATTAGCAACAAAAACACCAACTGCTTTTACTTTATGTGGAGAGACAAGTCTATCAGTAAAATGAATTAAATCAGAATAACGCGCCCCTCCGTACCCTCTTTTTATTGGTTCATAAGGAGCTAAGTCCTGTTTTATTGATTTCCAAAGTCTTATACTTGAACTTCCAATAAATAATATGGCATTATTACTATAATTTTCTTTTTGGTCAAGAGATTCAAGCTTTATTATTTCTTTTTCCCATTTTTCACCGGTATCCTCATACTTTTTAAGTGGAGAGCATGAAACAAAAAAAACGAAAATAAAAATTAAGGAACGAATCATAATTCCATTTTGAGAATGGTATCTATATGATCTATTTCTTTATCATCTAAACGAATAGATAAACCTTCTTTAGATTTTTTAATTGATACTTTATTCCCTGAACGCAAATAAGTGATTTTTTTAAATTTTGATTTAAATCCTTCAATATTATATTCTGATTTTTTATTATCTAATAAGTGAATATATACAATATTACCATTTTGAGTCGAAGCTATTTCATCACTAGGAGCTATTGGGCCTCTTTTCGTATTATATATTGTTTGTCCATTTTGTTTAACCCAATTTCCTATTTTTTTAAGAGATTCAACATGCTCCTCTTGGATTTTACCATTTGGCATTGGGCCAACATTTAGAAGAAGATTACTTCCATATCCTGCGGCTTTTACTAAATATTGTACAAGTTCCTTTTCAGATTTATGTTTTCTGTCTTTTAAATTAAATCCCCAGGAACCATTTATTGTTTCACATACTTCTAAAGGTAAATTCCCAATATCATCAGCTGAAGTAGCAAAATCCTTTGTTCCTTTACCAGGGAGATCTTTTTCAAACATTTGAAAATCCTCACCAGGATTTGGAGCTAAATGATGATTACTTCCAATTAAGGCTTGAGGCTGGAGTTTATGAATTAATTCATAAACTTCCTTAAGTTTAAAATCTGCTTTTAATTTTCCAAATCTTTTCCCATCCCATTCATGTTGATCCCACTGACCATCAAACCATATTCCACCAATTTCGCCATAGTTTGTAAGCAACTCTGTAAGCTGAACTTTCATGAATTCTATATAATCATTCCAATCACCCTCTCCTCTTCCACTAATCCCATTACCTGTTCTTCCTCTAGGAAAGTAATCATCTCTATACCAATCCAGTTGAGAATAATAAAAAAATAATTTAATCCCCTCTTTTCTACATGCATCGGAGAGCATTTTTAAAACATCTTTTCCATAAGGAGTTTTATCAACTATATTATAATCAGAGGCAGCAGAGTCAAACATTGAAAACCCATCATGGTGCCTACTTGTTATTGTAATATATTTCATTCCAGCTTCTTTTGCCATTTTAACCCATTCATCAGCATCAAATTCAATTGGATTGAAAAAGCCAGGTAATCTTTCATATTCTTTTATTGAAATATTTTGATTGTTCATTACCCATTCGCCATCTCCTAAAACACTATAAACTCCCCAATGTATAAAAAGTCCAAATTTTGCTTCTTCAAACCATTTTCTTGCTTCTAGATTCTCTTTAGTTGGGAAATAATCTTCTTGAGCATTTGAAATTATTGCTGTCAAACAAATTATTATAATAAACCATTTTTTCATAATTTTTTTTTAGAATTAATATATTTGTATAATGAAATTAACTAAATTTTTAATTATAACATTAATTATTTTTTCTTGTAAGGACGCATCATTTGATTCATCTGAAAAATTAACTTATTCAGATAGTTTCTCACTAAGATTGAGTATTCAATCAATTAAAAAAATAAAAAATTTGATTTTTCAGAATGATAGTGATTATAAAATTTCTGGAACAATCCCTTCCGAATTATGTTTTGATTTTAAATATCCTATTAGTATCCAATACAATGACAATTCAATAGTCAATGTTACTAGTTTTAGTCATTTTACAGAATTAATTTTAACTGAAACTCAACAATTACATATGACAGGGATGGGATTCCCCTTTTCTGTTGTGATGTCAAATGATAATTCTGAACAAGTCATTTCTAATGAAACTCAATTTGAAACTTTAATTAATGACTGTGGATATGGCTCTCTAACTTTTGATGAAATAAAAGGGGTTTATGGCACTTGTTTTGATTTTAACTACCCTATTTCAATAGTCCTAAATGGCACAACTTATACATTTAATAGTGAAAATGATGCTATTTTACTAGCTGCAGCATTCACTCAAAAAGTAACTAGTTTCAACTTTATATACCCTTTTAGCATAAAGTATATTGCTAATAATCAAAATGCTTCAGTTCCGAATTATTATACATTTACAACAATAATTGCTGGATGCAATTAAAATCTAATTATATATGAAAATAATTAAGTGGATAT
>CAYSTA010000034.1:0-16451 GCA_964433845.1 uncultured Flavobacteriaceae bacterium
CTAACATATATAAATGGTAAATTCATTATATCTGCAACCAACATACCTATTCCTATTGCACCAGTAGCAACTCCAGCAATTAAATCAGGTTTTCCATATAATTTATCTATTTGTTTTGAAATTGCTTCTCTAATAAAAATTCTTATTTGAGGATAAGATAGAATTACTCGATTATCACAATAGATAGGAGATTTCCATCCACTGGCCCATACAAATGGATTTTTTGGATTCAATTTAATTGCATTAATTTGTAGTAGAAGATCAGCTGTTTTTTTGGCAGTATTCGAATCAAGAATCATTAAGCAAATGTATAAAGTTTTTGTCAATCAAAATGTAATAGTTTTAACTAATAAAGTCCAATTTGGTACAAAAATAACTGTTCTGCCATTAAAAGAAACATCACTAGCTGATATTTTAAAAAAATTAAAAAAACGAAAAACAATATTTTTATATCATCATAATCCAAATAAATTAATTTCTCATTTTAAAAAAAAACTAAAGTTAGTTAGAGCAGGTGGAGGAATTGTTAAGAACTCTAAAGATGAAACTTTATTTATTTACAGAAGAAATAAATGGGATTTGCCAAAAGGAAAAAGGGATAAAGGAGAATCAATTGAAGAAACAGCTTTACGTGAGGTTGAAGAAGAGACTGGCGTAAAGAATCTTATGATTATAGATTTATTTAAACATACTTATCATATTTTTAAAGATGGAAATAAATATTATTTAAAAGAAACAACTTGGTTTAATATGAAAACGGATTATGATGATATATTAAAGCCTGAAAATAAAGAAGGAATTACAAAAGTTGTTTGGAAAAGTAATTCGAAAATAAAAAATATAAAAAATACTTATCCTAATATTAAATTATTACTCGAAATCTAATCTATAATAACTGAATCAGGAACGAGAGGTTTATAATCTCCATTATTTAGAATAAGTTCTCTGACAATACTGCTGCTAATAAAAGAAGTTTTTGCAGATGTTAGTAAAAATACAGTTTCAATTTTTGAAAGTTTTCTATTGGTCCTAGCTATAGCTTTTTCAAATTCAAAATCTCCATTATTTCTAATTCCTCGTACAATAAAATTTGCTCCAACTTTTTTACAAAAATCTATAGTTAAACCTCGATAACTCATTACTTTAACTCTAGATTCATCTTTGAAACAGTTTTTAATAAATTTAATTCTTTCATCTTCACTAAACATTGTTTTCTTTTGACTGTTTCTTCCTACTCCAACGGTTATTTCATCAAATAATGCAAGACTCCTTTTTAAAATATCTAAATGACCCAAAGTAAAAGGGTCAAAAGTTCCAGGAAAAATTGCTTTTCTCATTTTTTAAATATAAATAATTTATTCGATAGCCTGCTGAACTATATCAGTGAATAATTCTTTTAATGAAATTCCACTTATTTTAACTTGTTTTGGAAAAATACTTTCTTTAGTTAGCCCAGGAATTGAATTTAATTCAAGAAAATAAGGAGTATTACCAACAAAAATAAATTCACTTCTTGATAAACCTTTTATTCCCAATTTTTTATATATTTTCTTAGCAATTTTAGTAACATTATTTTTTTGAATTTTAGAAATATTAGCAGGTGTTATTTCTTTAGATTTTCCTTCATATTTAGCTTCATAATCAAAAAAATCATTTTCTGTAACTAGTTCTGTAATCCCAAAAACTTTGATATTTTTTTTGTAATTCATAACACCGACTGAAACTTCTGTTCCATCTAAAAAAGATTCAATTAAAATTTCTTTATCAATTTTGAAGGAATTATTAATAGATGATAATAAATCACTTTGTTTATTGACCTTATATACTCCAAAACTACTTCCAGACTTATTTGCTTTAACAAAGCATGGAATTCCAATTTTTTTAATTATTTCTTCTTCCTCAATTTTATCACCATAGTTTAAATGAACAGAATTTGCAGCAGGAATACTGTATTTTTTTAGAATTGAAATACAATCCCTTTTATTAAATGTAATTGCAGAAGTATTCGAATCACATCCGGTGTAAGGTATACCAATTGATTCAAAATAAGACTGTAAAACCCCATCTTCACCAGGAGATCCATGAATTACAATAAAAGCAACATCAAATTTTATTTTTTTATTTTCAATTGTTAATGAAAAATCATTTCTAGAGAGTTTAAATTCTTTGTTTTTATTGTCCAGGTAATACCATTTATCTTTTGTTATAACTATTCTATAGGCCTTATAAAGGTCTTTGTCTAAATTGTTATAAACTACTTGGCCACTTTTCATAGAAATTTCATATTCAGACGAATATCCACCCATTAATACAGCCACATTTTTTTTCATATCAACAAAAATATCATTTATTTTAAGGCAAAACACTGAGATGACATATTTTATATATTTGTTGAATATTACAAATGAATTTATTAAGATATTTTTTTAGCAAATATTTTATGAAGCAAGCTTTTATTGCTTCTGTGATTTCTGCTACAATAGTAGTTATTGTTTTTTTATTTTTGAATATAACCACAAATCATAATAATTATATATCTGTACCAGATTTAAAAGGAGTTTTGATTTCTGATGTCGAAGAAATATTAAAAGAAAATGATTTATATTTTGAAGTATCCGATTCCACATTCTTTAATCCTGATTTTCCCAAACTTTCTGTTTTAGAACAAATCCCTGATCCAAGTTCAAAAGTTAAAAAAAATAGAAAAATTTATTTAACAATAAACCCTTCAAATTATAGGAATGTAGCAATACCAGATATTATTCAAATCACTAAAAGAAGTGCTATTGCTGCCTTACTTTCTTCTGATTTAGAATTAGGTGAAATTACCTTAATAGATAATATTGGAAAAGATATGGTTATTCAAATTATTTTTGAAAATAAAGAAGTTGATCCTGGGTTTTTAGTTCCAAAGAAATCGAAAATTGATTTAGTTCTAGGTAATGGAATTAAACTATAAATAATGAATCAAAAAGAAGAAACATTAGATTCTAATAACGAATTATTTGAACATTATCAATTTCAAGCTGACAAGGGTCAAGAACCTTTGAGGGTTGATAAATTTTTAATGAATAGAATTGAGAATGCTACAAGAAATAAAATTCAAAATGCTGCTAAAAACGGATTTATTTTTGTTAATCAAAAATCTGTTAAATCCAATTATAAAGTAAAACCTGGAGACATAACTAAAGTTATGTTTTCATACCCTCCATTTGAAAATTTATTGATTGCTGAAGATATGCCTTTAAACATTGTTTATGAAGACACGTCTTTACTTGTTATAAATAAGCCTCCCGGGATTGTAGTTCACCCTGGACATGGCAATTACAGTGGAACATTATTAAATGGATTGATTCATCATTTTAAAAACTTACCATCTAATAAAGATGGAAGACCTGGTTTAGTTCATCGAATCGATAAGGATACAAGTGGGTTATTAGTAATAGCTAAAACAGAGTTTTCTATGACTAATCTTGCTAAGCAATTTTATTTAAAATCTTCAACAAGAAAATATCATGCTCTTGTTTGGGGTTCTGTTGAAAATGACGAGGGAACTATTAATGAGAATTTAGCTAGAGACTCAAAAAATCGATTAATTATGAGTGTTCCAGAAGATAAAGATTTTGGAAAAAATGCCGTAACCCATTACAAAGTCTTAGAAAGGTTTAATTATGTTACACTTATAGAATGTCGATTAGAAACAGGAAGAACACATCAAATTAGAGCACACATGAAATTTATTGGTCATCCAATTTTTAATGATAAAAGATATGGAGGAGATAAAATTTTAAAAGGAACTATTTTTAATAAGTATAAGCAATTTGTCCAAAATTGTTTTAATATTTTACCTCGTCAGGCTCTTCATGCCAAAACATTAGGATTTTTACATCCTAAATCCAATAAAGAAATGAGCTTCGAATCAGATTTGCCAGATGATTTTACTAAGTGTCTTAATAAATGGAAAAACTATTCCAATAATATTTGATTTTTTTTAATTTTACATTTAAATATTAATTATATGAAAATTATTATTTCACCAGCAAAATCACTTGATTTTGAAAAAGAATTACCAACAAAAGGTTTTTCAATTCCTGACTTTTTATCAGAATCTAAAATTATTAACGATTCATTAAAAAAGAGGTCTCCGATTGAATTAAAATCTTTAATGAATATTTCAGATAAACTTGCTGAATTAAACTGGAATAGAAATAATAGTTTTAAAACGCCTTTTAATGCTTCTAATGCAAGGCCAAGTATTTTTACTTTTAATGGAGACGTATATAATGGGTTAGATTCATTTAGTCTTTCGGAAGATCAAATAAAAATTGCTCAAGAATCATTACGAATATTATCAGGTCTTTATGGATTGTTGAAACCATTAGATTTAATTCAAGCATATAGATTAGAAATGGGAACTAAATTAAATGTTAATGGCTCTGCTAATTTATATGATTTTTGGAAAAATAAAATAACTCAAAAATTAAATGAGGAAATAAAAGAAAATGAACTTTTTATCAATTTAGCTAGTAATGAATATTCTTCTGTTATTGATAAAAAGGAATTAAAAACTACTATGATTTCGCCTATTTTTAAAGACATGAAAAACGGAAAATTAAAAATCATTTCTTTTTATGCTAAAAAGGCAAGAGGAATGATGGTTAGATACATTTTAGATAATGATGTTAATAATGAAGAGGATCTAAAAGGATTTGATTATGGAGGATATTCATTTAGCCAACCAGAGAGTGATAATTCAAATGAATTAGTTTTTATTAGATAATTATTCTCTTATTTTTTTAATAAAATCAGTAATCCTATTAACTCCTTTTTCTTCAAGGTGTTTTATAAAAGCTGAACCAATAATAGCCCCTCGACTAAATTTTATAGCATCTTTATATGTTTGTCTATTACTTATTCCAAAACCAATTAGTAAAGGAGATTTTAAATTCATTTTATTAATTCTTTCAAAGTATTCTTTTTGTTCTTTTTGAAAAGAATTCACAGCTCCAGTTATACTAAAACTACTAACCATATAAATAAAACCATTGGAAATTTTATCAATGAATTTTATTCTTTCATTAGATGTTTGAGGCGTTATTAAGAACATATTGAGAAGATTATATTTCTCAAATGTTTTTTTATAATAATTATAATAAATTTCTACGGGCAAATCAGGAATAATTAGACCATCAATTCCAATAGATTCACAATCTTTGCAAAAAGATTCAACTCCGTACTGCATAATAGGATTAAAGTAACCCATAATGATAATTGGGATATTTGTTATTTTTCTTAAATCTTTTAATTGTCCAAACAATTTTGTAGTTGTCATTCCATTTTTTAATGCAGTTGTTGAGCTTTGTTGTATAGTTGGGCCATCTGCAAGAGGATCACTAAATGGAAGACCAATTTCAATCATATCTACTCCATTTTTATCTAGATTTTCAATTATTGAATTAGTATCAGAAAGATTTGGATAGCCAGCTGTAAAATATATTGAAAGAATCTTTTTCTTATTTTGAAAGGCCTTGTTTATTCTATTCATAAGCAGGTTTAAAATAAACTCTTTTACCGTTTTTATCAAATAAATCTCCAGGTGTTATATTTGGTGCTTTTTTATAAGATTTTTGTTCAAATTGTCTTCCAACTCCTTTAGGTTTAAGTCTTGCATCGGCTATTCTAAAATCAATTTCATTTTTCAGGGAGTCAAGTATTGGTAAATAATTCGGGTCATTAACAAGATTTATTAATTCCTCTTTGTCACTATTATGATCATATAGTTCATAACCCAATTCACCATTTTCTCCCCACTTAGTTATTCTAAATCTTTCTGTTTTGATTGAATAACCATTCCTCCATTGAGTTAAGGCACTATTTCTTATGGAGGCACTATTATTTTTAAAAATTGGAGTTAAGCTTTTCCCAACTACATGGTCAGGTGTATCTATTCCAGTTAATTCCATTAGTGTAGGGTAAATATCTATCATTTCCACTGGCGAATTAGTTCTTTTACCGCTTTCAATTCCTGGTCCAGAAAAAATTAATGGGATTCTTGTTGCATTGTCAAATAAAGTTTGTTTTTGCCAGTGTCCATGTTCGCTCAAATGATAACCATGATCTGATGTAAAGACAACTATAGTATTTTTATCTAATCCAGTTTGCTTAAGTTTTTTTAAAATTCTTCCGATTTGAGCATCCATAAATGTGGTAGTGGCAAAGTATGCTTCTTTTATTTCTTGAGCAAGTTTTAAATTTGATTTATCATTTAATATCATTTGATCCTTTTTCCATCTAACAGAAAGTGCAGCAGGTTTTGGAATTGTTTTTATATATTCATCACTACTTCCAGAATAAAGAATTTCCATTGAATCTCTATCATACATGTCAAAATATTTTTTTGGAGCAACAAATGGAACATGTGGTCTATACATCCCTACAGCCAAAAAGAAATTTTGACCATTTTTTGAAAACTTTTCAAGTTGTTCTATAGCCTCAGTAGCTCCAATTCCATCAGTTTGTTCTTCATCAGTTCCATCGGCTGCAAGCCAACTTAAAGTGCCTCCATATTGTCTTTCTTTCAAAGTATTTATTTTATATTCTTCTTCTTTGTCTCTTCCATATGGATTTATGGTATAATCCCATGTAAATAGGTCATCTGCGCTGGAAGTACCAATCGAACTGGGATTATCATAATGATATATTTTTCCAATTCTTACAGACCTATAACCTTGTTGTCTAAATCTTTGCCCCATTGTTATAACATCAGGTACTGTAGTTCTTAATAACACATTATTATTAGTCATTTTTGTTTGATCAGCATACATCCCAGTCATAAAAGAAGCTCTAGATGGCCCACATAAAGGATACTGATTGTGAGCATTTTCAAAAAGAATGCCTTTACTTGCTAATTTATCAATAGAAGGGCTAATAACCTGAGGATGGTTGTATGATCCTAAATCACAGTTTAAATCATCTGCAATCAAAAAAAGAACATTAAGTTTTTCATTTTTTTCATTTTCAACTTTTTTATCACATCCAAAAATTGTGATTAGAAATAATAGTGTTAAAAAAATTTTATTGACTTTCATAGGATTTTAATTTATTAAAAAGTTTAGAATAATATTTTAAAATTAGTATAAAATGTTTTAATGATTTATAGTTTAAAATAATCTATATAAGTTTCTAGATCTTTATCACCTCGTCCAGAACAATTAAATACTATAACATCATCTTTCAAAAAATTAATTTTATCTAAAACTGCAAATGCATGAGAAGTTTCAATAGCAGGAATAATCCCCTCCATTCTAGAAAGATTTAATCCCCATTTCATGGCATCTTTGTCATCTATTGAGATAAATTTTCCTCTACCAGATCTATATAGATTAGCATGCATTGGGCCAATACCGGGGTAATCAAGTCCAGCAGAAATAGAGTAGGGCTCTGTTATTTGCCCATCAGGGGTTTGCATTAAAAGTGTTTTAGATCCATGTATTATTCCTTCCTTTCCTAATACCGAAGTTGCTGCACTTTCGCCTGAATTAATACCTTTTCCAGCGGCTTCAACACAAATTATTTTGACTTTTTTATTATCTAGATAAGGATAAAAAATCCCTGCCGCGTTACTCCCTCCACCAACACAAGCTATAACATAATTAGGGTTTTCATTTCCTTCCATTTTTTTTAGTTGATTTTTAACTTCATTTCCAATAACCGATTGAAATCTAGCGACCATATCAGGATATGGATGTGGTCCTACAACTGAACCAATAATATAATGTGTGTCAATAGGATTATTTATCCAATCTCTAATAGCTTCATTTGTTGCATCTTTTAGAGTTTTACTTCCACAAATAGCAGGTCTAACTTCAGCACCGAGCATTTTCATCCTAGCAACATTGGGAGCTTGTCTTGTTATGTCAACTTCACCCATGTATATAATACACTTAACACCCATTAAAGCACAGACAGTTGCTGTTGCAACACCATGTTGACCTGCTCCAGTTTCAGCAATTATTCTGTTTTTTCCTAATTTCTTAGCTAGTAAAATTTGGCCAATAGTATTGTTAATTTTATGGGCACCTGTATGGCATAAATCTTCTCTTTTTAAATAAATTTTAGTTTTATATTTATTAGAAAGTCTCTCTGCGAAATAAAGTGGAGTAGGCCTTCCTACATAATTTTTTAATAAATCATTAAATTCATTTACAAAGCTTTCATCAGATGATATTTTTATATAGTTAGATTTAAGTTCTTCAATATTTGCATGCATCATTTCTGGAACAAAAGCTCCCCCAAAATCTCCGTAATAACCATTTTTATTTACATTATAAGAAATTTTCATTTTTTCATTTTATTAATTAGTTCCTGTACTTTTCTAATATCCTTTAATCCTGGTTTAATTTCAAATTTACTATTGATGTCAATTCCTTTAAGGGGAATATTGTAATCAATGATTTTTTCTATCTCTTTTAAGTCATTAATCTCTATTCCTCCACTTAAAAAGAATGATTTTTTAGAAGGATAATTTTCTAATATTTTCCAATTAAATTTTACTCCACTCCCTCCATATGAATCTCCTTTTGAATCAAACAAAAAATAGTCACATACTTTTTCAAATTGACTTAGTTTTTCAAAATCAAAATCTTTACCAATATTAAATACTTTAATAACCTTGCAGTATGACTCAAATCTTTTACAGAATTCAGGAGTTTCATCTCCATGAAGTTGAATAAAGTCTAATTTATAGTTATCAATTTTTTCATGAATTAATTCAAAACTTTGATTTACAAAAACACCTACTTTTTTTATTTCATTTGAAATATTAATTGTCTTTTTACTAAAAACCCTTTTTGATTTTGGCCAGAAGATAAATCCCATAAAATCTGGATTTAAATTACTTATTTCAGAAATATTATTTTTAAATTTCATTCCACAAACTTTCAATTTCATATTAGTAGTTTTTTAAGTCATTAATAAAATTGAAAGCTTCCTTACCTGGATTCTTTTCTTTCATAAAATTTTCACCCATCAAAAAACCATTAAAACCATAATTTTTAAGTTCTAGAATTTCTTTCTTATTTGAAATTCCACTTTCTGAAATTTTAATAAATTCTTCTGGAATAAATTTTGCTAAATCTTTGCTAGTTTTAATATCAACGTCAAATGTTTTTAAATTTCTATTATTAACTCCAATAATATCTATTGAATCTATTAAACAATTATCTAATTCATTTAAGTTATGAATTTCAACTAATACTTCCATGTCTAATTTTTTTGAACATTCGCTAAGCTTTTTTATAGTTTTTTTTTTTAAACACGATGCAATTAAAAGTATTGCATCTGCACCAATTGCTTTTGCTTCAATAATCTGGTATTCATCAATAATAAATTCTTTTCTTAATATAGGCAGCTCGGTGTTTTTTCTAGCAATAACCATATCATCTATTGAGCCTCCAAAATATTTTTGATCAGTGAGAATAGATATCCCACTTACTCCTGCATTTGTATATCCTTTTACAACTTTATTAACTAAACACTTTTCATTAATTACAGATTTTGATGGAGATTTTCTTTTATGTTCAGCAATAATTCCAAAATCACTATTAGACAGTTTTTTACATAGTGAATTTGTAGATCTACTAAATCCTGGTAATTTTTCTAGTTTTGAATAAGAATTCTTTTTTTTATTTAATTCTATCTCAATTTTTTTTGTTTCTATTATTTGATCTAGAATGGTCATTATTTACTTATTTTTTTCAAGATTTTAAATGCTTCCAATGCTTTTCCAGAATTTAATGATTCTTTTGCTTTTTCTATTCCATCCTCAATACTTGTACCCTCAGCTGTAGAAATCGCAACGCCAGAATTTGCTATAGCAACGTTATTTTGGGGATTAGTACCTTTATTGTTTAGAATAGTCATAAAAATTTTGGCAGAGTCAGAAACTGATTTTCCTCCTTTTATTGATATAGGATCTAGAGCTTTTAAATTAAAATCTAAAGGCTCTAAAATTTTTTCAGATTTATTAGAAATTATTTTAACTTTTCCAGTAAGGGATATTTCATCATACCCATCCAGTGAATGAATGATAGAAAAATTTTTGTTTGATTTTTGAAACAAATATGAATATAAACGAGCTAGTTCTAGATTAAAAACTCCAACCATTTGATTCTTAGGAAATGAGGGGTTTACTATAGGACCTAACATGTTAAAAAATGTCTTTAAACCTAATTCTTTTCTAATTGGAGCTACATGTTTCATTGCTGGGTGAAATAATGGAGCATGCAAAATACATATGCCACTTTTTTCAATACATTTTTGAAGGAAGCTTTGATCATTGGAAAATTTAATTCCCAAATTTTCTAATACATTGCTTGAACCACATGAAGAAGAAACTCCATAATTTCCATGTTTAGCAACTTTTATTCCAGCACCTGCTGTTATGAAAGAAGATAAAGTTGATATATTAAAA
The DNA here is from genome assembly GCA_964433845.1 of uncultured Flavobacteriaceae bacterium. Taxonomy (GTDB): domain Bacteria; phylum Bacteroidota; class Bacteroidia; order Flavobacteriales; family Flavobacteriaceae; genus MAG-121220-bin8. The sequence goes on from CAYSTA010000034.1 coordinate 10,472, forward strand.
GTGTCTTTATTATCTCCGCCGGTTCCACATAAATCAATTGTATTGTAATCATTTAAATCAATAGGTATGCAAAGCTCCAATAGAGCATCTTTAAAGCCTTCAAGCTCATCTACACTTATATTTCTCATCATAAAAACAGTTAAAAAAGAAGCTACTTGAGAATTATTATATTTCCCCTTAGAAATATTTATCAATATATTTTTAGCTTCTTCTTTTGAAAGAGTTTTATGACTACTTAATTTATTAAGAATTTCTTTCATTGCTATATTTTTAACCAATTGTTTAAAAGTAATTTTCCTCCTTCAGTTAAAATTGATTCGGGATGAAACTGAACTCCTCTTACATCATATAATTTGTGCTTTAATGCCATTAATTGTCCATTTTCATCATGTGCTAAAGATTCTAATTCTTTAGGAAGGGGTTCTTTAACTATCCAAGAATGATATCTTCCAACTTTTAATGGACTGGGTAAATCTTTAAAAATAGGATCTTTCTTTGTTACTCTAATTTCAGTTGCAACTCCATGATATACTGACTTAAGATTTATTAATTCAGCCCCAAATACTTCAGCGATAGCTTGATGCCCTAAACAAACTCCTAAAATACTTTTAGACTCAGAATAAAGGGAAATTATTTCTTTTAAAAGACCAGCTTCATTTGGAATTCCAGGACCAGGTGAAAGAACTATTTTATCATAATCTTTAATTTTTTTTATATCAACCTCATCATTTCTTTTAACCGTTACCTTACAGTTTAATTCTTCCAGATAATGAACTAAATTATATGTAAAAGAATCGTAATTATCAATAACTATTACTTTCATAATTAAATTTTTTCAGCAATTTTGAGTGCTGTGTTTAAAGCACCGAGTTTATTATAAATTTCTTGTAACTCATTTTCTGGTTTTGATTTGGATACTATTCCCGCTCCTGCTTGAAACAAAAGTTCATAATTTTTACTTAAAAATGAACGAATTATTATTGCATGATTAAAATTTCCATCAAAATCCATAAATCCAATAGCTCCGCCATAAAATGATCTATTACAACTTTCATACTTGTCTATTAATTGCATTGCTTTATGTTTTGGAGCACCTGATAATGTTCCAGCTGGAAAAGTGTCAGTAGCAATTTGAAAGGTTGAAGAACCATTTTTCTTGATAGCAGTAACCTTGGAAACTAAATGAATTACATGAGAATAAAATTGAATTTCACGATCTTTTTCTACTGTTACATCACTACCATTTCTACTTAAATCATTTCTTGCTAGATCAACAAGCATAATGTGCTCACTATTTTCTTTATCATCTTTAGAAAGTTTTTCTGCTTTCTTAGAATCTTCAATATCATCTCCTGTTCTTTTAAAAGTGCCTGCAATTGGATGAATTTCAGCTTTATTGTTTTTTACTACCAGCTGAGCTTCGGGTGAACTTCCAAAGATCTTATAACTACCATAATCAAAATAAAACAAATATGGAGATGGATTAACAGACCTAAGTGCTCTATATAGATTAAATTCATCTCCTTTGAATTTTTGTGAAAATCTTCTGGAAAGTACAATTTGAAAGACATCCCCTCTGTAACAATGTTTTATTCCTTTTTTAACTAGATCAATGTATTGTTTGTCAGTTATATTAGAATTTAGTTTGCCAATTTTAGAAAAGGGGTAACAGGTTGTTTTACCTGAAGATAGTAGGTTTATTATTTTATCTAAGTTGCTTTTTTGATTGTAACTATGATGAAATAGTTTTGCCTCATTATTAAAAACATTTATAACAATAATATTAGAATAAAATGCATAGTAAATATCAGGAATTTCAATTCCGTCTTTTTTATTTTTTATAGAAATGTTTTCAAAGTATTTGACTGAATCATAATTCATATATCCAAAAAGACCATTATTGACAAATTTTTTTTGATTTTTTTGACAGCTAAATAATTTGCAGAAATGATCAATCTCTTTAACCACATCAATTTTTTCATTTATTTCAACACATTCTTTTTTTCCATCAGGAAACGACTTTGAAATTAAATTTCCTTTAACAGAAATATGAGCAATTGGATTAAAACAAACATAGGCATAGCTATTATCTTTAGCTCCATAATCACTGCTTTCTAATAAAAGTGTATTTGAAAAATTATCTCTAATTTTTTGGTATATGCTAACAGGAGTCAATGTGTCTGCTAGTAGTTTTTTTTGAGATGTTAAAATTTTATACAATTCTTTCTTTTTTTTAATAAAAAAAGGCCTGTCGCGAGACAAGCCTAAATATTTTATTTATTAATATAATGGTTTATCGCGAGATACAGAAGTATCTTGACCACCACCAATTTTTAATATTTAAATTATTCAACATGCATCAAATATATAAATCATAACTCTATTTACAAACTATTAAATAAATTTTAATTTTTATTAAATGATTTAGAAATTTATATTTGAAGAATCTTAAAATTAAAAATGAATCTAGATCAAAATAGTTGGACTGAATCAATTGAAAAATCAAAAAATAGTGTTGTTATAGATGTAAGAACTCCAGAAGAATATGATGAAGGTTTTATTGCTAATGCAATTAATTTAAACATATATGATTCCCAATTTTTTATTGATGAAATAAATAAATTAAATAAAAAAGATTTTATTCATCTTTACTGTAGATCTGGATCAAGAAGTTTTCAAGCTTGTGAGATTATGAAACAATTTGGGTTTGAAAATGTTTATAATTTAGAAGGAGGAATTATAGAATGGAAGGGGCAGATAATTAATAAAAAATAATATGGTAGAATTTAGATATTTTTTGGAACGCCATGGATTTTCTGTTTGTTCTAGACTTGCTGAATGGATGGGGATAAGAGTTAAAAATGTTAGGTTATTTTTTATATATATGAGTTTTTTTTCTTTGGGAATTAACTTTGCTATATACTTAATTTTAGCTTTTTGGTTAAAAATTAAAGACTTAATATCTAGTAAAAGATCATCAGTTTTTGATTTATAAAAAAAACATTTGAATTATTACATTTAATTCGCATCTTGTCGTTTAATTAATCATTCCAAAATAATAAAATGAAAAAAATATTTTTAAGCTTAATTTTTATATTATCCTCTTTCCTTTCTTTTTCACAGGAACAAGGTTTAGATAAAAAAATTGATGAAGCATTTGCTCCAATTTCTGATTTTTTTAGTTATTATGTTTTTTATCCAATAGCAGGTTATCCTTTTGTAATTCTTTTATTAATTGGTAGTGCTGCTTTTTTCACATTGTATTTTGGATTTCCCAATTTAAGATATTTTTTTACTTCAATTAATGTAGTTCGAGGAAATTATGACGAAATTGAAAAAGATGATTCTGGCTCAAAAGATGGAGAAGTTTCACATTTTCAAGCTTTGGCTACTGCCGTTTCTGGTACAGTTGGGAATGGAAATATAGCAGGTGTAGCATTAGCAATTGCCTTAGGAGGCCCAGGAGCAACTTTTTGGATGATTATATGTGGGCTTATCGGAATGTCATCAAAATTTGTTGAATGTACATTAGGAGTAAAATACAGAGACATTGGGGAAGATGGAACAGTTTATGGTGGACCAATGTACTATCTTACTAAAGGTTTAAAAGAAAAAGGTTTTCAAAACCTAGGAAAAGCTGCTGCTGTTTTCTTTGCAATTTTTTGTATAGGAGGATCTTTTGGTGGAGGTAATGCAGCACAAGCAAATCAAGCAACGATTGTATTAAAACAATTGTTAGGATTTGAAAGTACTAGTGCAGGAGCAATTATAGGTCTTGTTCTTGCTGTTCTAGTTGGTATAATAATCATTGGAGGAATTAAAAGAATTGCTTCGGTAACTGAAAAAATAGTTCCTTTTATGGCCGTCCTGTATTTAATTGCTTGCTTATATATTTTATTTATTAACTTTTCCCTAGTTGATGATGCTATTTCCTTAATTATAAGAGAGGCTTTTAATCCTACTGCTATTGGAGTTGGAGGTTTTATTGGAGTATTAATGGTTGGATTTAAAAGAGCTGCTTTTTCAAATGAAGCTGGTGTAGGTTCTGCTTCAATTGCTCATTCTGCAGTTAAAACAAAATATGCAGCTTCGGAAGGCTTAGTAGCTTTGTTAGAGCCATTCATTGATACAGTTGTTATTTGTACTATGACAGCTCTAGTTATAATTATATTCAATTTTGGAGGATATTTTGAATATGGTGGTGATGGTTTAGGAGTGGTTATGATTGATGGTGTTCCTTTTGAGGGAGCTGGAATTACTTCTCAAGCTTTTGCACAATATATTCCATTCTCAGATGTCTTTTTAACTTTAGCAGTTGTTTTATTTGCTGTTTCAACAATGATATCCTGGTCTTACTATGGATTACAATCATGGAAATACTTGTTTGGAAGAGGTCAAATTGCTGATCTTACTTACAAGGTAATTTTTTGCATGTTTGTAATTATAGGATCTGCTGCTAGTATGAATTCTATTTGGGCTTTTTCTGATGCTATGATTTTTGCAATGGTATTCCCAAATATGATAGGTTTATTTTTCTTATTCCCTGTAGTTAAAAAAGAATTGGAGAGATATTTAAAAGCAATAAAATCAATTTAGAATATTATTTTAAGAGCTTTTTTATATTCAAAAATTAGAAATTTGAAAAAATAATTTCTAAGGAATGAAAAATGTTTCTATATTTGCGACCAATTAAAATTATATATGTTAATTATACCAGTAAAAGAAGGCGAGAATATTGATAGAGCTCTTAAAAGATTCAAACGTAAGTTTGACAAAACCGGAGCTATGAAAAACTTAAGAGCAAGACAAGCTTTTATTAAGCCTTCGATTAAGCACAGAGATAAGATTAAAAAAGCTGCTTACGTGCAGAATCTTAGAGACCAAGAAAACATATAATTTCTTCTAAAATTTATCTATTCAAAAGTTCTTAACTTTATATTCTGTTAAGATCTATCATGTATTTTTCCAATTTTTTTGATTACTTATCCAAAGAAAAAAAGTATTCAATTAATACTATTTCGGCTTATAAAAAAGATTTAAATACTTTCCATCTCTTTTGTAATGAAGAACATAGTATAAAAGATATTACAAAAGTGTCTTATTCAATTGTTAGAAGTTGGATAATTAATTTATCTGATTCAAATCTTTCAGCCTTAACAATTAACAGAAAAATTTCAGCATTAAATAGTTATTATGATTTTTTGATTAAAACAGAAGTAATAAAAGATTCTCCAACTAAGAATCACAAGAGATTAAAGGTCCAACCAAAAATAATTATCCCATTTTCTGAAGAAGAAGTGTTTACTGTTATGAATGTTTTTGAGAATACCTTTGAGGGGAAGAGAGATATGCTAATAATAGACACTCTTTATTCTACCGGAATTAGAAGAGATGAACTGATAAAAATTAAGCTAAAAGACATTTTTTTCAATGAAAGTTTAATTAAAGTTCATGGGAAAAGAAATAAAGAAAGATTAGTTCCTGTTTTACCTACTCTTGTAAAAAACATTAAGGATTATTTAGAGTTTAGATCGAATATTAAATCTGTGAAAGAGAACCTTTTTATAACTAGAAAGGGTTTGCCAATAGGACCATCATTAGTTTACAGAGTTGTTAAAAAATATTTTTCTAAAGCATCAACTAAAGTAAAAATCAGTCCTCATGTTTTAAGACATTCATTTGCTACTCACCTTTTGAATAATGGCGCAGATATAAATACAATTAAAGAAATTTTAGGACATTCTAGTCTCGCATCTACCCAAATTTATACTAAAATTAAGTTGCCAAAAATAATTAGTGACTATAAGAAAAATCATCCAAGAGAAATTAATAATTAAGTATAAATAAATTTTTTTAAAATTCGTCGGTATTCTATTGATTCAAAAAAAATAAATCTATACATTTGCCAACCATTTGTAAATGGAAAAGCCGATGTAGCTCAGCTGGCTAGAGCAGCTGATTTGTAATCAGCAGGTCGTGG
>CAYSTA010000035.1:0-15788 GCA_964433845.1 uncultured Flavobacteriaceae bacterium
TACAAAGTAATTTTAAGAGCTAAAAAATAAAAAGTACTTTAAAGTTTGTAATTTAGAAATATTATTTTTTTAATTATGAATAAGTTTTTTATTTATTTACTATTCTTTTTCTTGCTTATTTCTTGTTCAAAAAATTCTAAAAAAAATAACTTAATTAGTAAATCAATTGATTATGAGAAATTGAACTCCTTTGTTCAAGATTCTTTGCCTTCGCTTTTGATTTTAAATGAAAATTTTGATCAAATCTTTAATGCTTGGCAAGGGCTAAAAACTATTGAAAGTACATCTAAAATAATGTCTTCAGATCCAAGAACATTGTCGTTTTTCTTAGAATCATTAAAATTAGAAGTAGCTAAAATAAATGACAAACAAATACCAGGAAAATTAAATGTTCCTCAGGTAATTGGAAGATTTAGAGTTTATAAAACGGAGGTTTTAAAAATCAATTCAAATAAAATAGATTTAGAAAATATTGATTTGTTTAAGAAAAATCTTAAAAAGATCGCAATTTCTTACAATGCTTTAATAGGTATGATAAATAAAATTGCTAAAGAGAGTTTAGAATCTACTAATAACTTAGACGCAGTTGAGGTCAAATAAAGCAATAGTTTAATCCTGCTTATTGTTTAGATTTTTTAAGTTTTTCTAATTGAAAATTTATTTCTTCATCTTCAATTTTTCTAAAAATTAAATTGCTTTTTTTAATTTTTGTAGAAATTATAGGATTATCCTTGTTTATAGAATTCCAATTGATTTTACTAATGTTAAATTGCTTTTTTAATTTTTTAGATGTATTAGGCAAAAATGGCTCACAAACTAAAGTAAGTATTCCACATATTTGAATGGAAATATTCATTATTGTTTTTACTTTTTCAGCATTAGGGGTTTTAATTATCTTCCACGGCTCCTTATCAGCTAAATACTTATTCCCTAATCTTGCTAAATCAATCATTTGATTTACAGCCTCTCTAAATTTAAATTTTTCTAATGATTTTCCTATTTTTTCAGGATAAGAATAAACTTCATCAAGGAGATTTCTCTCTTCATTATTAAATGCACTTATTTGAGGAGTTAAACCATCATAATATTTTTCAGTTAGAACAGCTACTCTATTAATAAAATTTCCAAAAATTGCAACTAATTCGTTGTTGTTTTTAGCTTGAAAATCTTTCCAGGTGAAGTCATTATCTTTATTTTCAGGAGCATTAGCTGTTAACACATATCTCAAAGTATCCTGCATTTCGGGAAAATCTTTCATGTAATCATCAAGCCATATTGCCCAATTTTTAGATGTTGAAAATTTCTCTCCTTCTAAATTTAGAAATTCATTTGCAGGAACATTGGAAGGCAATATATATTTTTCAGAAGCTTTTAAAATTGATGGAAAAATAACGCAGTGAAAGACTATATTATCTTTTCCAATAAAATGAATTAGTTCTGTATTGGGATCTTGCCAATATGGTTTCCAGTCTACTTGTTCTTTTTCTGCCCATTCAATAGTTGAAGAGATATATCCAATGGGGGCATCAAACCAAACATATAAAACTTTTCCAATAGCATCTTTTATTGGCACTGGAATACCCCAATCTATATCTCTTGTTATAGCCCTAGGCTTTAGACCTTCGTTTATCCAGGATTTTACTTGTCCAAAAACATTTGTTTTCCAATCAGATTTTTTCTCTTTAAGAAACCATTTTTTTAAAAAATCTTCAAAATTATTAAGAGGAAGAAACCAATGTTTAGTCTTTTTAAGAGAAGGTTTATTCCCGCTTAATTTAGACTTAGGGTTTATAAGATCTGTTGCGTTTAATGTAGATCCACAATTTTCACATTGATCACCATAAGCTTCTTTAAAATTACATTTTGGACATTCCCCCTCCACATATCTGTCAGCTAAAAATTGATTTTCTTTAGCATCATATAATTGTTCAGTTTCTTTTTCAATAAAGATGTTTTTGTTATATAAGTCTTTAAAAAAAGTTGATGCCGTTTGATGATGTATTTTTGAAGAAGTCCTAGAGTAATTATCAAATGAAATTCCAAAATCTAAAAAGGATTTTTTAATCATCAAATGATATTTATCAATTATTTTTTGAGGACTAACACCTTCTTTTTTAGCTCTTATAGCAATTGCCGCTCCGTGTTCATCACTACCACAAATGAATACAATGTCTTTTTCCGTTGATCTTAAATATCTAGAATAAATATCGGCAGGAATATATGCTCCTGCTAGATGGCCAATGTGTATTGGTCCATTTGCATAAGGAAGTGCAGCGGTTATTGTATATCTTTTTTTCAAACCTTATAATATCAAGCAAAAATAATCAATTAATATTTTGTGTTGTTGTTTATCATAATTGTTATAGAAACTTAAAATAACTTTAAATTCTTTATTGCTTGATCTACTGAATTAACTCCTTTAAAAACAACTATTAAAATTTCACCATTCTTATTTTTCTTTTCCTTAACCTCACAGATTTTTTTATTCTGAAGTATAGTTTTTAGGGTTTTTTGAAAATTTCCTGAAGAATAATAATTGTGTTCTTTATCAGAAATAAACTGGCATATCAATTTGTTATTTTTTAAAATTATTTTCTCAAATCCAACAGAAACGGCTACCCATTTCAATTCAACAGTTTTTAAAAGATCAATAGATTCTTGCGGGATTTTACCAAATCTGTCTTTTAAATTTTCTTTGAACTCTTTGAGCTCATTTGTTGTTTTTATTTCGGATAATTTTTTATATGATATAAGTCTTTCTTTAATATTAGTAATATATGAATCTGGAAAAAGAATTTCTAAATCAGTATCAATCTGAAAATTACTTATAATGTTTTTAGCATCTATATCTTTATCAAATAAATCTTTAAACTCTTTAGATTTTAAATCGTCTACAGCTTCCTTTAATATTTTTTGATAAGTTTCAAAGCCTATATCATTTATAAATCCGCTTTGTTCTGCGCCTAAAAGATCACCTGCTCCTCTAATTTCTAGATCTTTCATAGCTATATAAAATCCTGATCCTAATTCCGTATGTCGTTCAATTGCTTCAATTCTTTTCCTTGCTTCTTTTGTCATTGAAGAAAATGGTGCACAAATAAAATAACAAAAGGCTTTTTTATTACTTCTGCCAACTCTTCCTCTCATCTGATGAAGATCACTCAAGCCAAAATTTTGAGAATTATTAATAAAAATAGTATTTGCATTTGGGACATCTAATCCGCTTTCAACTATTGTAGTAGAAATTAATACATCAAATTTTCCATTTATAAAATCTAACATAGTTTTTTCAAGTTTTTTTCCCTCAACCTTACCATGAACAATTCCTGTTTCTGCATTTGGGACAAGTCTCGAAATTAATGCACTGACTTCTTGAATATTTTCAATTCTATTATGGATAAAAAATACTTGACCCCCTCTTTGTATTTCAAAATTTATAGCTTCCTTAATAATTTCTTCCTTGAATAAGATGACATTACTTTCAATTGGAAATCTATTTTGAGGAGGAGTGTTAATAATTGATAAATCCCTAGCAGACATTAAACTATACTGTAAAGTTCTTGGGATAGGCGTAGCCGTAAGAGTTAATACATCGATATTTTCTTTTAGGGATCGTATTTTTTCTTTAACATTGACTCCAAACTTTTGTTCTTCATCTACAATTAATAAACCTAAATCTTTAAAATCAACACTTTTATTAACTAATTGATGGGTTCCGATTATTAAATCAATTTTTCCATTTTTTATTTCACTTATAATTATATTTTTTTCTTTGTTAGTTCTAAACCTGTTTAAATAATCAATAGTGACGGGGAAATCATTTAACCTGTTAGAAAATGTTTTAAAATGTTGAAAAGCAAGTACTGTTGTAGGGACTAAAACAGCGACTTGCTTCCCATTATCAATAGCCTTAAATGCAGCACGAATAGCAATTTCAGTTTTCCCAAAACCTACATCTCCACAAATTAGCCTATCCATAGGTTGAAGACTTTCCATATCATTTTTTATATCTAATGTAGATTTGTTCTGGTCTGGAGTATCTTCATAAATAAAGGAAGCTTCTAATTCATGTTGAATTGAAGAATCAGGACCGTATTGAAACCCTTTTTTTAGTTTTCTTTTTGCATATGCTTCAATTAGATTAAATGCTAACTCTTTAACTCTTTTTTTAGCCTTAAGTTTAATTTTTTTCCAAGCATTAGAACCAAGTTTAAATATTTTTGGTTTTGTTCCATCTTTGCCATTGTATTTGCAAATTTTATGAATTAGATGAATGCTTACATATAGAGTGTCTCTATCTCCATAGGATAATTTAACAGCCTCTTGTTTCTTTCCGTTTACTACTATTTTTTGAAGACCTCCAAATATTCCAATTCCATGATCAATATGAGTGACATAATCGCCCTTTTCTAGTTGATTTAATTCATTCAGTTTTACTCTCTTCTTAATAGAAAAACCTGTTCGAATATTAAACTTGTGATATCTTTCAAAGATTTCATGGTCTGAAAAACAAACTTCTTTATCCTGATGATTAATAAAACCTTTATAAATAGATTTTTCAATCAATATTGGAGAAAAATCATGTTCTATTTTTTCAAAAATTTCATTAAATCTATTTATTTGATTTTCTGAACTACAGAAAATTTTAATACTGTAATTATTTTCATGAAATTTAATTAAGTCTTTGATTAGTAAATCAAATTTTTTATTAAATGCAGGTTGAGGAATTGTTTGAAATAAAGCTTGAGGGTTAATTTCTTTTTTGAATTCAATTGTTGAAAATTTCTTTAAATCTAGATTAAAGCTCTTACCATTGTAAAAAAGATTATTTATATTTTCTTCTTCAATTTCATCAGAATTTAACTTCTCTTCTAATAATTTATAATAATTTATAAGCTCATCTTGAACATATAATGAATTCTCAATTAGAACTAAAGTTTCTGGATTTAAGAAATCTATGAGACTCTCTCTTAAATGTTTAGAATTTTTAGTTTCTAAATCGGCTAATATCTCAATAGATTTAAAGGTATTGTTTGATATTTGTGAGTCAATTTCAAAAGTTCTAATGCTTTCAATTTCATCTCCAAAAAATTCAATTCTAAAAGGAAGTTCGTTTGAATAGGAAAAAATATCTACTATACCACCTCGAATTGAAAAATCTCCAGGTTGTGAAACAAAATCTTCCTTGTTGAAATCATATCCAAATAATTTTTCATTTAAAATTTCAAGTTTGAGTTTTTGTCCTATTGAAATTTTGAATTTTCTATTTCTTATTTCTTTTTTAATAAGAACTTTTTCAAAAATAGCTTCAGGGTATGTGACAATAATTTTAGGCTTAGATTTTAAGCTTAAATTTTTTAAAATCTCTGTTCTTAAATATATATTTTGACTATCTGTATTAATAAAAGAATTATTCTTTTTATAGCTACTAGGAAAAAAATAACAATTATTTTTATCCATAAAATTTTCTAAATCATTAAAATGATATGCAGCTGTTTCTTTGTCATTTAAAATCCATAAAAACATTTTTTTATTATCTCTAAAAAGCTCTTTTACAAAAAATGATTTGGAAGACCCATATAGTCCATTTACGTAAGATTTTTTTTTATTTTGGTCAAAGGAATCCCTAAGTTTCTGAACTTTCAGAGACTTAAAAAAAGGTAAAGAATGTGGATTATTACCCACTTTTATCATTGTCACAAATATCATTAAAATTGTTAGACTTTTTATGATTTTATTTTTTTAATTTCGTTGACTTAACTTTTATGAAATTTGTTATATGAATGTAGAAATTAGACCGGCGAAAGATAATGAGATGGAAGATGTTTTATCTCTAATTAAAGAGTTAGCTATTTTTGAAAAGGAACCTAATGCTGTTGCTCTTACATCAAAAGATTTAATTGCTCATGGATTCTCAAACCATCCTTTATTTGTGTGTTATGTGGCCATTTATAAAGGTAAAATAGTAGGAATGTTTTTAGGATATCCTAGATATTCTACCTGGAAAGGACCTACAATGCATTTAGAAGATTTAATTGTAACAAAAAAAATGAGAAATCATGGAATTGGGAAAGCTTTATTCTATAGTTTTATTAAATATTCCCATTCTCAAGGAGTTAAAAGAGTAGAATGGGCAGTATTAAACTGGAATACGGATGCTATTAAATTCTATAAGGCCAATGGAGCTAAAATCTACAATGATTGGCAAATTGCGCAGATGAACGAAAAAGCTATTCATAATTTTATTATAAATAATAAATGAAAATATACAAGTTTGGCGGAGCTTCAATTAAGGATGCTAATGGGATTGAAAATCTTTTTAAAATAATTAAAAAAAAGGGGCACGAGAAAACATTGATAGTAGTTTCTGCTATAGGGAAAACAACAAATGCCTTGGAGCTAGTTGTTAGAAATTATTTTGAAAACAAAAATGAACTACAATATTCAATCAATAAAGTTATTTCTTTTCATAATGAAATTTTATTAAAACTTTTCACTAATGGAAATCATGATATATATAATGATGTTAAAACTGTTTTTGAAAATTTAAAAGGATTTTTAAACAGCAATAAATCTCCTGATTATTCATTTGTTTATGACCAAATAGTTGTAAATGGAGAACTGCTTTCTACCAAAATAATTAATGCTTATTTAAATTATAAAGGGCTAAAATCTAACTGGGTTGATTCAAGAGAATTAATTAAAACAGATTCTAATTACAGGGATTCTGATTTAATTTGGAACATTACTCAAAAAAATATTTCAAGTAAAATTGACAAAAGAGTATTAAATATAACACAAGGTTTTATAGCTAGTGATGAAAATAATTTTAATACAACATTAGGCAGAGAAGGGTCAGATTATTCAGCAGCTATCTATGCGTATTGTTTAAATGCTGTTTCATTAACAATATGGAAAGACGTGCCAGGATTTTTGAATGCTGACCCTAAAGTTTTTGATAACCCTATTCTTTTAGAATGTATTTCATATGAAGAGGCAATTGAACTTGCGTTTTATGGCGCTACTGTAATTCATCCTAAAACTTTACAGCCTCTTCAAAAAAAGGAAATTCCTTTGTTTGTTAAATCTTTTTTAAATCCAGAGGAGAAAGGAACAGCAATATCAAAAGGGATTAAAATCAAACCCGAAATACCCTGTTTTATTGTTAAGAGAAATCTTAATCTTTTAAAACTTTCCTCATTAGATTTTTCATTTATTGTAGAAGAAAATATTAGTGAAATATTTCAGGTTTTACATAAATATAAAATGAAAGTAGATTTGATTCAGAATTCTGCAATTAGTTTTTCAGTTTGCATATACGATAAATTTAATAGGTTAGACGAATTATTATCAAATTTAAAGGCAGTTTTTAAGGTCGAGTGTATTGAAAATGTAAATTTATTTACAATTAGGCATTTTAATCAAAGTTCATGTGATGAGATTTTAAAGAATAATGAATTAATCCTTGAACAGAGAACGGAGGATGTAATTCAATTAGTAGTTAAATAATTAAAAAAACTCGTTTTTAAATTCAATAGAAAACTTTTTTATTTCTTCTCTACATTTATTAAAATCCTTCTCAATATCTTCAGAGTTTTTCCAGTTAGAAGGGTCCAGAAAATTTTTATGAATTCTTTTAGAATTTAATGAAGGAAAATATGGACAATTTTCATTTGCATTATCGCAAACAGTTATAATAAAATCAAAAGCAATATTTTTATATTCATTTACATTGTTTGATGTATAATTAGAAATATCTATACCATCTTTTTTCATTGTTTTGACAGCATTTTTATTTAATCCATGAGTTTCTATTCCTGCACTATATATATTTGCTTTTTCTTTTAAAAGATTAGAAAAATAACCATGAGCAATCTGACTTCTGCATGAATTTCCTGTACAAAGAATTAAAACATTTTTCATTTTTTCTAAATAGAATTCTTAATTTTTTTTAAAATTATTTTTGCTAGATTAATTTTGCTTTCATGGGTCCAGCCTGCTATATGAGGAGTAACTATAATTTTTTTTGATTTAATTAAGTATAATAGATCAGAATTTGAGTCTAATGTTTTGGAAAGTTTTTCAAATGATTTTTTTTCAAATTCTAAAACATCTAGGGCTGCACCCAGAATTTTATTATTTTTTATTCCTGTTATTAAATCTTTAGTATTTATACATTGACCCCTTGCAGTATTTATAAGCCAGAATGGTTTGCTACACTTGTCAATAAAGGATCTATTTATAATATGATGAGCTTCCTTAGTTAGTGAAGTATGTAAACTTATAATATCTGCATTTTTTTGAATTTCTTCAATCGAAACCTCTTTGGCAAAATTGTCTTCCAAGTTAGGTTTTAAGTCATTAAAAAGAGTTTTAACATCTAATCCTGACAATTTTTTTGCAAAACTTTTTCCTGTATTTCCATAACCTATTAATCCAATAGTTTTATTTTTTAATTCAAAACCTCTATTAGATTCCCTTGACCATATTCCATTTCTTATTTCTTTTTGAGCATTTGAAATATTATTCATTAGTGTAAGTAACATTCCTAATGCATGTTCGCCAACTGCATTTGAATTTCCTTCAGGAGCTGAAATAATTTTAATATTTTTTTTATCTGCATTATCTAAATCAATATTTTCAAGTCCTGAACCAAATCTTGCAATAAATTTTAAATTGACAGCTTTATCTAACAGAGACTTATCAATTATAATTCTACTTCTAATTATAATTCCATAGTAAGGAAAAATTAGATTTTCTATTTTTTTCTTTGTGGATTTAAAATCAAAATGATTAGTAAAACCTAATTTTTCTAATTCATCCGATAAATAAGAATTTGTGCTATCTAAATGAAGAATTTTCATTTGTTTTATAGTAAAAATATTTTTGCAATATAAAAGAATAGAAAAATTCCAAAAATATCATTGCTAGTTGTAATAAAAGGTCCTGTAGCAATAGCAGGATCGATACCTCTTTTTTCTAAAATTATCGGAATAGAAGTTCCGATCAAAGCGGCAACCACTATCACACATAACATAGAAAGTGAAATAACAAGGCTGAGTTCAATTGGCTGATTTATAGCTAAACCAAATAATATAGTTAATAAACCTAAAATAATACCATTAATTAAGCTCAATCCGAGTTCTTTAAATAATCTTTTTATAAGACTTCCTTTTATTACATCATTAGCTAAGCCTTGAACAATTATAGCCGAGGATTGAACTCCAACATTTCCTGCCATTGCAGCAATTAAAGGAGTAAAGAAAAATAATGCTTTATAACTTGGATCATTCATAAATTCTTCAAATCCTTCCAATATAAAAACACTTCCTAACCCTCCAATTAAACCTAAAAAAAGCCAAGGCAACCTTGCTATTGTAAGCTGAAAGATGGAATCATCAGCTTCTACATCTCCTTGTATACCGGCTGCAATTAAATAATCTTCTTCTGCTTCTTCTTTAATAAAATCTACAATATCATCAATAGTTATTCTTCCAACTAAATGCTTTTTATCATCTATTACGGGAATTGCTTCAAGATTATATTTGGACATTATCTTGGCAATATCTTCTCCACTTTCTAAAACATTAACAGAGTCAACTTTAGGGATATAAATATCTTTAATTTTGTTTTTTGATGGAGAGGTAATTAGATCTTTTAAAGATAATCTCCCTATAAGCCTATCTTTGTCATCTACGACATAAATAGAGTGAACTCTTGTTACATTTTCACCTTGTTTTTTGATTTCACTTAAGCATTTTAAAATAGTCCAGTTTTCATTTGCTTTAACTAATTCTTTTGCCATTAATCCGCCTGCTGAATCTTCTTCATAAGATAAAAGCTCAATTAAATCATCTGCTAAATTATCATCACTAATTTCAGAAATAACTTCCTCCTTCCTTTCTTCTGAAAGCTCAGAAAGAATATCAACAGCATCATCACTATCTAATTCTTCAATTTCATCAGCAATTTCTTTAACTGAAAGAGCTTTAAGAATTTTTTCCCTAACATTTTCATCTAGTTCAGTTAAAATTTCAGATGTTTTCTCACTATCAAAAAGTTTAATAAGGTAAATCCCTTGCTCTTCACTTAATAGATTTATGATATCTGCCATATCAGCAAAGTGAATATCCTTAACTAATTTCTTTAGGGTTGAATTTTTTTTTGCTGAAATTAAATCAGCAATTTTTATGATTAATTCATCAGTAAGCTGGAATTGTTCCATCATCTATAATATTAGTTAGAAGAATGAAATCGTCTACACTTAGTGTCTCTGGACGCCTTTCAAAGATAACACCTTCTTTTATATTATTGGGTAAATTAAATGTTTTTAGACTATTCTTTAATGTTTTTCGTCTTTGCTGAAATGAAGTTTTAACAATTTTAAAAAATAATTTTTCATCACAGTCTAAAGAATGGATGTTTTTTTTCACTAATCGAATTATACCAGAGTCTACTTTCGGAGGAGGATTAAAATAATGAGGTTTTAATGAAAATAAAAATTCAGATGAATAAAAAGCTTGAACAAGAACGGATAAAATGCCATAAGTTTTAGAGCCCGGTACTGCACATACTCTTTTAGCAACTTCTAATTGAAACATTCCTACTAATTCATCAATTTTATTGCGATTTTCAATCAACTTGAATAATATTTGAGAGGAAATATTATAGGGGAAGTTGCCTATTAATCCAATTGGAGGATTAAATTTTGCTAAATCTAATTTTAGAAAATCTATATTTATTATTGATTTTTTAATTTCGGGAAACTTTTTATTTAAATAAATAATAGACTCTTTATCAATTTCAATAAAAAAGGTTTGTGTTTTATTAACTTTTAAATGTTGACTAAGTATTCCCATTCCAGGGCCTATTTCTATAATAGTATTTAATTTTTTTGAGATTAGACTGTCTACTATTTTTTTTGAAACTTTAGAGTCTTTTAAAAAATGCTGTCCAAGGGATTTTTTTGGCTTAACTTGTTTCAAATGAGATTATATTTTATCAAAACCAGTATATGGAATAAGAACTTTTGGAATATTAATTGATTTTTCAGTTTGAAAATTTTCTAGAATACATGCTACAACTCTAGGAAGGGCTAAAGAACTTCCGTTTAATGTATGGGCCAAAACTTTTCCCCCATTATTATTTACTCTAAGCTTTAAACGGTTAGATTGAAATGTTTCAAAATTTGAAACGGAGCTTACTTCTAGCCATTTTTTTTGAGCAGCAGAATATACTTCAAAATCATAAGTAAGGCAAGAGGTAAAGCCTAAATCTCCTCCGCAAAGTCTGAGAATTCTAAATGGTAAATTAAGCTCTGATAAAATTGACTTAACATGGCTTACCATCTCTTCAAGAGCTATATATGACTTTTCAGGACTTTCTATTCTAACTATTTCAACCTTGTCAAATTGATGAAGTCTGTTTAAGCCTCTAACATGGGAACCATAGCTTCCAGCTTCTCTTCTAAAACATGGAGTATAGCTAGTTAAACAGATTGGAAGTTCATTTGAGTTTAAAATACAATTTCTATATATATTAGTTACGGGGACTTCTGCTGTAGGAGCTAGATAAAGATTATCTTCATTTATTATATACATTTGCCCTTCTTTGTCAGGCAATTGTCCTGTACTAGTTCCAGAATCTTCATTAACTAAAATTGGCACTTGAATTTCTTTATATCCAGCTTGAATATTCTTATCTAAAAAATAGTTGATTAATGCTCTTTGTAATTTTGCTCCTTTGTCTTTGTAAACAGGGAATCCAGCTCCAGTAATTTTATTTCCTAATTCAAAATCAATTATATTATGTTTCGAGGCTAATTCCCAATGGGCTAAAGCATTTGCGTGTAATTCTGGAATTTTTCCTTCTTTTAAAACCTCTTCATTATCATTTTCAGAATTTCCTTTAGGGACTAAGTCATGAGGAATATTAGGAATATCTAACAAAAGATTATTAAGGTCATTTATATAAGAATTTAAAAGATCAGATAATTTTTTTGAGTCTAACTTTAATAAGGCTGCTTTTTCTTTTGAGGAATTGGCTTTTTCAGATTCACCTTTTTTGAAAAAATTTCCTATTTCTTTGGCTAGTTTATTAGATTCAGCAAGCAAATTATCAAGTTTAGATTGCGTTTCTCTTCTAGATTTGTCTAATTCTATTATTTTTTTAAGCTGAGTTTTAACATCAATATTTCTTTTTAACATTGAATTGCTAACCTCTTCAAAATTTTCTAATATTTTAGAAACTAATAACATTGAATTTTAATTTATACAAATGTAAGGGAATATTATTTTCCTTCTATTAACTTCAAGCAAGTTTTCTTGTCAATTTTTATTTGATGCTTTAAATCAATTAATGAGTCAAATTTCTTTTCATCTCTAATGTAATCTAAGATAAATACTTCAAGAAATTCTCCATAAATATCTTTTTTCCAATCAAATAAATTAACTTCAATGGATTCCTTTTTTAATTCTAAGGTTGGTTTTACCCCAATATTCATCATTCCAAAAAAAACTTGTTTTTCTAATTTGGTATAAATTAAATAAACTCCATTTTTAGGAATTAATTTATAATCCTCTTCGATTTCTAAATTAGCGGTTGGAAATCCAATGGTTCTTCCTATTTCATTCCCTTTTATAACCTTTCCTATTAAACTAAAATCATAGCCCAAATAGGATTTAGCTTTTTTCATTTTACCCTGGATTATTGAATTTCTAATTTTTGTTGAACTAATAGAAACATTATTTTGTTCCTGAGCACTTATTTCAATTACCTTGAAGTTGTATTTTAATCCTAACTTTTTTAAATCTTTAATTCCAGCGGTTCTGTTTTTCCCAAATCGGTGATCGTAGCCAATTAATATTTTCTTAATATTTAACTTATTTACTAAAATATCTTTTACAAACTCTTCTGGACCTAACTCAGAAAAATTTTTATCAAATGGGTGAGTAATTAATGTATCTATACCAGATTTTTCAAATAATTGAGTTCTTTCATTTATTGTATTGATGAGTTTTAAAGGAGAGTTTGGGTTTAAAACAGTCCTTGGATGGGGAAAAAAGGTTAGTACAATAGATTCTAAATTTAGTTTTTTTGATTCGGTAATAAGTTTTTTTAAAATTTTTTGATGTCCTTTATGAACGCCATCAAATGTACCAAGAGTTATAATGGATTCAGAATTAATTAAGAAATTATCAATTCCATTAATTTTTTTCATTTTTTATTGAATTGATTCATTGTAGATTCTATTCCAGAAATAGCATAGGAGCATATAATTTGATAAAAAACAGATTCGTATGTTATTAATTTAGATTTTTCTTCTTTTGACCATTTAGATAAAACATAATCAGATTGATTCCCATTATTAAAATTTCCTCCTATACCAAACCTTAACCTATTATAATTATTTGTATTTAAAAGCTCATTGATATTTTTTAATCCATTATGGCCACCATCAGATCCTTTTGTTCTTATTCTAATAGTGCCAAAGTCTAAATTTAAATCATCAGTTATAACTAGAAGGTTCTCTATTTTAATTTTTTCTTTATTCAGCCAATATCTGACAGATTTACCACTTAAATTTACATAAGTACTAGGTTTTAATAAAATAAAAGTTTTCCCTTTGTAATTGGATTTAGATATGTCTCCTAGTTTTTTTGTTTCAAAATTTCCTCCAAATTCTTTACAAATCCAATCTAGGGCTGTAAAACCAATATTATGCCTAGTCTCAAGATATTCTTTTCCAATATTTCCAATTCCAACAATTAAAAATTTATTCATGTCAAATGATTTTTTGAATCCGAAGTTTAGATATTTTAACCAGCTCAATAATTAAGTTTTAATTTTAATAAAAATAAAAAAAGCATCCCAATTAAGTATAAAAGGGATGCTTTAGATTTAAAATAGAAGATCTTTATCCTTCTGATTTAGCTTTTCCATCTCCTTCAGGCTTTTTACCATCGGAATCTCCTTCAGGTTTTTTCCCATCAGAGCTACCTTCAGCTGCTGGTTTAGCCCCCTCAGCTCCTTCTGTTCCTTCTGCTCCTTCTTCACCTTCTTCTAGTTCTTCATCTTCTACATCTTCTTCAATCGACATAGATGCTCTAGACATCTTAACCTGACAAACAACTTGATCATCTGGGTGCAGAATTTTAAAAGTTTCTTCAGATAGGTCAGCAACAGTTATACTATCATTAAGATTTAAAGTTGAAACATCAGCTAATAAGAAATCAGGCAAGTTTTTAGGCAGAGCTCTTATTGTGAGTTTTCTTTTATTTCTATATAATAATCCTCCAGAATCTCTAACTCCGGGAGCTGTCCCTTGAACTTTTACAGGGATAGTCATATTTATTTCTTTTCCTTCATGTAATTGGAAGAAATCTATATGAAGAATTTTATCAGAAACTGGATGAAACTGAATATCTTGCAAAACAGCATCAATTTTATTTCCATCTTCAAAAGAAATTACAACAGTATGAGCATCCGCTGTATATACTAATTTGGAGAAGGATAATTCATCTGCCGAAAAATTTAATGGTTCTTCCCCCCCGTATATAACGCAAGGAACCTTTCCAGCATTACGTAAGGCTTTAGCAGCTGCTTTACCTACGTGTTCTCTTTTAGATCCGTTGATTGTAATAGATTTCATTGTATTATTTTATAAAAAATGGATTGATTGATTTATTGTTATGAACGTTTATCATTACTTCAGCAAATAATTTAGCTGATGATAAAACTTTTATTTTTTTTGAGTTTCCTTTAGAGGGAATACTATCAGTTACTATTAATTCTTTAAGTTGAGATTTTTCTATCCTTTCATAGGCCTTGCCAGACAAAAGGGGATGTGTACATACGGCTCTAACAGATTTAGCTCCTCTTTCCATCATTAAATCTGCTGCTTTAGTAAGAGTTCCTGCTGTATCAACCATATCATCTACCAGAACTACGTTTTTCCCTTCAACATTCCCAATTAGTTCCATATGAGAAATTATATTAGCTTTTTTTCTTTGTTTATAACAGATAACCACATCACTTTTTAAAAACTTAGAATATGCATAAGCTCTTTTAGACCCTCCCATATCAGGAGATGCAATGGTAAGGTTTTTTAGTTTTAGCTTTTCGATATAAGGAATAAAAATTGTTGAAGCATACAAGTGATCAACCGGTTTTTCAAAAAATCCTTGAATTTGATCAGCATGCAGATCCATAGTAATTATTCTAGTTGCACCAGCACTTTCTAACAATTTTGCAATTAATTTTGCTCCAATGGGAACACGAGGCTTATCTTTTCTGTCTTGTCTTGCCCACCCAAAATATGGCATTACTGCTGTTATATGCCTAGCAGAGGCTCTTTTTGCTGCATCTAACATCAAGAGAAGTTCCATTAAATTTTCTGAACTAGGATGAGTTGAACCAATTAAAAAAATTCTACTTCCTCTAATGGTTTCTTCAAAAGAAGGCTGAAACTCACCATCACTAAAGTTGTGAAAACTTACTTTTCCTAATTTTAATCCATATGCCTTAGCAATTTTTTTACCAATTTCTTGGCTTTGAGTACATGCAAAAATTTTAGCTTCTATTTTATTTAATGACATTTTTTTTCCTTGGGCAGGCAAATTTAGTAATTTATTTTAGGATATATAATTTATAATAAGATAATATTTTATTAATCAATTAATTTTATAATTTAGCCCCCATTTTGCTTCGGTGGCGGAATTGGTAGACGCGCTGGATTCAAAATCCAGTTCTGGCAACAGAGTGTGGGTTCGATCCCCACCCGAAGTACT
>CAYSTA010000036.1:0-15124 GCA_964433845.1 uncultured Flavobacteriaceae bacterium
CTATGATTACTTCTTATTTCTAGAACATATTCCAGGTATATGGGTAGGTGGATTTATTACATTATTAGTAGCCTTTTTTATTGCTAAAAATTCTATTATTGAACATTTGAAAGCATCTCCGTTTAATAAAAACAAGGAATAACAATATTTTATTCTTGCTTTTTTTTTAGAATGGACGTAATTTAATGCATTAGTATTGTATAACATTCTTTATGAGATTAAAACTTCTTTTTTTACTGTTACCATTTTTTATTTTTTCCCAAAATATTAATTGGGAATCTAGGGAGGAGTTAAATACAAATAATAAATATCATTTTGAAACTTCTTATGAAAACTTCAAAAATTCTTTCTCAGAATCATTTGTTACTAATAAAGGAATTGAGATTAGTTTACCAATCAATGATATAAATTTTGAAAATTTTACTTTTTATAAACAAAATCCTTTTTCTAAAGAACTAAGTGAAAAATTTCCTGAAATAGAAATTTTTACAGGAGAATCTAATGAAAGCAAGAAAAGGGCTTTTATTTCTATAATTGGTCAAAGAATAAATATTACAATTCTTGATAATTACAAAAAATACGTTCTTATAAACTCAAAAAACAAGAACATTTTTATTTTGAATTCTGGGATAGAAACTGAAGAGGTAAAAGCGTCAGATATTTTTGATGACATGATAGAAAATCCTAACCAATCTAAAAAAAAAACTTTTAGAGAACCAAGTCTAACAACAGTTTCATTTAGTCCAAAAGTTAAAAAATATAGGTTAGCAATTGTAACAACTGCAGAATGGTCAAATCATTTTGTAGATCTTTATGATGCCCAAGACAAAGACACTGATTTTAAAAAAATTATAGTACTTGCTGAAATTGGAACAGCAGTTTCTGCATTGAATTCGGTAACTGAACGTGACTTAGGATTAACTTTTGAACTTGTTTTGGGTGTTGAAGATTTAATAGAATTCGATACAAATAGTGACGGCTTAACCAATGGAGACAAGACAAAAACAATAAATGAGGGACATCAAATTATTATAAATAGAATTGGTGCTAATAATTTTGATATAGGACATTCCTTTTATGCGGGTGGTGGTGGTTTAGCAGCAGTAGGATCTGTGTGTTCAGGTGGAAAAGCAAGAGGAACTTCTGGAGGATATAGTGGTGTTGGATTTCATTTTGTTTTTGCACATGAAATGGGTCATATGTTAGGAGCAGTACATACATTTAATAATGCTGAAGGTTATGGCGCAGGTGGAAATATGGTTGAAACGGCAGCTGGTGCAACAATAATGGGATATGGAGAAAGAAAAGAGCGAAATTTATATTATCACGCAATTTCTATTAAAGAAATTAGCGAAACAGTTAAAAACGCTGGTTGTGGTTCATTTCTAACAGATCAAAATAATGAATTACCAAAATATGTTTCAGATCCTGCAACAAAATCATTTTCAATACCAGCTGGAACTCCTTTTGCTTTGGGTAAAACATTTGAAATTACAGATGCGAATAATAAATACACTGATTTATTGTTTAATTGGGATCAAATGGATGCTTATGAAATAACTGTTAACCCTCCTCTAAATACCAGCCTAAAAGGGCCAACATTTATCTCTCTATTTCCTGATAATAAAAAAGTAAGATATTTTCCTGATATTGAAACAATACTTTCTGGAAAAACTGCAAATGAATGGGAGGTTGTTCCCCAATTAAGTAGAAATTTAAATTTTACATTTACTGTTAGAGATAATAATGATAAAGGAGGAAGTGTTTTACAAGATGACTTTTTTGTTCAAACTAAATTTTCTGACGATGGGGTATTTATGGTTTTAAGTCAACATGTTAAAGATTTAAAATATCATCAAGAAAAAGAAATTGAAGTAAGATGGAATCATTTGGCTGCAACAGAAACAGCAAAAGTTAATATTGAATTATCATACGATGGTGGTTACACCTTTCCTGTAAAACTATCTGAATCTACTGATAATGATGGTTTTGAAAAAGTCACCATTCCATTAGTTAGTAGAACTAAAAAAGCTAGAATAAGAGTTCAACCAACGGACAATATATTCTTTTCCATAAATACACATAATTTTGAAATTCTTGATCCTGAATTTAAAATGAATGTTACTTTTCCTGAAGAAATATTATGCTTTGGAGATGTAAGTAAAATTTCAATCGATCCAAAAGGAGGAGCTGGACCAACATATACAATTTCTTGGGAAAAATTATTAGGGGACACATGGTCTAGTTATGATGATAATGATAATGATCCAAAAGTTTTATCAAATATTGCAGCTGGAAAGTACAAAGCAACAGTAAGTGATATAGACAATAATATATTTGAATCAGATCCAATTACTGTTACAGGACCAACTCAAGAATTATTAATACAATTAGACGCAGATGTTAATAAAGAAATATCTTGTGTTGGTTATAGTGATGGTTACTTAAATATACTTACTGAAGGAGGATCAGCTCCATATACATTGTTTTTAAATAATCAAGTGATAAAAACAGGTTTAAAAGAAAAAGAAGTCTTTAAAGTAAGTAATTTAAAATCTGGAGATTATACTCTTAAAGTAATAGATGCTAATGGATGTGATTCCAACGTTTTAAATGAAAAAATTACTGAACCTGAAAATGCACTTTATTTAAAAAACTTCAATATAACGAACCCTAAAGAAGGGTTAAGTGATGGAGCAATAGATATTGAGATAGATGGTGGAACAAAAGATTATAGCTATAGCTGGACAGGATTAAATTTTAGTAGTACAGATGAAGATATTTCCAATTTAGATGTTGGAACTTATTTACTTACTATTACAGATGCAAAAGGATGTGAGCTCAAAAAAGAATTCGTTTTAGAACTGAGTTCTAATTTCAATTATAACATATCTATTACACAAATAAATTGTTGGGGTGAATCATCTGGAAAAATTGAAGCAAAACCTTCTGGCGGATCTGGAGCACCTTATACAATTGAATGGTATGATCAAAACGATATACTATTGTCTACTAGCTCGATATTAAATAATGTTAAGGCAGGAACATATAAACTAAAAATTTCTGATTCTGATAATAATGTTTACCCTATTAAAACAATAGAACTTACAGAACCGTCCTCTTCTATTAATATTAGTTTAAGTAATAAAACAGACATAAAATGTAAAAATGATTCAACTGGAGATTTTACCATTTCTATTGTTGGAGGAATAGCTCCTTTTACATATTATATTAATGATACATTTTTAAAGTCTCAATCTGGCAATACTGATAACAATACAGATGAACTAGTCCAAAATAATTTAAAAGCTGGACTCTATAACATTACAGTTATAGATGCTCAAAATTGCTCAAAAAACTTTCAGGTATCCATTTCTGAACCAGAATTTTTAATTAATATTTCAAACGAAAAATTAACTAATGTTTCAAAATACGATGCTAAAGATGGTTCAATAGAAATTACTGTTGCTGGAGGAACAATTGGAACAAATAGTGATTATATATATAGTTGGAGTGGTCCAAATAATTTTTCTTCAACAAACAAAAACATAAGTAATTTATCTCCTGGAAAATACATTATTGAAATAAAAGATGATAATGATTGTTCCTTAACTAAAGAGTTTGATATTAAAACCCCTACAGATTTTTCATACACATCAATTACAACTACAATGCCAAAATGTTATGGAGGAAAAGATGGCACAATTACAATAGATTTTCAAGGTGGTTATGGAGAACCATATACTGTGAATTGGTTTCAAAAAAATAGTTCTGGAGAATTTGTTGCAGTTACTGCAGAGTCAGATACAAGTAAAATTCTAAATACTTCTTCTGGTACATATAAAGTTGAAGTAATTGATAAAGAAAATATCAAATATCTTTATGGATCTGAAATTATTGTAGATTCCGTTTCTGAATTTATAATAGACCCACCATTTAATATTATTCCAGAAACATGTCCAGGAGATAAAGATGGATCATTTAATATTAAAATTGCTGGAGGAACAGGACCTTACTCCTATTATTTAAATGATCAACTAATCGCAACTAACAGAGGAAATTCTGTTGATAATAATGATGAATTTAAAGTTGAAAACCTAATAAAAAAAGGATACTCGTTCTATGCAGTAGATGCTAATGGATGCACTTCAAACCCTGTTATTGTTGGAATTTTAGGAAATGACCCTATTCAAATGACTAATCCTGATATTGCATTACAAAACATCAAATGTTATGGAGAAAGTACCGGATACATAAAACCAGCATTAACAGGTGGAGATGGGACAGGAATTTTCACTTACAGCTGGATGGGGCCTAATGGTTTTACTAGTGACCAAAAAGATATAGAAAACTTAGGAGATCCTGGTGATTATAGTTTAACTGTAACTCAGGGACCGTGTTCACAAAAATTTGATTTTACTATTTTGGAGCCAACAGAATTGTCTGCATCATTACAAAGTATAACAAATAACGTCTGTTACGGAGATGCTAAAGGAGGGGTTCAAATTTTAGTTGAAGGAGGAACTGCACCTTACAAAGTTAAAATTAATAATGCTGCAGATTACCTGTATTTTGGAAGAAAAGGAGTAAATACAAAAGTTATATCAAAGTTAAGGCTACCTGCTGGTCAAGTAAAGTTTGAAATAACTGATTACTATGATTGTAAGACCATTATTTTAACCCCAGAAGTACTTCAACCAAGTTCAGGATTAATAATTGATTATAATATTTTAGGTGACTGTGAAGCAGAAGAAAGCAAACTTAATTTAAAATTGAATGCTGGTGATGCATTTTTAAATGACGAACTTAATGAATATTACAAAGTAAAATTAACTTCTGCAAATTTTGATAAATCTTATGATATCTTAAAAAATCAAGATTTCACAATAGAAAACTTAAAAGATGGCAATTATCTTCTTCAAGTTACCCAAAGAGACTTTTTAGAAAGCAATGATTCAAACAAAATTGGTTGTGTTGTTGAAAAACAAATTTATATTTCTAACAAAGTAGTTTGGGACAATAAAACAGTTAAAAATATTTCTTGTGTTAATGGAGACACGCCTTCTAACGATGGATCTGTAACTTATAAAAATATCAGAGGAGGCACTCCTTTTGTATTAGGAAATAAAACTTACAAATATGAACTCATATTAAATGAAACGGTGATTGATGATGGAATTATAAATCAAAATGGTGATTTAACACTTGACAATCTAGTAAAAGGTAAATATTCAGTCAATTTTATTGGAAATAATGAAAAGTGTATTCAAACAGATGTGTTTGAAATAACTCAACCTGCTCCTATTGAATTCAAAGTTGAAGAAATTGTTGATTCTTGTAAAGATGCTGTTCTAAATTCATCTAAAGGAGAAATCAAGTTTAATATAAAACATGGTACTGCTCCGTACAAGGTTTATATTATTAATGAAAGTAATGTTATTTCAAATACTGGAATTACCGGTGGAAATGCAACTGATCAGGGTACAATTGGCTTTACAAGCACTGTTACTGGATTAGATGTAGGAAAATATAAAATCAAAATAATAGATAATAATAAATGTGAATTTATTTCAAATGAAATAACTGTAGGTGAGCTAGATGCATTTTCTGTTTCTAATATTCTTTATTATGATGTAGAATGTTTTGGAGGTAAAAATGGTAGTATCGACATAGGGTCAATAAGTGGAGGACGAGCTCCTTACTCCATTTTACTTGAGGGACCTAATTATAAATTTGAAAGAACATTAGTTGAAGCAGTTAATAATTATGTAATTGATGGTTTAGATAAAAGGAATTATAAATTAACTATAAAGGATAAGAATGCTAAATGTGGAACCTTTGTTAAAGATTTTACCATTAGAGAACCTGAAAAAATAGATATCATTATTAAAGAAATTGAAAATCAAAAATGCTATGATTATGCTGATGGTAAAATAAAGATTGACTTGCAAGGAGGAATGCTTACAGGAAACCCTGCTACTTATTTAACCAAATGGTATAAGGATGATGTATTAATACCTGAATGGAATGATAAACTAGAATTAAACAATTTATTACACGGATTCTATAAAATTGAAGTCACAGCAAAATCAATAGTAAATGCTAAAGAAGTTTCTTGTATTTCTACGAAATCTTTTCAAATTAAAAGAGAAGATAGAATCATCGCCTCAGAAAATATTTCTAAACATGTTGACATTAGTTGTAATGGAGGAAATGATGGCGAGTTTGAAATATTTTTTATAGGTGGGGTTCCTCCCTATAAAGCTGTATCTAATGGAAGTGTTGTTGCAGAAAACCTTACAGGCAACTCTTATTTATTTAAAAACATGTTAGCAGGTGATTACAACATTGACATATATGATTCAAATGACTGTAAGTTTTCAGAATCTATAAATGATGCAACTAGTCAAGTTAATGGAGTCATTAAAGTAACACTACTACAACCTGAAAAACTATTGGATGTAGAAACATCAATTATAAATGCTAGTTGTACTGGAAGTGATGATGGAGAGGTTACCGTAAATGTTTCTGGCGGTAAGCCACCCTACTCTATCAATTGGAACTTAAATAGACCATATAAAGAACTAGAATCCAACCCTAATTCTGGTTATTTTAAAATAAGAACTTCTAAAGGAGATGTTTTTGCTACTGTTACAGATGTAACTAATTTTTGTGGTTCCGTCTCTTCAAATTTAGTCATAAAAGAACCTCAAGAATTAAAAATAACTCAGGTATCAAAAAAAGATAATGTTTGCGTCGATGGTGAGTTAGGAGAATATGAAATTTATCCAAATGGATTATTTGATGATATGTATAGTGATCAAACTATAAGTTGGTTTAAAATTGAAGGAAATGTAACCAAATCAGTTGTTGGTCTCAACAATATTAAAATAAGTGATAATAGTTTAAAAGCCACTAATCTGCCAAAAGGAAATTACTTAATTGAAATAAAAGCAAAACATTTTAGAAACTTTACTGATGGTGAAAAAGTAGAGTGCTTAACCACCAAAAAATTTGAAATCAAGGATCCTAACCCCATGATTTTGAGTGAAGTAATTGAAAAACATCAAAATATAGTTTGTGAATTAACAACAGGTAGTTTAGTTATAAATATAGATGGAGGAACAGCTCCTTATAGAATTCTAGTTAATAATGACTTATCCCTAGAAATTAATACTGATACTGAAGGAAATTATAAATTAGAGAATTTAACAAAAGGAATTTATAAAATTTCTGTATTTGACAGTTTTAATTGTAAAACAGCTGAAATTTCAAGTGAGATTAAAGAATTAGACCCAGTTTTTGAATTGGCTAATATCTCTACAACGGATTCAAATAATAATGGTATTATTGAAGGTAATACTCCAAAGTGTTTTAATGGACTAGGTAGCTTTTATTTTGAAATTGCAAATAATACATCTTCACTTCCATTAAAGTTTTATTTAGATAATACAGAAATTTTCATCGACAAAGAAATTTCTTTTGAATCAAATGGTTATATAATTAGGGATATTGGGTTGGGAGCAAAAGAGTTTAAAGTTATCGATGAAAATGGAGCATGTAGAACTGTTGATTTTGAAATACTTAATCAAGAAAAAATAAGATTAACAAGTAGCGATAATTTAAATTATATAGAAAAATATATTGCCTGCCATGACCAGCAAGATGATCCAAGTCTAAATAAGGGAATAATTGATGTTACCGGAAGTGCAACAGGAGGTGTAAAATATCAGAATTTAAATTATGAATATAAGTTCAACTGGTCTGGACCAAACTTCTCTAGTAATGAAACTAGAATCGAAGTAACAGAGCCAGGAATATATGATTTAATTATTTCAGATGCTAATGGGTGTGAAAGTGAAAAATTATCATTTGATTTAAGTATTGCACCTATTTCTGAAAACCCAATTATTACAAATTATTCGTGCACTGGAGATTTGGGTAGCATAGCCATAAATCCTTCTGGAGGAAAAGCACCCTACTTAGTCCAGTGGTATAAATCTGATAAAGATGGAAAACTATTAGAATTTATAAATGGTCAATTGAAGATTGATAAATTATTACCAGGGTACTACACCTCTGTTATTGTAGATAATAATGGTTGCCAAAAAAATGAGACTCATAAAGTTATAAGTGAACAATTATTTATAATAGATGAACCTGTGATTGATGATAATCTTTGTTTGCAAAAAACAGGTTATTTAGACATAAAAATTAATAACCCTTGGGAAACAAAAATAATTTTTATGTATGATAATAAAGAGATAACTGACTATACAAAAATTAACACCACAGAAGATTATGTTCTGTATCGTGTTAAAATAGATAACCCTCTTGGAGATGCTGATTTTTATGTTAAAAATGAATATGACTGTACGTTTAAGCTAAACCTAAATTTAGGTGTAGGAGTTCCTGGTTTCTCAATTTATGACAATCAAAATATAGAAATACAAGATTTTGGAAAAATTCCTTTCAATAGAAAAATAACACTTAATAATAAATCCATTGGAAAATATTCTTCTGTTTCTTATAATTTTGGAGATGGATCTGGGGAACAAACTTTTTTAAGACAAAATGATCAAGATGTTAGTATTACTTATAAAGAAGAAGGATATTATAACATATCATTAAGAATTTATAATCCAGAAGGTTGCTATAAAGAAATTCGAAAGACCATTTTAATAGGAAAAGGCTATTGGTTTAAGGTGCCAAATGCTTTTACACCAAATAATGATGGTATAAACGATAGTTTTAGACCTATTATAAGAGGATTTATTAATGGTCAATTTAATGTGTTTTCTATTTCTCAAATTAAATTATATGAAGAAACTTTTGATGTAGGAGAAGATTATAGAAAAATTGTAACATTAGATGGGTGGAAAGGTGACAACAGAAACAATGCTGAAAAAGTATATTATTACCTTTTTAATGGCACAACACTGGATAATGAAAAAATAAGTAAGTCAGGTTACTTTAAAGTATTAGAATAAAAATGAATTTTAATAAAAATAAAATATTGCTTTTTCTATTCTCAATTATGAGTATAAATGCTTTTTCGCAAAATGCATCCAAGATTTTTTATTCATACCTATTAGAGCTAAACAACCCTAGTTTTGCTGGATTAACAGAAATAAGTCACCTAAGCTTAATTTCAAATCAAACATATGATTTAAATAAAAGATCCTATGGTTATGAGAATTTTGTAGGAACATATTTCTTTGAGGAAAATAACTTTTTTTTAGGTTCCAAAATTTCCTCAACACATTTTTCAGATATTGGATTAAACAGCATGAGTTTAGATATATCTTATACTCATAAATTAAAACTTAATGACCAATTTTTTGTAAAAAATATAACACTATATCCCTTTATTACTGCAAGATATTCCTTTCCTATAAGATTAAAAAATGTATTACTTGAAGATGAACTTCTTAGTGGGTCTCCAAGTTTAGATCCACTTTATCATCTTAATAATACAATAGGATATTTAGATTTCGATGCAGGGTTCTTAGTAAAAAACAACAAGTTTATGTTAGGAGTTACAATTAATAATTTAAGGCAAGTAAATACAGCAACAGATGAGGAAAATGTAGCAAGAATTTCTAGAAGTGGTGATTTTGTTTTTGGTTATCAAAAAGAATTTGATAGATTCGGAATATTTGCTATGGCTTCTTATTTCCATAGACCTGCTGTAAATAAAGAAATAACCTTTTCTAGTTTTAGGTTAGATCAAGAAATTATGTTTAATTCTTATTCATTTAATTTATTTGAAGAGTTTAACATGAATACTTTTCAGTCTGGACTAAGAAATATTGGAATTTCAATAAGATATAAATTAGAAGAATTTGACTTTGGAATTGGCTATAGGTCACCTCTAGGCACTAATTCTTTTAATAATGAAAATAGCTTTGAAGCTTTCTTTAGATACAATTTTGATTTCCTTGGGTTTCTTTCAAATAAAAGATGGGAAGATGACAGTTACTGGTAACTATTTTTTCTGTTAAAATATATAGATAAGTAATAAATTATAGGTGTCATCAAAATCCAACTAGATTGAGTCTGAAAAGTAATAGGATTACCTGCTATTTTAAAAATTGTTGGATTATACCATGATCCTAGTGGTTGTAAAGGAGCCCATGACAAGTCTCCATTAGATCCTAATTGAAGATGATAAAAGAAGGCTTCTATATAAATATTCTGAATAATAAACCATGTTAATAAAATAAAAAAAGCACCCCATTTCCATTTAATAAAAGGAGACATCTTTTTCCTATAATAAGTTTTAACTAAAAATAAACCAATCCACACAATCAATACATCAGCTAATGAGTTCAAAAGCCAGTTTATATTTACTGGAATGGCACAAGTTAACATTGCACTCCTTCTTTGATCTACTGGTAAACCTCCAGATAATCCATATGTTAGCCATATTTCCCACCCCAATGCAACAATAAAAAAAGTACATATCAATGTATAGGCCGTAGAATAAGAAACTTTTTTATTAATTAAATAATATATGGCTAATAATAGTGGAAGAGTTGCAGCAAAATAAAGACGAATTACTAACCAATATTCGAAATTATTTAAATCACAAAAATTTAAAAAATCATACATTACAAATTGTAATTATTGAAAAAAAATTATTACTATAAATTACCAAGCTCTTACAAGACTAAAGTGTCCTTTGAACATTCTGCCATCTTCTAATATTACCTTAAACCAATAATCAGTTTGAGGCATTGGTTTGCCATTAAAAGTTCCATCCCATCCTGGTGAAAGTGGGTCTAATTCTTTTAAAAGTTTTTCAAACCTATCGAAAATATAAATTTTAGATCTAGCTTGATAATCTTTAGTAATACCTATAATGTTCCATTTATCAGTATAACCATCTCCATTAGGAGTAAAGAATTTTTTATATCCAATAACCCAAACATCCATATTTACTACTCCACATCCATTTTTATCTCTTACATAAACAGTATGTTTTCCAGGTCTAACTTTATTAAATACAGGTTCGTCTTGATAAGGACCTGTTTGATCATCTAAAGCATATTCATAATCGCCAATTCCTAAAGTTGCAGTTTTAACAGTTATAGTATTATTTGGGCCTGGTAAAAGATCTTTTATAACTATATCTGTTCTAAGTAAAGTAGCAATGCTAGATTCCTTTATTGTAATTTTCATTGATTTAGAACAATTAGTTCCATCGCTAGTGGTTGCAGTCACAACATATTCTCCACCTAAACCAATTAAAATACTACTATCAATTCCTGTAATATTAGGAGGGAAATCAGTTCCATTTCTCGTCCAGGTATAGGTATACTTTCTATTATCTGCATTTGTTACTCCTATAGTTACTGGAGGCAAGTTAGTACACACACTTTTAGTATCTTCTATTCTTTTAATTTTAGGAAGAGCATTAACAACGAAATCTATAGTTTGATTAGCTTCACATTTTCCATTTATCTTACTTTTAAATTTAACTGAAACTGTTTGAGATGCAGAATAAAGAGGATTTGGAAGAGTAGCTTTTGTAACATTAGCAGATGTAGCATCATCATAGTAAGTAAATTCAAAATCAAATAAATTTTTATCTTGTAAAACTCCCGTAGTAGGGTTTTTTAATAACTTATCTAAAATCGATGATGTATCAAAATTAACTTTACCGTTAGTATCATCCCCATCAACATCATCATCACAGTTTTCAATTTTACCAACAGTATATGCAACAGGAGGATCAGTTCCTATAATTTGAACATCTATCTTTTGTTCATATTTTGGTTGTCCGACTACTGTAAAAACAAGCTTATGTGTTCCTTCTGCTAAATCTTTAATTTGAGCTGTTTTATTTGGAGATACAATTGTTGCAAGCTGACCTTTACCTTCAATAGCAATATTGTAGGTAATAGGAATATCAGCTCCAGAAGCAGTTTTTTTATAGGATGTTGCTGTTACCTCAATGTCTATTATTCCATAGTCAAAACCTTTACATGTTTCAGTAGGTGTTATTTTATAATTTGACAAAGGAAGATTTAATACAAATTCCTTAATCTTTATAGTCACTTGTGAATCTTCTCTTTTACCAGTTAAACTATTTGTGCTATCCAATTTTCCATCATTTACTTTAAAATTATATTTATCCTCTCCAGAAAAACCAGTATTAGGTACATATGTAGCATCTGTACCTTTTAAAGTAAATGGAAGATCAGCAGCAGTAATGGTTTTAGTACCTTCCTTTAAAATACCATTACTAGGCAAGGAAGTAATAATATAAGTTAAATTTAATATTTTATGTGCCCTAACAAAACCATTATGACCACCTACAACCAATGTTTTTCCATCTCCAGACATATCTATACTTTCTCCCCAAAGACTAGGACTACCAGAAGGTTTTGTTAAATCTTCACCAAGCTGATTCCATTTAGTACCATCCCAATCAAATACTCCTATTTTTTGATCTAGTATTGGAATTGCTATTCTATTTCCATCATCTGACAGTGAAATAGCTCTCCAAGCTGAACCTGAACCATAATTGATATCTGAACCAACTTGAGTGGCATTCGAACCAGAAAGATCATAAACTCTAGCTGATCCCGCTCCATTTACACCAACTGCAACATTCTTACCATCCCTTGAAATACTTAGGGTGCCTCCAAATTTATCTCCACCATTTTTACCATCTATTGCTGCATATTGATTCCAAGTATTAATACCATCCCAATCAAATATTTTTACTTGACCTTTACTTCCACTATAACCGCCAGTACCTATTGCTAATCTACTTCCATTATTGGATAAGGAAACTTGTCCTGGTGAATCTCCACCACCTGCCGTAACTGAAATGTTTCCTGTTTTATTCCAGTTTGTTCCATCCCATTTGTATGTATCCACATATCCTTTTTTAAAAGCTGCTGCTGCTATTACATTTCCATCTCCTGAAATATGAACTCCTCTATAACTACTTTCATCTCCACCAGAACCACCATCCATTGCAGATCCAACTTGGGTCCAACTAGTTCCATCCCAATCAAAAGCTCGAACTTCACCTTTTCTACTATCATGTAGATGAGCTCCTACTGCAATTCTTTTACCATCGCTAGAAATGGATACAAATTCTCCAAAATCATCTCCAGTATCTGAACCATCTATATCACTTCCTAATTGATTCCATGTAGTACCATCCCAACTGTAAACCCTTACTTTATTATTTTTCCAACCACCAACTACCATTGTTTCACCATCAGCAGAAATCTCTATAAACTCTCCAAAATATTGTTCTAAATTAAAATCTGATCCCATCTTGGTGTGTTGAGTATAAATATTTACTAAATCTTTATCCCTTCCAACATGGGTAATATCCACTGCAACATCTTCATCGGTATTTACAGTCTGTGGATCTGCTTCAGGCGGGTCATTAACTGGGTTAACAACAATTGATACTATTGCGGAAGCACTATCATTAACTCCATCATTAACTCTAAAAGTTAAAGCATCATTTCCGTTGTAATCAGGTTCTGGGCTATAGGTTAATGCATTTCCAGATAACGGTTTTGGTAAATCTACAGTTGCAATTGCGGTTCCACTTTCTTTTAGAATTCCATTTTTTGGAAGTGATGTAACTGTATATGTTAATGGCTGACTCTCAGGGTCAGTTCCTGTTAAAGTTATTGGAGCATCTATAGTATCTTCATTTGTAGTTATAGTTTGTGCATTAGCCACTGGAGGATCATCAACTGCTCCAATTTTAATAGAAACAGTTGCTATATTACTATCATCACAAGGTCCAACATATGCTTCAACAATTAAATCAGCATCTATTGCAGAAGGTCCTCCTCCTCCATTTTGATTTCCAATTAGTAAGTTAAATCCAGCTAAACAATCATAAGTAAAACTAGAGACTAATTTCCAATCAGCAACAGTAGAATCCATAAAAGGTAAGGCATCCTCACGAGTACCACTCTTTGTATCTACCATCAACTTAATCGTTCCAGAAGTTATTTCTAGTTTAGGATTTCCTTGGCCGCTCCAAGGAGTCCACATGCTACCAGAAGTTACAAATCTCCCATTACCATTAAATTCGGTTGTGTTTGCTCCAGCTCCACTATCCCAATGCTTTTGCTGAAAATTTAAAAGATTTACTCCATCAATATCAAATTGCAGGCCATCATCAAAGCTAGTTACGTCTAATTTAACCTCACAACTTTCAAAAATATTGCCAGGTCCGAGAGTTAATTTTATGTCAACATTTTTCTTAAAAACCTCTGAACCATTTCCATTTCCTTTTATCTTTTGAGCAGGAATAACCATTGGATATGTTTTTGAAGCAGAAACATTAAAATCTCCTGTTACTTCGAGTTTTGATGTATTATTTTGATTTGTAACGCTACAAGAGTTTACAAAGAAATTAAAAGAATCGTTTCCAGTATAGTTTAAACCTGGAACATAGTTAACATCAGCTGAAGTTAATACTTTTGGAAGATCTGAATTCACTATTTTATTTCCACCCTCTTTTAAGATTCCATTTGATGGTAAAGAACTAATTTTATATGTTAACTTATCACCATCTATGTCGTTTGCAACAAGAGTAATGTCAATAGGTTTCTCCTCTTCCGTATTTACAGATTGATTATCAGCGGTAGGCTTATCATTACCTGGATTAACAGTAATTGAAATTTTAGCATCTGAGGAACTTTCAAGAGCACCATCAAATACTTTAAAAGTATAAGAATCTGCTCCATTATAATTAATTTCAGGAATATAAGTAGCTTTATTTGAAGATAACGTTTTAGGAAGATCACCAATAATTATTTGTGTACCATTGTCTTTTAAAATTCCTTTAGAAGGGAGCGTTACAATAATATAAGTTAACGAATCCCCATCAGGATCAGTGCCTGTATGAGTAATTTCTTTTTCGGTATCCTCATCAGCATCAACTGATTGTGCAGTTGGTGATGGAATATCATTTGTATTTCCTACATTAATTGTAACTGTAGCCTGGTTACTTACAGCAGGAGTGGATTCATCATCTTTCGCGGTAAACTTAAAAGTATCATTACCTGAAAAATTTGTATTTGGTAAATAAGTAAGTGCACCAGATATATCTCCGGCAGCTGTAATTTCTGTT
>CAYSTA010000037.1:0-14540 GCA_964433845.1 uncultured Flavobacteriaceae bacterium
CAGAGAGAATCAATGTTTTCAGAATTAGTTGCACTTACTAATGAATATTGTGTTTGTGGAATTTTAGGAGCTCCAATTATAAGAGCGATGGGATAATGAAAGTTTTTAGAGAGATTCTGAAAGGATTACTAATTTTTGTTATTGAAATACAAATTTTAAAAAAGAATAAATAATGAAAAAACTAATTCTACTATCAATAATATTAATATCATGTAATTCTAATGTGAAAGAGCAACATTGGCAAAAAGGCAATTTACATACTCATTCATTTTGGAGTGATGGAGATGATTTTCCAGAAATGATTATTGATTGGTATAAAAAAAATGATTACCAATTTATTGCTTTATCTGACCACAATACTATTGCTAATGGTATTTTTTGGTATAAAATTAAACAGTCAGATATAGAAAACAATACGTTAAAAAAATATAAAAAAAGGTTTGGTGATTGGGTGGAATCAAAAAGTGATTCCACAGGTATTTTTGTCAGATTAAAAACTTTTGAAGAATATAAGTCAAAACTAGAAGATTCAAACAAATTTGTTATTATCAGATCAGAAGAAGTGACATCATCTTTTGAAAATAAACCAGTCCATATTAATGTCACGAATATACAAGAGAAAATCAACCCCTTTAAAGGAAGCTCAGTCTATGATGTTATGCAAAAAACTATTGATGCTGTTAATGAACAAAGAGAAAAATTCAATATTCCTTTATTTGCTCATATTAATCATCCAAATTTTGGTTACGGCATTAATGTTGAAGATTTAAAAAAACTCAGTGGTGAAAGGTTTTTTGAAGTCTATAATGGACATCCAGCAGTACACAATGAAGGAGATGATACCCATATAGATCTTGAAACTATGTGGGATTTAATCAATATTTCTTATTACGATAATAATAAGCCCTTGTTATTAGGGATTGCTACTGATGATAGTCATAATTACCATAGAAAATCTACAAATCTAAGTAATACAGGCAGAGGTTGGGTTATGGTAAATTCAAAACAAATAGAAACGGTAAGTTTGATTGAAGCAATGGAATCGGGGAACTTTTATTCTTCATCTGGGATTAATTTAAAAAAAGTCATACATGATGAAAAAAAATTTAAAATTGAAATTGATCCAAATAAAGGGATTACTTATGAAATAATTTTTATGGGTTACAGAAAAGAAGGTTTTCAAGTTGAAGAATTAAAAAGGGTAAAAGGCACTTCAGCTGAATATATATTCAATGAAAACGATCTTTTTGTAAGAGCAAAAGTAAGTTCTAATGAAATTAAAAAAAATCCATACCTTGAAGGTGAAACTACTCAGGCATGGACTCAGCCAATAATTGTAAACAATTGACATTCAACAAGATGAATATGAAAAAACTAATTCTTTTATTACTGTTTATTCCACTTGTTTCTTTTGGGCAGAAAAATATTGATAAATGTAATCATGAAATAACATTTGATAATGATATATACGTAGGATGTATTAATAAGGATGGAGATCCTGATGGTTATGGAATAATGACCTTTGAAAATAAAGATGTTTACAAAGGGTTTTGGAAAAATGGGAAAAGAGACGGATTAGGAAAATTTACAACAAATGATGGGAATTTTTATGAAGGGAATTGGAAGGATGACATGAAGCACGGAAAAGGTTCTTACACTGAAAAAAAAGAAGATGAAACTTACTATAGAAAAGGGTTGTTTGAATATAATCAATTTATTGATGGAAAAATGGAAGTTGATAATGGATACTTCTTAACACAACATACTATATCATACAAGTCTTACATTGGAGTTGTAAAAAATAAAGAAATTAATTTATTAGAAGGTCCAGGATCTGGTTATGAAATCATAAAAAATTTAATTCCTGGCAGTGAATTATTTATTATTTCAGATAAACCCATAAATGGTTATTATAATGTAATTGATGTATTATCTAATAAAGAAGGTTATGTTAACATTTTGTTTGTCGATTTAGGTGATGAGATAAAAGCAAATGATGATAGTAGTAATTTTATAGTAACTGGTGTTTCAGAAAATCCAAAGTTGTCTATAATTAATATTTTTAACAATACTGAAGCCAGAGCATCAATAAAAATGGGAGGTTATAATTATATTTTTGAGCCCTATGCAGAAAGAGATATTGATATTACACCAGGGGAATATAAAATTATAGTTTCATCTGAAAACGTGATTCCTTTTATTGAAAAAATTGAGATTGAAATCGGAAAAAACTATAAATGGGTATATGACATTACTAAAAAACGCAATAACTAATTCTGCTATTACTGTTTATTCCACTTGTTTCTTTTGGGGAGAAAGCGCCTATAATTTAAGGTAAAATAAACAAATCTTCCACTTTACAATTTAAGGTTTTGGCGATTTTTAATGCTAACACTGTTGAAGGAACATAAACTCCATTCT
Organism: uncultured Flavobacteriaceae bacterium; assembly: GCA_964433845.1. Taxonomy (GTDB): domain Bacteria; phylum Bacteroidota; class Bacteroidia; order Flavobacteriales; family Flavobacteriaceae; genus MAG-121220-bin8. The sequence goes on from CAYSTA010000037.1 coordinate 2,422, forward strand.
CTATTGCATTAATACTCTTCCTAGAAACTTCTGCATTAACAGACAGTTCTTGCTGAGTTAAACTAGCAGACCTTCTAAGCTTTTCTAAATTATTTATAAGTTTTTTATGGTTTTTGCCCACAATTATTCTTTTTCAAATTCTTCAACAGCATTAGTTAGTTCTTTTCCAGTATTTGGGTAGAGATATCCAGCTATCATAGTCCCAATACCTATTACACTAACCAAAGCTCCAACACCTTTTAAAAGACTTCCTAATGCAAAGTACCCAAGAAGATAGAGGCCAATGCCAGTAAAAATTGCTATAACTCCATTTCTACGATAATCTATTGGCTCTTTTTTTCTTTCATCAAAAATCCTTAACAATTCTTGTAATTTAGAAGGGTCATCTAGTTGTTTAGATATCTCTAACATAGTTTCCCTCTTTCCTTTGCCTTCGTGGTAAAGCCATATAAATACAGCTACTGGGACAACCATTCCTGTTAGTATTCCAAATATTGGTATTAAAATTTCCATAATTATAATTTTTATTTTTTATTAATGTAACGCAAAGGTAACATTATTTTTGTGAGAAGCAAACGTTACATAAAAAAAATTAATCAGTGGCATATCCTCTTCTTTTAACTCTGCAATTCCTATCTTTAGTAATATGAAAAATAAACATCTAATAATTATATCAATAGGGGCTTGGTTAAATATTGGATTATTCTATTTTTTATATTTAAATGAACTAGAAACTATATTAACTGGAGTTTTTAAAGAATTAACTTTAATACCCTCATATTTATGTGGAATATTATTTCCTATTTGGTTACTAATTAGAATTATTAAAAAAACATTAAACCATAGGGATATATTCTTATTTTAAAAATATTGTAAATTGTAAATATGAAAAGTCCTAGAAAATATTTTAGATTAAAAAGCACTGAAGCATATGTTCTTTTTTTAGCAGGATTTTTACTTCCTCTTATGTTCATTTATGCTTTGATTTTTCATCCTGAAAGTGTTGAGTTTATGGGCCTAATAGAATGGCTAGGAGTTGTTCTTGTCCCTATACTTTCATATATATGCGCCCGTTTAATTGATTATGAAGGCAAATCCTAGTGTTATGAGTAATAAATCATTTATTGGATTGATGATAGTTTCTATAACAATGGGTGTCGATGTATACTTTAAGCTTCCCTCATATATATTAGTTCCATTAATGTTAATAGGGATATTCTTGCTTGCCTCTTCATTATACGATATGTGGAAAAATAACAAATCATAATTGATGAAAGATTTTTTTTTAAAACATCTTGATTTAATTGGTTTTGGGATTATGTGTTTTTTTGTGATTGATTATTGGTTTCTAGAGATTTTTTCAAATCTAATGATATTATGGACTGGTCTTGGGATTAATGCCATAGGATTATTAATAAAGCAAAGATGAATTATAGTTGTTTTTTTCATACTATGAAAAAATTTAAACAAGGTTTCTTTATCTTTAAAGTAAAAAAATGAATTATAGACTTTTTTTCGTAGCGACCATTATTTTTTTCATTTCATGTGGAGGAGGTTCTGAATCTGAAGAGGGAAATCCTGATGGAACAAGTACTGATTTTCCAAATTTTGTTGACTCTAATAATTTAAGAATTTTTGCAAGAAAAGGTGTTTCAACAACATTTTTAAACAATGTTGGTACAGCTTATGGCGAAATGTTTAAACCTAGCGCTAATGTTGATCAATCAATGAGATCAAACTATTTATCAGTATCTAAGGAAAAATATGTGTATCAAAGAGTTGGAGTAGATGGGATGGCTAATAATTCTAATTTTAATCCAGGCACACCACCCAAACCTTATGATCAGAATGCAACAGATTACATATGGGAAATGAAAACAGGTGGAGCAGATCAAATTGGAGAAGTAATAGAACATCTTTTACATACAGTCACAGCTGTTACTATGTATTTAGCATATTCAGATTGGAATTATAAAAATTCTTCTTCACCATTATATTTGGCGATGAATGAAGCTGTTAATAAAGGGATTTATGATATTTCTAGTTATGATGACTTAAAAAATGATGAAGCTTATCATAGAATCATAACTCAGGAATATGCTTATTGGCTAATTCTTGCAGAGTGGGATTATTACGAAACTGCGGGTAAAAAAGAAAGCGGAATGACAGGAAATGGAGAATTTACCATCGGCACACCATCTGAAATTCAAACACAACTGCCTTTAGGGCACAAGTTGTATAAGGATTATATTGAGAAAATTTTATCCATTCCTAACAAGGATAATATTATTGCTTTATTTCCATAATTTATGAAAAAAATCTTTTTTTTCATTTCCTGCTTGTTATTGTTTTCTTGCGAAAAGGATCCTGTTTTATATACGCTAACCACTTCTGCCAATCCTACAGAAGGAGGCACAGTTCTTCCTGCTTCAAGGCAATATGAATCTGGCGATACTGCTAATCTAGTTGCTGCCCCGGCTGCAGAATATGTTTTTGAAAGTTGGACAGGAGCTACAGGAACTGAAGAAACTACACTTGTAATGGATGCAGATAAAACAGTAGTTGCAAACTTTATTAAGAAAAAATATCCATTAACAATTAAAGTAGAGGGAGAAGGTACTGTAGCGGAAAAAATAATTAAAGCAGGTGCTTCTACGGATTACAATAGTGGAACGATAGTGGAGTTAACGGCTAATTGCACAAATAAATGGAAATTTAAGAAGTGGAAAGGAGATTTAACGGGAACAGAAAATCCAAAACAAATTACAATAGATAAACCAAAAACAGTCACGGCAGTTTTTGAACAGCTCCCTCCATTTTATTTAGATACAAATGGGGAGACTATAAAAGCTTATGATTGGGTTACAGCCGGAACTACTGGGGAATTACTAGGGGTTACTTATACGGCTGTAAACATTGATCAATTAAAGACAATGTTTACTAAAGAAGAGGATGTTAGTAAAGTGGTTACTACACTAATAACAGATATGTCAGAGCTGTTTATAAATGCTCCAACTACTTCTTTGCCTTTTCAACCTTTATATGTGGAATTTAATCCTGACATTTCTTCTTGGGATGTAAGTAATGTAACCAATATGTCTCATATGTTTGGTACTAAAGACATCGATGATTACATACTTATTAATTTCAATCAAGATATAAGTAAATGGGATGTTAGTAAGGTGACAGACATGTCAAATATGTTTTTAAGTGCAGCAACATTCAGCCAAGACATTGGAAGTTGGGATACAAGTAAGGTTACTAATATGTCTGGAATGTTTGGAGGAGCTGGGAATTTCAATGAAGATATTTCAGGTTGGGATACAAGTAAGGTTACTAATATGTCTGGAATGTTTGGAGGAGGTTCGATTTTTACAACAGCTACTTTCAACCAGGATATTGGCAGTTGGAATACGAGTAATGTGACTGATATGCAAGATATGTTTAATAAAGCTTCTTCATTCAATCAAGATATAGATAGTTGGGATACAAGTAAGGTTACTAATATGAAGCAGATGTTTAAAGATTCAAAATTCAATCAGAATATTAGTTCTTGGGATGTAAGTAATGTGACCAATATGGCTGGAATGTTTAGTTCTTATTATTTCAATCAGGATATTGGCAATTGGGATACAAGTAAGGTTACTAATATGTCTGAAATGTTTGGAGGAGCTCAGAATTTCAATCAAGATATTTCAGGATGGAATACAAGTAATGTGACTAATATGTCAGGAATGTTTAAGGACAGTTATGCGTTTAACCAAGATATAGGTAAATGGGATGTGAGTAATGTAACCGATATGAGTCAGATGTTTTATAAATATCGTAACAAAAACAACAAAGATAAAATAGATGCATTCAATCAACCCCTCAACAATTGGAATACGAGTAAGGTTACTAATATGGGTACAATGTTTGGTGGGACATATTCATTCAATGAGAATATTAGTTCCTGGGATGTAAGTAATGTGACTAATATGGGTGGAATGTTCTTTAAAGCAACTGCTTTTAATCAAGATATCTCTGGTTGGAACGTTAGTAGCGTTACCAGTATGAGTATGATGTTTAGTGAAGCTTCTGTATTCAACCAAGACATTGGGAAGTGGGATGTAAGTAATGTTACTAATATGTATTGGATGTTTATTAGAGCTCTTGTATTTAACCAAGATATAGCTAAATGGGATGTTAGTAATGTTACTGATATGACTTATATGTTCGCCTACGCTTCAGCATTCAATCAGGATATTGGTGATTGGAATGTAGCTAAAGTAGGACCAGTCAATTCTAGTGGATTTGGAGGAATGGGAGGTATGTTTAATGAAGCTTTAGTTTTTAATCAGGATCTAACCAAATGGTGTGTCTCCAATCAAACTGAAGAACCTAATAATTTTAGCAAATCATCAGCCTTAACAGATGAAAATAAACCCGTTTGGGGGACTTGTCCTTCAGATTAGACATATCTTCTTCTTTTAATTCATCAATTCTTATATTTAGATGATGAAAAAACTAATTCTTCTATTACTATTTATTCCACTTTTTTTTTCTTGTTCTAAAGAATCCGATAAGTTAAATGCAATTATTGAAAAATATGAAGCTGAAAGAGAGTATGAATTTAAGAGAAATGAGTCAGTTGAAAACACAATTAAGTATCATCAAGCGGAAGCAGATTTTGCTAAGGAAATAATAGAAAAATTAGAAATGATTTCTGTTGACGGATTATCTGAAACAGAAATCATTTCAAGAGAGTTGTTATTATTCGTTTTGCAAAATAAAATCGATTCAAATAAATACAAAATGTATTTAAATACCATTACTAATGAAAATGCTTTTCATTTGAATTTGGCTAGAATGGGAAACCGAACTCTTGAAGATAAGAAACAGGTTTTGGATTACTTAAAACAACTTGATAGTTTGCCACAACGCATAGATTATAATATAAATTTATTAAGAGCTTCAATAAAAGAAGGTATGGCACAACCCAGAGCAGTTTTTAGTAATTATGATTACACTTATAACAAACACATAGTTTTATATTCAACAGAAAGCGAATTTTATAAACCATTTCTTAATTTGCCAGCATCGCTTTCAAATAGGCTAAAAGATTCTATAGTTAAAGTAGCTAGAAAAAGTGTTCAAAAAAATGCCATAGATCAATATAAAAAAATTAAAAGTTTTTTTGAAAATGAGTATTTCCCAAATACAAGAAAAGGTTTAGGAATATCAACAATTCCAAATGGTAAAGAATTTTATCAAAATAGAATTAACTATTTTACGACAAGCAGTCAATATTCTGCGGATGATATTTACCAAATTGGATTAAATGAGGTGGCGAGAATCAAAGAGGAAATGCAAAAAATTATTGATGATTTAGGGTTTAAAGGAAGCTTTGCGGACTTCTTAAAATTTCTACGTACAGATAAGCAATTTTATCCAAAAACCGCTGATGAGTTGTTAATATTCGCACGTGATATTGCGAAAAGAATAGACGCCGAACTACCTAAATTTTTCAAAACATTACCAAGAAAGCCATATGGAGTTGTTCCAGTTCCAGCAGACCTTGCTCCAAATTATACGGGAGGCAGATATTCAGGTTCTCGTAGTGAAACAACAGCAGGGTTTTATTGGGTAAACACCTACAATTTGCCAAGTAGAACTTTATATACAATTCCTGCTTTAACTGCTCATGAAGCAGTTCCTGGGCATCATTTACAAATCTCATTGAATAATGAATTGCCTGAAAACATTCCAAGTTTTAGAAGAAGATTATATCTCTCTGCTTATGGAGAAGGTTGGGGTTTGTATTCAGAATATTTAGCAGATGAAATGAATATTTATACAACACCTTACGAAAAATTTGGTCAGTTAACCTATGAAATGTGGCGAGCTTGCAGATTGGTTGTTGACACAGGCGTACATGCAAAAGGATGGACAAGACAACAAATGATTGATTATATGTCTAAAAACACAGCTTTATCAATTCATGAAGTTACTACAGAAACAGATCGATATATTTCTTGGCCAGCACAAGCCTTGTCATATAAAATAGGAGAAATAAAAATAAGAGAGCTTCGTAAAAAAGCAGAAACAGCCTTAGGAGAGAAATTTGATATTCGTGAATTCCATGAGGTTATTCTTGAAGAGGGAACCATTACACTATCTATTATGGAAAAAAGAATAAACTCTTATATACAGAAAAAATAAAACTGCTAAATGCAAAACCTATTTGAAATTAATAGCCTAATTATCAATTCCTTATAATTTTTTTATATTTAAACTATGAAAAAAATTCTTTTCTTCATTTCCTGCTTGTTATTGTTTTCTTGCGAAAAGGATCCTGTTTTATATATGTTAACCACTTCTGCCAATCCTACAGAAGGAGGCACAGTTCTTCCTGCTTCAAGGCAATATGAATCTGGCGATACTGCTAATCTAGTTGCTGCCCCGGCTGCAGAATATGTTTTTGAAAGTTGGACAGGAGCTACAGGAACTGAAGAAACTACACTTGTAATGGATGCAGATAAAACAGTAGTTGCAAACTTTATTAAGAAAAAATATCCATTAACAATTAAAGTAGAGGGAGAAGGTACTGTAGCGGAAAAAATAATTAAAGCAGGTGCTTCTACGGATTACAATAGTGGAACGATAGTGGAGTTAACGGCTAATTGCACAAATAAATGGAAATTTAAGAAGTGGAAAGGAGATTTAACGGGAACAGAAAATCCAAAACAAATTACAATAGATAAACCAAAAACAGTCACGGCAGTTTTTGAAGAGCTCCCTCCATTTTATTTAGATACAAATGGGGTGACTATAAAAGCTAGAGATTGGGTTACAGTTGGAACTACTGGAGATCTGAACGGCGTTACCTATACGGCTGTAGATATTGAAACACTGAGATCAATATTCAGCTCATATGCTACTAATTGGACTAAAGATGATGCTGCAAGAAAAGCAGCAGAAGAAAAGGCAAGCAAATCTGTTACAACACTTATAACTGATATGTCAGATCTATTTTCAAATGCTCACACAGGTAATTCAGAAGCAAGGTTTTATGAGCAATTTAACGCATTTAATCCAGATATATCATCTTGGGATGTGAGTAATGTTACCAATATGTCTAATATGTTTAAGCGTGAGACATATTCAGCTAATGATTATTGGCAGTGGCCCTCTATTAATTACTCAGGGGTTTTTAATCAAGACATCAGCAAATGGGATGTAAGTAATGTAACAAATATGTCTGGAATGTTTTTTGGTTTGTCAAATTTTAATCAAGATATAGGTAAATGGGATGTAAGTAAGGTTACTGATATGAGTGGAATGTTTGCTGGAAATTCTAAATTCAGCCAAGATATAAGTAAATGGGATGTAAGTAATGTAACTAATATGTCTGAAATGTTTCTCTCCATTTGGGGGATTTATAATCAATTCCCAGATATATCATCTTGGGATGTGAGTAATGTGACTAATATGCAAGGAATGTTTGCTGATACTGATGTAGATAATATTGGGAGTTGGAATGTAGGTAACGTAACTGATATGAGTAAAATGTTTTATTCAACTTGGATTTATGGAACCCAACCAAACCTGGATGTAAGTAAATGGGATGTAAGTAAGGTTACTGATATGAGTGAAATGTTTTATGCAACAAGACAATTTAATAGTGATATTTCATCTTGGAATGTTAGTAATGTAACTGACATGAATCATATGTTCTTTAGAGCATTCAAATTCAATCAAGATATTGGAAATTGGAATGTAAGTAATGTAACTAACATGTCTGATATGTTTGCCCGTTTCGGTTCTGACAAAAAAAATGGAAGAGTAATGTCATTCAACCAAGATATTGGAAAGTGGGATGTAAGTAAGGTTACTGACATGAGCCATATGTTTGCTCACAGTGACGTATTCAATCAAGATATTGGTGATTGGAATGTAAGTAATGTAACTGATATGAGTGGAATGTTTACTAGCTTTTTAAATTCTGCAACAGTATTCAATCAAGATATAGGAAAATGGGATGTAAGTAAGGTTACTGATATGAGTGCAATGTTTAATTCTGCAACAGTATTCAATCAAGATATAGGAAAATGGGATGTAAGTAAGGTTACTGATATGAGTGCAATGTTTAAATCAGCTCTCTCATTTAATCAAAATTTAACCAAATGGTGTGTTACAAATACTACAACAGAACCTGATGATTTTAGTTCTGGATCTGCTTTAACAGCAGCCAATAAACCAGTTTGGGGAACTTGTCCTTCAAATTAGGATTTCTTTTATTTCCCTATTAAAATTATTTTTTCTTGTCGTCCATTTACGTATCTAAAACCGCTTTTTTCAAAAATACCAGCTTCCTCTAACATTATTCTAATATCCTTTCCCCACTCTTTTAAATAAGTTTTATTATTTAATTCAATAGCATATACAGTATCAAAATTCATTTTTACATCTCCTTTAAAAGGCACTCCGTCTTGTGAATCCCACATTCCAAGTGTAGTACCGGCAGAATGACCAAATGTGCCCAAGGGATGAGTGTATATCTGAGGATTCAAACCCTCTTTTTTAGCCAAGCTCAAAGAAGATTTTAGAATTTGATTTCCAGTTTTGTTTAATGCAAACTGGTCCGTAAAAATATCTTGAACTCTATTAGCATCCTTTAGTGCATCTGATAAAAATTTAGGAGCATTTTTTTCGTTGGGTTTTAAAACATAAGCAATTTGTTGACAATCCGTGTTTAAAGTTAAATAGCTTATGCCAAAATCACAGTGGACTAAATCTCCGGGCTGTATAATGTCATATTTTGATTTTCCGTCAAATGCATAAAGATCACTTTCTTCATTTCTTTGTACATCTATTGTTGGGTGAAACCAAGTTTTAAGCTTTAGGCTAAGTACTTTTTCTCGCATCCACCAAACAACATCATCAGTTGTAGTTTTACCTGGTGTTATTACACTTGTTGAAAAAGCTTCCTTAATTATGTTGTGAGTTATGCTGACGAGTTGATTATAAATTATTTTTTCTTTACTTGTTCTAGTTTCAATCCATCGTATTCCTAATTTTTCAGCAGAAACAATTTTTCCTTGCATTTTTTTTGGAGCATTGTTGTAAAACAAATCAAAATCAGTTTTTGATATGCCATCAATTAGGGCAAAATTTTCAGAAAAATTTAATCCAATTTTGTTTGGTGCTTTTTCAGAAATGTAATTATATAATGCCTCAAATTGATTGGGAGTTTTTTCTTTATTCCAAATAGAAGGAATGTTTTCTCCAAAATTATATCTTGAAATTGCAGCTGCCTCCACTTTATCACTAATTGAATTATGATAAAAAACCAATATTGTTCTTCTTCTTGCATTTAACCAAGTAGGAGGCAAAAATGTTTTAATTATAGGGTCTTCATTATATTCTCTAGTGATAATTATCCACATATCAATTCCAGTCTCTTTCATTAGAGTAGGAAGCAAATTTTCAATCCTGTCTTTTTGAATTTCTTTAATAATAGTGGCTCTATTTTTTAATTCTATAATGTTTTGTGAGAAGGAGAATTGAAAAAATAATAAAAGAAATAAAGTGATTCTTTGCATAATTAAATTTTAATGTTTTTTTTCTTTTTTCTGTATACAAATAACAAAAATATGCAAAGCACATTTAGTATTAGTATGTAAGGGTTAGACCATGGAATGCCATCGAATCTAAAATCAGAAACTGGCCAAAAAATAGGAGTTGGGAAAAACTCAATACTATGTGTAAAAAAATCTAAAATAATATGAGAAGGCCATGCCAACATTGGAAATGCAAAATCCTTATTTATTTTATATGCTATTCCTATAAAAATAAAAGCGATGACAATACTATGAGAAAAGTCATATAAATCATATACCCAATAAGGAATGGTGTCAGCTGAAGGTTTTCCAAAATTAAGTTTGTCACTATTTAATAATAGATTATATAGGAAATAAAGACCAAAGGAAAATAAATCTGGCAGGGCTCCAAAAAGGAAAGAGAACCATCTATATTTTCTGTATCCAAAAAACCCTTTTCCATAAAGAGCATGACTTAAAGTATCCATACAATATTTTAGAATTTAAAAATACTGTAATTAGATCAATGTAAAGGCATATTTAATAAACTTATCATTATATTGATGATTATTAATATTAAACTATTTTAAAATGAAAAAAATTTTATTAATTGCTTTAGTAAGCATTTTTATTTCTTGTTCTCAAGGGAATCACCCAGATTATGCAGCTAATGTGGAATCTGTGAAAACTCTTCTAGCTCTTCAAGGTACAGAAGCTGACCTTCAAGCTCAACTTGACCTAGTCCATGAAGATATGGATTGGCAACCAGCGTTTCATGGTTCTGCTAGAATTGGGAAAGAAGGATTCGGAGAGTATCTTAAAGGATGGCATGATGCAATGGAGGATGTTGTTTATACACCTACCAATTATTTGCCTGGTGTTTTAGCTGAAACTGGTATTCCAGATGGAAGTGTAAGATCATATGGAACTTGGACTGGAGTTCACTCCGCTACTGGTAAAAGTTGGGAGCTAATATCATATCATACTTGGGATTTTAAAGATGGACTTATTATTTCAGGTGGGGATTATTTTGATGCAGGAGGACTGCTTGGTTCACTGGCAGAAGAATCAGATTCAGATGAAGAATCATCGGAAGAATAAATTTCCCAAGAAATTATACGCATAAAAAAACCTTCAAGAAATTGAAGGTTTTTTTATTAATAAATTTTAGAAAAACTAAATATTTATTTTCTTGAATTTAATTTTGCCAGTAATCTTATTATTTCAAGGTATAGCCAAACCAAAGTAACTAAAAGCCCAAAGGCACCATACCATTCCATATATTTTGGAGCTCCTTTTTCAGCTCCCTCTTCAATAAAATCAAAATCTAACACTAAATTTAGTGATGCTATTACTACAATAAATAGGCTTACTCCAATACTAAATAATGATGCATTAGTTGGATCTAAAAAGGAGAATCCTGCTCCAAAAAAACTCCCTATAATTGAAAATAGATATACTATAAAAATACCACCAGTAGCAGCAAAAACTCCAAGTTTAAAATTTTCAGTGGCTTTAATTATTCCTGATCGATATGCAAATAGTAAAGAAATTAAAATAGATATAGTTAGAATTATTGCATTAAAAACGATCCCCTCATAAAGTTGATTATACATAAATGAGATGCCTCCTAACAATAATCCTTCAAGCATGGCATAAAGAGGAACTGTAATTGGAGACCAATGTCTTTTAAAAATTGTAATTAACGCTACAATAAAACCACCTATTCCGCCAACAGCCGTATATATCATTGAATTTTCAAAATATGCAAAATAGCCTGCGCATAACATTAGAAGCAAGGAAATTGCAGTCTTGTCAACGGTTCCTTTTATTGTCATAAAGTCGTCCTTTATTAAAGGTCCTGTTGAGCTTCTATTTATACCTTCGGTTTCTTTAAATGTATTTGAACCCAATGCTGGATTCCCTGATCTAAGTGAAAGATGTGAGCGTGCCATAATTTTTTTGACAAATTTATATAAAAATTATGATTCATAATTTTAATATATTGTAGTAAAAAAATAAAATGAAAAAAATAATTTTAAGCTTAGGAATTTTATTAATTGTTAGTTGTAATAATTCTAATGAAATCACAGAGCAAGATGTAAAAGACACAATATTCGGAATGTTTGATTCCTTTTCCGTAGAGAGTGAGGACAAGAATAATTTTTACAACTATGTTACAGAGGATTATATATTATATGAAATAGGCAAAAAAATGAATGCTGCAGAATTTTTAGAATTTGCTAGTACATTTAACACAATTGAAGATGATTGGGAAATAACTAATTGGAATATTACAATTGACAAAGAATCAGCTCACGCATATTTTAAAAATAACGGAAGGTTTGTTACTTTAAATGAAGGAAAGAAAACCCTTTTAAATTATCAATGGCTTGAAAGTGCTTATTTAGTAAAAGTAGATGATAAACTAAAAATAAAATTTTATTTTTCTGATGCAGTTACTCAATCTTCACAAGAAATAGAATAAAATGAACTTCAAAGCAATTAATTTTAAACAGAAGTATAGTTTATTCAATG
>CAYSTA010000038.1:0-13581 GCA_964433845.1 uncultured Flavobacteriaceae bacterium
AAGATTTTTGGATTAAAAATCCAACTAATGGTAACTGGAAAGTTAAATTCCAGGAAACATTCAGTATTAGTGTAGATCAATTTTATAATAGTTTAAAATCTTACACAGCCGATATAAAGACGGTTCTTCCTGATGAAAACTTAAAACTAGAAAGTATTTACAAGTAAATCCGTTAGAATTATTTTACCAATGCAATTGCACATACTCCAAATAAGAGTGTAGGGAATAACATATCAGCATCCCATTGGTTTCCAAAATATGATTTTACCAGTATAGCAAAGATAAACCCGATTAAACACCCAATAATAAAAACAAAAGGTTTGTTCATAATACTAATATAAGAATTCTGAAATTATTAAATAAAAAAGGGACTCCATTTCTGAAATCCCCTCTGGGTGGAAGACCGGATTCGAACCGGCGACCTCCTGAACCACAATCAGGCGTTCTAACCAACTGAACTACAACCACCATTTATTGAGTTGGCAAATTTATATTTTTTCTCCTAGAAGTAAAAATCTATATTAGGTCATTTATAGAATTAACACCAATTGCTTTATTGGTTGTAAACCCTTCTGCATGATCTACTCCTATCAACCTTCCAAAATCTAAGGATCTATTGTAAATAGTATCTAAAAAATTCTTTTTGCTAATTAAAGTCTCAGGTTCTTTACTACTTGGATCATAAAACTGAGAAGAGTAACATTTAACTGCATTCATTTTAACATCTTCAAAGCCACTAATATCAACTAAGAAATCTGGATTAGTATTTTTCCACTGGATGTAATGATAAACATTATTGGGTCTCCATGAATCTTGTTTTTTCCCTTCCAAATCAGTTTTAACTTTTTTTAATCCACTTAAAAAACATGAGTCTACAACAAGATCTGCCCCTTTGGGATGATCGATGTGTCTATCATCCTTTGCATTACACAAAACTATATTAGGCTTAAATTTTCTAATGATTTTAATTATTTCAATTTGGTGAGATTCATCATTTTTAAAAAACCCATCTTTGAATCCTAAATTTTCTCTTATTTTTACCCCAATTGTTTTGGAAGCATTTTTGCTTTCTTTGATTCTTAGTTCAGGTGTCCCTCTTGTTCCTAACTCTCCCCTAGTTAAATCAACTATTCCAACTTTTTTGCCATTAGCAATTTCCTTAGCAATTGTTCCGCCACATCCTAATTCAACATCATCAGGGTGTGCACCAAAAGCTAATATATCTAATTTGATTTCCTTCATATTTTATTAAAAGCTTGAATTAAGTCATCTTCTAAATCCTGATAATCTTCAATTCCAACTGAAAATCTAAGTAAACCTTCTGAAATTCCAAATTTTTCTCTTTGCTCCTTTGTAATCTTTGCATGAGAGGTTAAAGCTGGGCATGTTATAGTTGATTCAACACCACCTAAACTTCCTGCTGGTTTTATAATTTTTAGAAACCTAGTAAATTCATTTGCTTTTTTTTCATCCCTTAAAGCAAAAGATAACATTCCTCCAAATCCTCTCATTTGTTTTTTTGAAAGTTCATGCTGAGGATGACTTTGTAATCCAGGATAATTCACTATAGAAACATTTTCATTTTTTTCTAAAAAATTAGCAATTCTCAAAGCATTTTCACTTTGGGCATTAACTCTAATAGATAGAGTTTTCATGCTTCTTTCTAGAAGCCAAACTGTATGTTCACTTAAATTCCCTCCATAATTTATAGATGAAGAAACAATTTTATCAATAATAGCTTTTGAAGAAGCTATTGCACCAGCTAAAATATCACTATGACCTCCAAGATATTTGGTTGCACTATGAACCACAATATCAATACCAAAATCTGAAGGATTTTGATTAATTGGGCTTGCAAATGTATTATCAATTATTGATAGTAATTTATGTTTTTTAGCCAATGTAGAAATCTTTTTCAAATCAATTATTTGAAGAAGTGGATTGCTTGGAGTTTCAACGTATATAATTTTAGTATTGCTTTTTATTTCTTTTTGGTAATCATTAATTTCCAAAGATTCAACCAAAGTATACTCAATATTAAATTTTTTAAACTCATTTACTACCATATTAATAGTGCCACCATATAAAGAAGATTGAAAAACTACATGATCACCTGATTTGAGAAAGCTAAACATTGAAGCAAAAATTGCTGCAATTCCAGATCCAAAAACTAATCCTTTTTCACAGTTTTCTAATGATGCTATTTTGTTCGAAAGAGCTAATTGATTTGGCGTGTTGAAGTACCTTGGATATTTATCATCATCTCCTTCAGAATAATTATAAGCAGTACTTAAATAGATTGGCGAAACGGCGCCTTCATATAAGTCATCTATTAACTCACCATCATGAACAGAACGAGTATTTAATCCTTTTTTCTTTTCCATAAATTATTAACTTTTTATCCACTCCAAAACAGATGGATCATCTGGTTTTACTCTAGGAGAAACTATTTTTTCTAAAAAACCTTCTCTATTAATTAAATACTTCTGAAAATTCCATTTAACAGAAGAATCTTTATAACCATTTTTATTTTTATTGGTTAAAAATTTATACAATGGGTGCATGGAAGACCCTCTAACGGATATTTTTTCCATCATAGGGAAAGAAACTCCATAATTCTTTTTACAAAACTCTGCTATTTCCTCATTTGTGCCTGGTTCTTGCCATAAAAAATTATTTGAAGGAAAACCTACAATAATAAAATCATTTGATTTATGCTCGTTATAAAGTTTCTCTAAAATTTCATATTGATAGGTTAAACCACATTTTGAAGCTGTATTAACAACCATTATTTTCTTTCCTTTAAGGCTAGACATGTCAAATTTATTACCATATAAATCAGTTAATTCAAATTGATAAATAGATTCCTTCATTTCTTTAAAGTTTTGTGTTAATGCTAGTTGACTAATAAATAGAGTAATTAATAAAATTGTTTTTTTCATAGATCGGCAAATATAATAACTTAAACTATTTCTGCACTTAAACCTGCTTGAATAAGTTTTGCACATCTAGGCTTAAGATCTGAAAGAGAACCTGATTTAACGCTACATTTTCCTTTATAATGAACTATTAAACTACATTGTTCAGCTTGCTGAGGTGTGTGTTCACAAACTGCTATTAAAGTCTTAATAACATGTTCAAATGTATTAACATCATCATTATATAGAATAATTTCATTTTCATGAACAGAATCAACTAAAGTTAATTCCTCTTCTGATGTTCTTTCTTTAGTGCTCATAACAACACTAATTTACAAAAATTTAAAGGGAGCTATTGGCTTGAATAATGAGATGAAAATCCTTAGCATCCAATGATGCTCCTCCAATTAAACCTCCATCTACATCTTTTTTACTAAATATTTCATTAGCATTTGAAGGTTTTACACTTCCACCATATAATATTGAGACATTTTCCGAAGTAGTTTTATCATATGATTCTAAAATACATTTCCTAATATACTCATGCATTTCTTGAGCCTGTTCTGGAGTTGCAGTTTCCCCAGTTCCAATAGCCCAAACAGGTTCATATGCTAAAACTATTTTACTCCATAAGTGTTTATCAAGATTTAAAACTGTATTCTGAAGTTGATTTTTAACTACCTGAAAATGATTATTAGATTTTCTATCTAATAATTCTTCTCCAAAACAAAAAATAATATCCAAATTATTAGATAAAGCTAACTTAACTTTTTCCAATAACACTGAATCATTTTCATTAAAATAGGCTCTTCTTTCTGAATGGCCTATTATAGTTTTATTAACTCCAATACTCTTTAACATTTCAACAGAAATTTCTCCAGTAAAAGCTCCTTCTTTATTTTGATGAACATTTTGAGAAATCACTTCAATATTAGAATTTTCAAGAAGTTCTGAGGCTGTTTTTAAAAATGGAAAAGCTGGGGAAATCATTACACTTACATCTTTAAATGTATCCATTCTTTTTAATTCATTAACTAATGATATTGTTTGATTAAGATCATTGTTCATTTTCCAATTTCCAGCTACTATTTTCTTTCTCATTTCATTTAAAATTTTTATTCCAATTTAACCTTGGGATCTAGCCAAGTATAAATTATGTCTACAAAGATATTAATCAAAATGAATATGAAAGCTATTGTTAATACACAACCTATTAATACTGGAACATCTAAAGAGTTGAGTGAATCTACTATTTCTTTACCTAAACCATTCCATCCAAAAATATATTCAACAAAAACTGCCCCAGCTAGCATACTAGCAAACCAACCTGATAATGCAGTGATTACAGGGTTAAGAGA
The DNA here is from genome assembly GCA_964433845.1 of uncultured Flavobacteriaceae bacterium. GTDB lineage: Bacteria > Bacteroidota > Bacteroidia > Flavobacteriales > Flavobacteriaceae > MAG-121220-bin8. The sequence continues at coordinate 4,277 of CAYSTA010000038.1, forward strand.
GTTTTTAATAGCATGATCTTTTATTATATTAAATTTTGAAAGTCCTTTAGCATAAGCAGTTCTAATGTAATTTTCCGACAAAACTTTTAATAATGAGTTTCTCATCATTTGAGAAATTACTGCTACTGGCCTAATTCCTAAAACAATGGATGGCAAAATTAAGTTCTTTAAATTAATTGTTACATTTTCTCCATAATCATCTAATTCATATAAACTTCCTGTCATATTTAATCCTGTAAGATCATTTAAAACATAACCAAATAACCAAGCAAATAAAATTGCACTAAAAAAAGAAGGAACACTCATTCCTAATGTACTTAAAAACTGTATAAAATAGTCGATCCAAGAATTTTTATTCAATGCTGAAAAAATTCCCAAAAAAATTCCCAAAACAATAGCAATTATTATAGATGAAATAGCCAAAACTGCTGTGTTAGGCAAAGTATTTTTAATGATTTCAATAACACTAACTCCATTTTTTTGATACGATTCTCGTAAATAAGGAGTTTTAAAAACTATATTGAAATTATTGAAATTTAAAAAAGTGATATAATTATATTTATTTTCACTTAAATAAGATAGATTTTCTAAATTATTGTAATGAATAGAAACTGGAGACAAATCATTTATATAATATAAATATTGAATAAAAACTGGTTTATCAAAACCATACTTTTTTTTGATTATAGTAAGTTGTTCAGAATTTTCATTTTGATCTAACATCATTTGGGCAGGATCACCTGGCAACACATTAAAAAGAAAAAATATAATAGTTACGACTCCAAATAGAGTTAAAAGCATATTAGATAATTTCCTTAATATCCAATACATAATGAAATTATTTTTCTTCTAAATGAATTAGAGCAAATACTGAATAATTTATCATGTCTTGGTAATTTGCATCAATACCTTCACTTACAAGAGTTTTTCCTTTATTATCTTCTATTTGCTTTATTCTTAAAATTTTTTGGATTATTAAATCAGTTAATGAACTAACACGCATATCTCTCCAAGCTTCACCATAATCATGATTTTTATTTTCCATCAGAGATTTTGTTTTAGCTAACTGAATATCATAAAGATCTATAGCTGCTTCCAAATCTAAATCAGGAGTTTCAACAATTCCTTTTTCAATTTGAATTAAAGACATAATAGAATAATTAATTATTCCTATAAATTCTGAAGCTTGCCCTTCATCAACCTTTCTAGTTTTCTTAGTTTGTAAACTTCTAATTCTCTGGGCTTTAATAAAAATTTGATCAGTTAATGATGAAAGTCTTAGGATTCTCCATGCACTTCCATAGTCTTTCATTTTTTTTAAAAAAAGGTTTCGACAAATGTTTGTAACTGCGTCGTATTGATTTGAAGTCTTGATAGCCAATAGTTTTTTCTGTAAATTTCGTTGAAAATATTTAAATAGGTAGTTTAGTTTTGTGAAAGTTATTAAAAAATTAAATTAAAATGACGATAAATATAAATGGAACCTTATTAGATTTATCAACTCCTAAAATAATGGGGATTTTAAATATTACACCAGATTCATTTTATGATGGTGGAGTATTTAATTCTGATAAAAAAATTTTAAATCAAGTTGAAAAAATGATAAATGAAGGTGTAGACATGATCGATATAGGAGGATATAGCTCTAGACCTGGGGCAAAAAAAGTAAATATAGATGATGAGATAGCAAGGGCTATTCCCTCAATAGAATTGATTAAAAATAAATTTAGTGATATCATAATTTCTATAGATACTTTTAGAAGTGAAGTAGCGAAAAAAGCAATAAATGCTGGAGCATCAATAATAAATGATATTTCTGCAGGTGATTTAGATCCAGAGATGTTTAATTGTGTCGCAGAATTAAAAGTTCCCTATATAATGATGCATATGAAAGGAACTCCTAATAACATGCAAAAAAATCCAACATATGAAAATGTTGTATTCGAAATAGTAAAAAATCTTTCAAAAAAATTATTCTTAGCAAAACAAGCTGGCATAATAGATATCATAATTGATCCTGGATTTGGGTTTGGAAAGACTGTAAATGATAACTATTGTATATTAAAAGATTTATCATTTTTTAAACAATTAGGTTGTCCAATTTTAGTAGGAATTTCAAGAAAATCAATGGTATATAAATTACTTGATATAAATCCTAAAAATGCATTAAACGGAACAACCATTTTAAATACTATATCAATAATTAACGGAGCTCAGATACTTCGTGTGCATGATGTAAAAGAAGCGAAAGAAGTAATTACATTAACAAATTTTATAAATAAAAACTCTTAATTCATTTTTAATTACTTTTATATAAATTCTATAACAATTGGACAAACTTGAATCTTTGCTATCTAACATTACATTTATAAGTGTAATAGATATAGTTCTTGTATTAATTTTGCTTTACTATGTATATAAATTAGTTAAAGGAACTGCTGCAATTAATGTATTAATTGGAATAATAATTATCTACTTGATTTGGAAGTTAACAGATGTTCTTAATATGAACTTATTCAGTAGTTTATTAGGACAGTTTATTAGTGTAGGAGTTTTAGCACTTATAGTCGTATTTCAACAAGAAATAAGAAAGTTTCTTTTAATGTTAGGCTCTAATAACCTTACAAATAATAAGCTTTATTTTAAATATATAAATATATTCAAACCTTCTAGAGAAATCAGTCAAATGAATATTGATGAATTTCTTAAAAGCTGTGATAAACTTATTAAAAATAAAACTGGAGCATTATTTGTAATTGAAAGAAACAATAGTTTAGATTTTATAAAAAACACAGGGGATGAATTATATCTAGAGCTCTCATCGCCCATAATTGAAAGTATATTCTTTAAAAACAGTCCTCTGCATGATGGTGCAGTAATTATTGATGGGAATTTTATAACTGCAGCAAGAGTAATTCTCCCTGTTTCAGAAAATAAAAATATAAATTCTCGTTTAGGACTTAGACATAGAGCAGCATTTGGAATTACTGAAAAAACTGATGCTATTGCTATTGTTATCTCAGAAGAAAATGGAAAAATAAATTTCATTAAAAACGGGGAAATCTTCTCACATAAGAATAGTGAAAACTTAAAAACTATGATTGAAGCTGAACTTGTTTAATCTCAGATTTTTTAAATTGAATTTCATAAAGGTTTTTATAATAACCTTTCTTTTGTTTTATCAATTCTAAGTGAGTGCCTGACTCTACTAATCTGCCATTATCCATAACTAAAATTCTATCTGAATTAAGAATAGTAGATAATCTATGAGCAATAATAATAGAAGTTTTATTTTCTGTAATTTTTTTTGTTGCATTTTGAATTAGTTCTTCCGAATTTGAGTCAATAGAAGAGGTTGCCTCATCAAGAATCAAAATTGAAGGATGTTTTAAATATGCCCTTAAAAAAGATATTAATTGTCTTTGTCCCTCTGATAACATCACCCCCCTTTCCTTTACATTGTAATTATAACCATTAGGTAAACTCATAATAAAATCATGAATTCCAATTTTCTTTGCTGCGTTAACAACATTGTCAAATGAAATAGATTTATTCCAAAGTGTTATATTGTTTAATAGGGTATCTGCAAACAAAAACACATCCTGTAAAACAAGTGCAATTTTTGATCTCAAAGATAATATGTCCAAATCTTTAACATTTATATTATCTAATTCTATTGACCCATTTTGTGGATCATAAAATCTAGTAAGTAGACTTATAATAGTAGTTTTTCCAGATCCAGTAGCTCCAACTATAGCTACTTTTTCACCACTTTTTACATTAAAAGAAATGTCTTTTAATACATTTTCATCTCTGACATATGAAAAAACAACTTTATCAAATTTTATATTACCCTTTAATGAATCAGCTAAAAGTTTTCCTTTATTAGGAATTTTACTTTCAGTATCTAATATTTTAAAGACTCTATTTGCCGCAACCATTCCCATTTGAAGAGTATTAAACTTATCTGCAATCTGTCTAAGAGGACGAAATAACATCTGAGAAAGCTGAATAAAAAGGAAAATAATTCCTAATGTTACTCCTGAATCTTCTACTAAATTTAATCCCCCATACCATACTATTAAGCCAATAGTAATTGATGTAGAAAGTTCAGCAATTGGAAAAAAGATAGAATTGTACCATACCGTTTTAAGCCATGCTTTTTTATGTTTTTCATTTATTTCAACGAAATTTTCATATTCGATTTTCTCTCTATTAAAAAGTTGTACAATTTTCATTCCTGTTAATCTTTCTTGAACAAAGGAATTTAAGTTTGCTACTTCTGTTCTAACTTCATTAAAAGCAGCTTTCATTGATTTTTGAAATTGTCTAGTTGCAAACAAAATAAAAGGAAGAATTACAAAAACTGTTAAACTAAGCTTCCAACTAAGAACAAGCATCACTATAACTACTATTAACATCTGTAATAAATCTGCAACAATCATAAAAAGACCTTGGCTAAAAATACTTGCTATAGTTTCCATGTCATTAACTGCTCTTGTAACTAGCCTACCAACAGAAGATTTATCAAAATATGACATCTTAAAATCAAGAATATGTTTAAAGAGCTTAACTCGTATGTCATAAACAACATTTTGTCCTAAAAGATTAGCATAATAACTAAAAAGGAACATAAATAGTACTGTCAAAATCAGATTGATCAACATCAAACTAATAACAAAAATGAATTCATCATAATTTCCAATAGCTAAATAGTCATCGACAGCAACTTTTATTAAATATGGAGTCAGAGTTGCAAAAATTGAAATTAAAACAGCAGCAATAGCAACAAAAACAAATGTTGCTTTATATTTAAGGACATATCCAAGCAGTCTCCTGAAAAGTTTAAAATCAAATAGATTTGTAGATTTTTTAGTCATCTAATAAAAAATTTTCTGGGTAAATAATATCAGTTAAATATAACCCATGTGCAGGTACTGAATAACCAGCTTCTTCTCTGTTTTTACTCATTATTACTTTATCCATATGATTAATTTCATTTTTACCCTCTCCTATTTCAATTAAAGTACCAATAATGGCTCTTACCATATTTCTTAAAAAACGATTTGCTGAAATTTCAAACAACCAGTAACTTTCTTCAAATCTCCACTTAGCATTTGTTATATTACAATCAAATGTATGAACATCAGTGTTAGATTTTGAGAAACATTTAAAATCTTTATAATTATAAAGTTTTAATGCTGCTAAATTCATTTTAGAAAAATTGATGTCCTTTTTTAGAAAATAAGCTCCATCTATTAAAAAAGGATTTTTTTTAGTGTTTAACTTGTACTGATATGTCCTAGATAATGCATCAAATCTTGCATGAAAATCATCTGACACCTTGTGTAAATTATAAATTGAAATATCATTGGGTAAAAAAGAATTTAATTTATATACAAAATCTATCTTATCTTCAATAATTATTAAAGAGTCAAAGTGAGCACAAAAATATGATGCGTGTACGCCAGTATCCGTTCTCCCAGCTCCGACAATAGTTGTTTTTTTATTTAGAATAGTAGAAATACACTTTTCAATAGTTTCTTGGACTGAAATAGATTTAGGTTGTATTTGCCAACCATGATAATTAGATCCATTAAATGATAATTCTAATAAATATCGCAAGAGAAATACTACTTTTGTTTAACTATCAAATATACCTTAATAAGAAAGTCAAAAAAATATTTATTTGAAAAAAATTCTATTATTATCAGATACACATAGCTATATTGATAATGCCATCATGAAATATGTAAACCAAACTGATGAGGTTTGGCATGCAGGAGATATTGGTAGAATAGATATTTTAGAAATGCTTGAGAAGAAGGTGTTAGTTAGATCTGTTTATGGAAATATTGATGATCATTTAGTTCGTTCTGCTACAAATGAAACAAACACTTTTATTTGTGAAAAAGTAAAAGTTAGTATTATACATATTGGAGGAAAACCGCCATATTACAACAAGAAAACTCATACTTTAATAAAAAAGGAAAAACCTAAAATATTGGTTTGTGGTCATTCCCATATTTTAAAAGTGGAATATGATAAAGCTAATAATCTATTATATCTGAATCCAGGTGCAGCCGGGAGACATGGATTTCATAAAAAAAGAACCATGATAAGGTTTGAAATTAACGGAAAAGAAATAGAAAATATGGAAATAATTGAATTAGGAAATAGATCTAAATTATCTTAACCTATTAGAGGAATTAATTATCTTCTGATCTTTTTTTATAGACCTAATGGACATGAATATAAATAAAAATGAGAGCAAAAAGTAAATAAGACCTGGATCTTTAAACGACTCTCCAAAAGATCTTTCATCAAATAAATTTAATAGTCCAAATAACAAAGCCAAATATGAAACCCTTAAAATGTTTATTTGAACTTTTGGTTTTTTAAATAAAAAAATATTTACAAGCATTAAAAGTGCTAAAATTTCAGAGAAAAAATAATCATCAATGTAAGGCCTAAAATAACCAAACCAAGATTCACGCAAAGACATCTCAGGATTACTATCAATTGAAATAGATATTAAAAAATTAATTAACACTAAAAAAAACATATAAACAGATTGAATCCTTTGAATCATATTAATAAAATTATATGTTAAAATTATGATTTTATATTGATTTAATAAATTATTGTATATTTGCATTGATTATTTATAATCGTTCCCACAATTACATACAACGAATTACATTTTTCTACATATCATATAATTAACTTAAACAATATAAATGTTTGAAATATCCGCTTTAAAAGAAAAAAAAATATCAGAACTTCAAGAAATAGCTAATGAATTAGGAATTAAAAAAATTAATACTTTAAAAAAAATTGATTTAGCATATAAGATAATAGATCATTATGCTGCTAATCCTAAAGCTTCTAATGAAAAAACTTCCTCTCCCGTTGAGGTTAAAAAGGAAAATACCCCAGAGAAAAAAGAAGTTAAGAAAAAAGAAATTGATATTCCGTCTTCAAATAAAAACAATAAAAATAACGGTAATAATTTTGTGAAAAAAGAAAGAAATCATAACAAAGACAACCGAAATAGGTATAAAGAACCAGACTTTGAGTTTGATGGAATTATTGAAAGTGAGGGTGTTCTTGATATAATGCAAGAAGGCTATGGCTTTTTAAGATCATCCGACTACAATTATTTAACATCTCCTGATGATATTTATGTGTCACAATCTCAAGTTCGTTTATTTGGTCTTAAAACTGGAGATACGGTTTTAGGCCATGTTAGACCACCAAAAGAAGGTGAAAAATATTTTCCTTTAATAAAAGTTTCTAAAATAAACGGATTGAGTCCAAATGTAGTTAGAGATAGAGTATCATTTGAACATCTAACACCATTATTTCCCGATAAAAAATTTAATCTTGCTGATAAGAATAATACTATATCTACAAGAGTAATGGATCTCTTTTCACCTATTGGAAAGGGTCAAAGAGGAATGATAGTTTCACAGCCTAAGACTGGAAAAACTATGTTACTTAAGGATGTTGCAAATGCTATAGCAGCTAATCATCCTGAAGTTTATCAAATAATTCTCCTAATTGATGAAAGACCTGAAGAAGTGACTGATATGCAAAGAAATGTAAAAGGAGAAGTTGTGGCTTCTACTTTTGATGAACCAGCTGATAGACATGTTAAAGTTGCAAATATTGTTTTAGAAAAAGCTAAAAGATTAGTAGAATGTGGCCATGATGTAGTTATTTTGCTAGATTCCATTACTAGACTTGCAAGAGCATACAATACAGTTCAACCTGCATCTGGTAAAATATTAAGTGGAGGTGTAGATGCAAATGCTTTGCACAAACCCAAAAGATTCTTTGGAGCAGCAAGAAATATTGAGGGAGGTGGTTCTCTATCAATAATAGCAACAGCTTTAACTGAAACTGGCTCAAAAATGGATGAAGTGATTTTTGAAGAATTTAAAGGCACTGGAAATATGGAACTTCAACTAGACAGGAGAATATCAAATAGAAGAATATTCCCAGCAATAGATCTTGTTTCTTCTGGTACTAGAAGAGATGATCTTCTTTTAGATGAAAACACGATTCAAAGAATGTGGATTATGAGAAAATATTTAGCAGACATGAATCCAGTTGAAGCTATGGAATTTATTAATGATAAGATTAAAAAATCACTTAATAATGAGGAATTCCTTATCTCAATGAACTCTTAAGGATTATAACTTTCTTCTATTTCTTTAAAGCAGTAATGTGTTTTGAAAGTTTAGATTTAATATTAGCAGATTTATTTGCGTGAATAATATTATTCTTAACTAGTTTATCAAGCATAGAAGTAACTGAAGGGAAAAGTTTAGTAGCTGCTTTCTTTGATTTTAAATCTTTTAGCTTTTTAATAGCGTTTCTAGTAGATTTATGTTGTAGCTTATTTTTAAGCTTTACAGTTTCATTTCTTCTAATTCTTTTTAAAGCAGATTTATGATTTGCCATATTTTAAAATTCAATAAATTTTAATTAAAAACTTCGCAAATATAAGAGTTTTTTTATTTGCTCTTTAATCTTTTTTTATTTTATTAATTAACTTTATAGTTATGAAAAAACTCACAGAATTTTATAAGAGGTACTGGCTTATTATAATTATCGGAGTCTTTGGTGGCTTTATGCAAAGTGACGTATGGTTGTTGCTTGTTGTTGTAGGTATTATTTATATTTTGATCGATATATTTATTTTGGATAAGAAAGGTTTTGGAGATTATAATAAAGACCCTAAAGAACACACTCCTATACAAGAACTAATTGAAAATCCTATTTTTTGGATAGTGGTCTTAGTTATTTTTGTTGGCATAGTTATATTAATTAAATAATATGAAAAAATTAATTCTTCTTTTACTGTTTATTCCACTTGTTTTTTCTTGTTCAGGTAGTGATGATTCTACTGATTCTAACTATACATTAATAGTTGATACTACTATGGCTAACCCCCAATCTTTAGTGTTTTCAGATATTTGCTTTAACAATGAGTGTTTCACTATTTCAAAAGAAGTACAAACTTTTACTATTGATAAACTCTCTTCAACAAGTAATGTTAAAACAACTTTAAACTTTGCTTGTTTTACAAAACCACATAACCAAGATGTAATGGTTAATTTTTATAAAGACCAAACCACAACTATTAAACTAACAGATCACTCTCAATCCTCTCAAGGTTGTTCTCTTGGATTTTCAGTTAGTTACAAGTAATCCCTTAGATAATAGTCAGCTATATCGCCTCCTTTTTCTAGCTAATTATTAACATTCATTCAACGATTCATTCAACTATAAAAACA
>CAYSTA010000039.1:0-13453 GCA_964433845.1 uncultured Flavobacteriaceae bacterium
GAAAGCAACGAGCTTTCAAATCCAAATTCACCTCCATTTAACATATTATTTTCAGGAATTGTAAACTCAATTATAGAATAAGAATCCATTCCACTAACTTTGAATCCAAACATAGATTGAAAGAAATTCCAGCTGAAATGTAACGCAATGGGAAACCATAGATTTTTTGTAAAAATATAAGATGCTCCTAAAAAGAATCCTGCTAGAAATATGTTACACAAACCAAGAGTAGTTACATTTGGATTAGATCCATGAATTAAAGAAAAGAAAATAGAGGATATAAATAATGCTACATAAGGATTAAAAGATTCTAATAAATTTTTAAGCATATATCCTCTGAAAATAACTTCTTCAAAAACAGAAACTCCAACAAATAAAATAATTGACAAGAAAATCTTTTGTAAATCAAAAGTGTAATTTTCAAAAACTATTTCACCAATTAAAGAAAGGAAAACATATGCAAAAGCCATAATTAATAAACCCAATATTACTCCAAAATTGAATTCTTTTAACCTTCCCTTAGTCTGGAAACCAATTTCAATTAATGGTTGCTTATCAATAAACCTCATAAAAAGCCATAACATAATTCCCATACTAAAAATCATAGAATATTCTAGAGTGATCATCATATTTAGATCAATGCTTTCGCCTGACATTTTAGACAAATCAAATCCAAGTAATAACAAAAATATTCCTCCAAAAAGTTGAGGAACAAATAACAAGAAGAATGATAATAAAGATTTAATCCAACCGGTATGATTTGTAACTTTTTTCATTTTTTAATTGGGTTTAAATACAACAGGAATTGTATAAGATACAGCAACTGGCAAATCGTTATTTAATCCAGGCTCCATTGATGGAAGTTTTTTTATAATCCTTTCTGTCTCCTTTCTAAAGACATCAGGACCTAAAATAGTAATATCATAAATCTTACCATCATTTTCAACAATAATTTCAACAAAAACTATTGATTCTTCAGTTACAATACCTTTAGCTTTTTTAGGGAATCTTAAATATTTCTTAAAATGTTTATCTACTTTTTCTTTAAAACATATCTTAGAATCATCTGAATTCATGTCTTCACAGCCAGGAAATAAAGGAGCCCATTGTACACTATCCAAAGGAAAAACATCATTTGATTGATCAGAATCAGAAGGGATTCTATAGGTAATTGGAAGCTGAAAAGGAAAAGAGCTTGGTTCCCCATTTACTTTGCCAGGTATCATTTTAGGAAGTTTTTTAACAATATCCTGAGCAGCATTTTCAAATAATTGATTAGCAGCTAATAAGGCTTCTTCACTATCAAACTTAACACCAACTAGATTTGATTTAGCAGTTATATTATTGACTTCTCCATTTTCATTGATTTCAAAAAAAACATTTACAACTGATTGAAGCCTTAAATCAAGAGCTGTTTTAGGGTAAACAAAGTGCTTTTCAATGTGTTCTTGGATAGATTCTTCGAAACATTTTTTCTGTAAATTCTCAGGAATTAAATTACAAATCGGAAGAATAGGAAAATCTTCTTCAATAATATTTTCTTGAGAATAATTAGATAACACAAAAAATAATAAGAAGATTAATATGGATTTTTTTAACATGGGATGCAATATAATAAATACTGTTTAGATTATATTATATTCTCTAGAGATAACTAGATAGAAAATAAATCTGACAATTAAAATAAAATTTTATAAATTTGACATGGTTTGGCACATGTTTTGATTTAAGTTGTTGTAATTAAACCTTTTAGACTAATGATTAGTCTAAATATTAAAAAGTAAAATTTATAGTTATGAAAAAATTATTTTTATTTGCCCTGATATTTCCTTTAATGTTTACTTCTTGTGAAAATTCAGGAGAAATGTCTGATGATGAATTAATTGAAGCAATTATTAATGCTGAAAATAGAATTTCCGTTACAAAAAATGACCTTCCAAAATCTGCTATTGCTAGTTTAGGTTTTAAAATGCCTAATGATATTATACGTTTTGCAGATTTAGCCCCAGAATTAGGATATGAGGTTGAAATGAAAAGTTGGGACTTTTTTGATTTTGAATTAGATTATGAAAGAGATGATAATCAGTATTTTACAACAAATGGAAGAATATTAGAATCTACTAGAGGAAACAAAGATGACTTTGGAAAAGGCAAAAATGATAAAAACAAAAAAAGAGGTCCTTGTTTTAAATTTGTTTATCCGATTTCTTACACAATGGCTGATGGTTCAGTAATTTCTGGAAATGATAGAAAAGAAATCCATACTCAAATGAAAGCATATTTTGAAAAAAATGGGAAGACCAGAGAAAATAAACCTCGTTTAAATTTACCAGTTCAAATTTTGATGCTTGACAAAGACAAAAAAGTTATTAAAAAAGATATTTCATCTGTTGAAGATCTTAAGCTTCTTTGGCAGTACTGTAAGGGGAACAGGAATAAAGGAAACGGTGATAGAAAAGGATAAAAAAATTATTAAATCATAAAAGAAGAAATAAGCTCCAAAATTGGAGCTTATTTTTTTTTATATAATATCCATAAAAAACTAAAGAGTCCTAAAAATAAAAACAGCCATCCGATTGGAATTAAGAAGAAGGGTTCTCTAAGAATACCATTTTCATCTATTTCACTTCCAATTAGTCTAAATGAAAGAAAACATAAAATTCCCAGTACTAAAAAAGTAATTGTTATTTTGTATTTAGCTGCCATAATGAATTAAATTTATTGCTTTGTTTAACTTGTTTGCCTCTTTCTTTCCATCCATTGTGATTTACATCAGGTAAGTCTGGAACTGAATCCAATGATTTTTTTAAATAATTATAGATTTCATTTTCTTCTTTATTAAAAACATTAAAAGAAATTGGATTTTCTTCTAATAAATCTTCTGAATATTTGAAAAATTTACCACTCTTATATAATTTATAATTTTTATTTTGTGCATAAACACCTCTTTCAAGTGCACGTGTACCCCACATTGGATTATAATACGTTATCAAAATGTCCCTTTCCTTATAACCATCATTTAATATGAGGGGTAAAAGACTTTTTCCGTAGGAATCTGGATTTTCTATATTAAGAATATCTTCAAATGTTGCATAAAAATCTGTAAAATCTATTAGCACATCACTTGTTCTAGGATCTTTAATATTATTATTCCAATTCACGATCATTGGGACATTTGAAGCATGTTTAATTGTGCCTCCTTTTGAACCTTTTATTTCTTTTCCATTATTTGATGTTACAACTTTTGCATCCGTTCCATTATCTCCTAGGAAAATCAAAATGGTGTTTTTATCTAAATTATTTTTCTTTAAAGCATCTGTAATTTTACCAACAACCTTATCCATATATGTCACCATATCTGAAAAATATTTTGGATTATTCCCAACATTTCTTTTATCCAAATCATTCCAATCCTTGGAATCTGGAGTTGGACGAAAAGGGTCATGAACTAAAGCCATTGGATAATAAACAAAAAAAGGATCATCTTTATTTTTTTTTATAAAATCAACTATAAAATCAGAGAATATATCCGCACCATAGTCATCAATGTTAGTCTCTAATTTCTTCCCATTTTGTACAATGTTAGGGTTTGCAAATCTGTCACCTCTTTCTCTTAACCACCATAGACAATATTCATCAAAACCAAAATGATATGGCCTATTTAAGTCCTGATTATTTTCTAGATCATATTGAACTCCATTTAGCTGCCACTTACCAACAAGGCTTGTCTTATAACCATTTTCCTGAAATAAATTCCCAAATGTTTTCTGATTAGGGTTTAAATAAGTAAAGTATTCATAATTAATATAGTTTGGCTTTCCAGTCATAATTTTAACTCTTGTTGGAGTACAAAGTGGTTGAGAGTAAGCATTTGTAAAATTAATACCATTTCTAGCCAGTGAATCTAAATTAGGTGTTTTATAATCATCTGCACCATTGATTCTAAGTGCTTCAAATCCGATATCATCAGCCATTATAAGAACAACATTTGGTTTTTCTAATGAATTTTTTTTAAATCGATTATTATTGCAACTTAAAACTAATATTGAAATAAAAACAAGAAATAAAATTTTAATAATTTTCATATTTTTGAGACTTATTTCATCACAATTTATGGAACATTTTTCAAAGTCTAATATTAATTCAATGGAAAGAATTTTTAGACTTAATCTTATAAATAGTTGTACCGGATATAAGTCTGCAAATTTAATTGGAACTTCTTCTGATGAGGGAATACTCAATTTAGCTGTTTTTAGTTCTATCACTCATTTAGGAAGTGATCCATCTTTATTAAGTTTTATTGTTCGTCCAACAATTGTTCCAAGAGATACTTATAGAAATATAATATCTAATCATTATTTTACCGTAAATCATATTCATGTTGATGATATTGAAGATGCTCATCATACTTCTGCCAGATATCCATATAAAACCTCAGAATTTGATGTAACTAAATTTAAAACAGAATATTTAAATAATTTTCCAGCTCCTTATGTTAAAAGTTCAAAAATTAAATTAGGATGTAAGTTTTTAAATAAATATGAAATTAAAGAGAATGATACAATATTAATGGTAGCCGAAATAAATGATATTTATTTTGAAAAAAATATTCTAAATAATGATGGATATTTACAATTAGATAAAGCTAAAACGGTTGCTATAAATGGATTAGATGGGTATGCCCTACCTACTCTTTTAAATAGATTTAAATATGCTAAGCCTAAAAAATGAATGAGTTCATAAATAAGGATATTTTTGATTATGTAGAGCTTAATTCACAACAAGAGCCTACTTTATTAAAAGAATTAAATAAAGAAACTCATCTAAAAATTCTTAATCCTAGAATGTTATGTAGCAGTTATCAAGGGAGAGTTTTATCCATTATTTCAAAAATTATAAGACCAAAAAAAGTATTAGAAATTGGAACCTACACAGGGTATTCTGCTTTATGTATTGCAGAAGGACTAGACAAAAATGGCATCATTCATACTATTGATATAAATGAAGAACTTAAGGAAATTCAAAATAAATATTTTATCAAGTCAGGGTTTGGAAATCAAATTCACCAACATATTGGAAATGCTATAGAAATCATTCCAGAAATTAATGAATGTTTTGATTTTGTTTATTTAGATGCAGATAAAGAAAATTATAAGGAATATTTTTATTTAATTATAGATAAAATTGTTTCTGGAGGTGTACTTGTTTCTGACAATGTTCTATGGGGTGGAAAAGTTTTAAATACTAAAAGTCAAGATTTAATAACTCAAAAATTAATAGAATTTAACCAATTAGCAAAAAAAGATAAAAGATTAGATACCATTATTCTTCCAATTAGAGATGGGCTTTCTATCTGTAGAAAAATTTAAAGATTTCTTTTTATTGAGCCACCTAAATCTTCAATTTTTTCTTTTACGTTATCAATATCTTTTTTTAAAGATTTTGTATCTATCCCTTTTGATTTTGCACTTTTATTAATTTCACTTTTTACTTCGTCTGTTGCATCTCTAACTGCACGAATACCTTTTCCAAGTCCTTTAGAAAGCTCAGGAATTTTATCTGCTCCAAAAACAAGTAAAATAATGAGTCCAATAAAGAGAATTTCGGGACCGCTAATAAATAAAAACATAATTGTTATTTCAGTTAAATATAGAAAAAAGGTGTTTTATAGTCTTAAATAAAATTTAATTATTAACCTTTTATTTTCTTTTTAAATTTGTCAAAATCTGAATCTTCTTGTTTCTTAGGCCATGAATTGTTAGATATGTCAATATCTGCAGTTTCAAGGTCAGGATCCAATGTTATATTTATTATTTTCTTATTAGATTTAATAAGCTTACTAACCTCATTATCATTTTTTCTCCATACTTGAACTGGATATTTAATTTTTTCTTTCGTTCCATCTTCATATTCATATTCAACAATTATAGGCATTACGAGTCCACCTGGTTTATCAAAAACAACCTCATAAAAATATTTAGGAACTTTTAAATTAGAAATTTCTTCCTCGGTATAATTTTCATTGAGATAATTATTTAATAGTTTTGAGTTTTCTAGAGGGTTTCCTTCCTTTAAGTTTTCCGTGTCATTTTCAAAATCTTCAAAATAAATCATTGGTCTTAATCTATTCATTGGAATACCACGCTCTTCCATTATTTTTCTCATTTCTTTTCCTGGTCCAGGTGAAACATAATATTGTTTAACTTCTTTTATTCCTATATCAACATAATCTGTTGTATAAAACCAGCCTCTCCAAAACCAATCTAAATCAACAGCAGAAGCATCTTCCATAGTTCTGAAAAAATCTTCTGGTGTTGGATGTTTAAACATCCATCTTTTAGAATATGTTTTAAAAGCATGGTCAAATAATTCTTTACCCATTATGGTTTCTCTAAGAATATTTAATGCTGTTGCAGGTTTACCATATGCATTAGGTCCTAGACTATAAACATTTTCAGGATTTGTCATGATTGGAGCTAAAAAATTTTGGTCAACACTCATATAATTTGTTATTAATTTAGCAGGGCCTCTATCAGAAGGAAAATCCTCATATGGATAAATTATTTCCGGATAATCTTTCCCAAGTTTTTGTTCCGTTAAATACTGAACAAATGTATTAATTCCTTCATCCATCCAAGCCCATTGGCGTTCATCATTATTGACAATCATAGGGAAAAAATTGTGACCAACTTCATGAATTATAACACCAATCATTCCAAACTTAACATCATCAGAATAAGAGCCATCTATATTGGGTCTTCCAAAATTAAAACATATCATAGGGTACTCCATCCCTATTTGTTTTGCATGAACAGAGATAGCTTTGTGATATGGATAATCAAAAGTATAATCTGAATAGGTTTTCAAAGTTTCCGCAACTGCTATTGTGGAATAATCTTCCCATAATGGATTTCCTTCTTTAGGGTATAATGACACTGCCATAACATCTCTATTACCAATTTTAACAGCCATCATATCCCAAATAAACTTCCTAGATGTTGCAAAAGCAAAATCTCTTACATTTTTTGCTTTAAAATGCCATGTTTTTTTATCATTAGAAAAGCTTTTTTCAGCTACTTCTGCTTCTGATTGAGTTACAATCATTACAGGTTCATCATAAGATCTTTTTGCCTTATTATACCTTTTTAACATTTCTTTTGAAAAAACTTCTTTTCTATTTTGTAATTCTCCAGTAGCATCTAATATATGGTCAGCAGGAACAGTTATTTTAACTTCATAATTTCCAAATGGCAATGCAAATTCTCCATCTCCCCAAAATTGATAATTTTGCCATCCTTCTATTTCATTGTAAACAGCCATTCTTGGAAAAAACTGTGCAATGATATAAGATCTATTTCCATCACTTTCAAAAGTTTCATATCCTGATCTACCATCTTGATTAACATGATCTTGAATGTTATACCACCATTTCATTGAAAAAGAAAACTTCTCTCCACTTTTTAAAACTACAGGTAAATCTATCCTCATCATAGTTTGATTAATAAAATAAGAAAGTGCTTTCCCATCCTGATCTTTAACATATTCAACATTAAATCCTCCATCAAAAGGATCTGTCAAAAATTCATTTGTAAATCCCGAAGGACGATAAAATGGACGAACTCCACTACCATCCCTCTCTAATGAAGGAGAATCTTTTTTTCTAACATTTTGATCTAATTGAACCCATAAATATTCCAAATTATCGGGGGAATTATTTGTATAAGTTATTGTTTCACTCCCAAAAATTCTTTTGTTTCTATCATCTAATTCGATTTCCATTTTATAATCAGCTTGTTGTTGATAATAAGCTGGACCTGGCGCACCGGCAGCAGTTCTAAACATATTAGGAGATGAAAACTCTTGATACATTTGCCTAAACTTATTTAAGTTTAAATGTCCTTTCTGCTTTGTTTCTGAAGAATTCTCTTGTGAAAATCCAAAAAATGAAATCATAATTGAAATTGCAACTAACCTAATTTGTTTAATTTTCATATTTATTTATTTTGAACGTTAAATTTAGTTAAAAAGTTTAGAACTGAAATGACACGTTTGGAACATTTTTTCTAAGTATAAAACTCTTTCTATTAGGGCCTTTTTTTAAATGAATAATATTTTGTTGTTTCTCAAATAAATCAAAAAGAATTGTATTTTTCAACTCAATTGATTTAAACGTTGGAATATCTTCTAATTCCAAATAAGCAACTATCATTTCATTTTTTTCTTCAGATCCTAAGTAAAATAAATCGTATTTATTTTTGTCAAGATAAATGCTAAGATTAGATAATAAGTAATCTCTAATTTTTGATTTAATTTCATTTGAATTTATATCATTATTCATCGAAATATCTACTTGATATTTTTTTTTAATAATTTCAGTAAAATCATCTTGAAAAACTCTAATTGTAATTTGTAAAGAACCCAAATCCTCTTTAAAATCATATAAACTTGTACTTACATAGTACTTATGACTAAATCCATAAATAACAAATAATGTTATAATTAAACTAATTTTTTTCATCAATTATAGATTTATTAAATTTTTCAAATGATTGTAAAACTAAATTATGATCAGACGTTCTGAAATTTTTTTCAATATTGCTATTTTCCAAGGCTCCCAATACAAACTCATAAACTTCATCCTCTTCTAAATTAAAATTATTCATAAAAAAAACAAGGCCATAAAATTCTATTATGCTAACAGCAGCAAAATACTGTTTATCTAGTGCTCTTTTCTTTTTAAGTGTTTTATAATACCCAGACAAATGCTTGTAAACTGCCTCTATATCTAAAGGTGCACCTAATGGTAATAGTAATGTAGATAAAATAAGACTTTTTTTAGAGACAATCTTTTCTGCTCTTTTACCTTTAAATCCTGGTATTCCAACATCATCAAAATTTATTGAATTTTTAATACCAGAATCTAACATATCGTCTAACATGTTTCCGCTTAAATTGTGTGGTTTTACCTCTACATTATCTAACTGATTCACAAAAGGTTCAATATAAACCTTTATTAAATCCTGACCAAAAACCTTTGGGTTTACTACAATTACATGTGGTTTAATCTGAATTGATGAAATTATAATAGTATCATTTTTTTTTACACCTATTGAGAATAATCCTTTCTCATTTGTAATTGACTTTGCGCCACTAGTTTTATTTATTATATGAATTCCACTTAAATTCAAAGAATCACTAACTACTTCTCCTTTAAATGACTTATAATTTTGATTTGTTTGAGAAAAAATAATTTGAGTCCCTAAAAGGAGAAAACTAAAAATTAATTTAACCCCTTTTAAGTATCTTTCTATATTTATCACTTTGCTTAACTAAAAAATCAATTAATTGGAATTCATTACTTTTTTTAAACAAGAATTTTGAAGGAAATTTTTCATCACAAAACAATAAAAAATCAGTAATTTTTTCTTTTGGAATTCCTAAATTAAAAATAAAAAAAGCATCATCATAAACTTCTCTAAGCAGGTTACTGGGTTTATAAGAGAAATTGTTAGAATCCTCTGACATATCATCTTTAGAGGTTGATTTGGCAATAGTCTTATATAAATTAATAAAATTAAGTCCATTATTAAACCTTCCTGATTGCAAGATCTGATTCTCAATTCTAGTTGATTTATCAAAGCTATAATCAATTCTTTTAAACTCTTCCTCCTTTAAATCCATAAATTTCTCTGTGTTTTCAGGACTTACAACTACTTCATCTAATTCTGTTATTTTTTCATTTACATCAATTACTATTCTACTTTTTTGCAAAATATCTTTATTTATAACTAAAGATCTTATTTGATATTGAACAGAAGAAAAAATTAACCTGTCATTAAGTTTTACTTTAATTTCAAATTCTCCATCCTCATTAGTAATAGTTGCCTCTTGAGAAGTGTTGTTAATTACATTAGCTGAAACAACATTACTATCTCTATATAATACTTTTCCCCTAATCCAAGTTCTATAATCTGACTGTGAAAATGAGAAATTCCATATAAAAAAAAGAAGAAAAAAATTTATTGTATACTTCATTAACCCAAAATTAATTGAGCGGAAGACCGGGTTCGAACCGGCGACATTCAGCTTGGAAGGCTGACGCTCTACCAACTGAGCTACTCCCGCATTAATACAAATATAATATTAATGGTTATTTATATTATGATTGCATTAATTAAAAAATTATATTATTAAATTTATAATCAATGGATGTTATATTAAAGAAAGTCAATGCAAGTGATTTGCTGCCAATAAGAAGTAAAATATTGAGAAACAATGCTAGTTTCAATTATTGTAAGTATAAAGGTGACAATTTAGATAATTCCTTTCATATTGGCGCCTATTTAAACAATAAAATAGTTGGAGGTGTAACACTTATTAAAAATAAATCAACTTATAAAAAGTTAACAAACTGTTATCAAATAAGAGGAATGTGTGTTTTAGAAGATTTTCAAAAAAAAGGAATTGGAGAAAAAATTTTAATAGAAGCTGAAAAACATTGTAAAATTTTAAAAATTCAAAATGTTTGGATGAATGCAAGAGTTAAAGCAGCCAATTTCTATTTAAAGTTAAATTATATTGATTTAGGTTTTCGTTATGAAATTGAAGGGATTGGACTACATTATTTTTTATATAAAGAATTACAATGAATTTAAAAACAAACTTATTGCTATTTTTAATATTTTGTAATGTTAATTTTTCTCAAAATAGCATGGATTTAGATATACTTCAAGGAATAAAGAATCCCAATTTAGTTGGAGATACAATTAAGCTTGAAAAAAATACTTTTGATGCTTTTAATAAAATGCAAATCGCTGCAAAAGAAGATGGTATAAATCTAAAAATTGTTTCAGCCTATAGAGGATATGATCGTCAAAAACTTATCTGGAATACAAAATTTAAAAAATTTACTACTGAATTTAAATTAAAACCTAGTCAAGCAGTTTATGAGATAATTAGGTTTTCTACTATACCTGGAACTTCAAGACATCACTGGGGAACAGAAATTGATATTATTGACAATAATTATCCAGATGAAGAAGATGTTTTGATTGCAAAAAAATTTGAAAAAGGGGGTATTTTCTTTAAAGTTAAAAATTGGCTTAATCTAAATTCCGAAAAATTCGGATTTTATATAACATATAATAACGACCCTAATAGAAAGGGATTTGAGCATGAACCTTGGCACTACAGTTATGCACCTATTTCAAAAAAAATGCTTTTGTTATTTTTAAAATCAGATCTTAAAAAATTCATTAAAAAAGGAGAAATCAAAGGATCTGAATATTTCACTGACGATTTTTTAGAAAAATATAAAAAAGAATACATTTTAGATATAAATAAAAATTTAAAATAACTAGTTCCTTCGATTATAATTATATTTGTTTAAAATTATAAAGGGTTTCAAATTTTGAAAATTTCGAAAAAAGTTATTTTAATGATTCTCGATGGCTGGGGTATAGCTAAAGATCCCAAAGTATCTGCAATTGACATAGCTAAAACACCATTTATTGATTCATTATATAGCAATTATGCATCTGCAAAACTTACTACATTCGGTGAAAGTGTTGGACTCCCTAATGGTCAAATGGGAAATAGTGAAGTGGGGCATATCAATTTAGGAGCAGGCAGAATAGTTTATCAAGAATTAGCAAAAATTAATCATGATATTAATGAAAAAACTTTTCAAAATCAGTATAATTTAAAAACTTGCTTAGAAAATGTAAAAAAAACAAATAAGAAATTACATTTAATAGGTTTATTATCTGATGGTGGAGTGCATTCTCATATAAATCATTTAGAGGGAATACTTAATACTTGTCAAGAAAAGAAAATTGATAATATCTGCATACATGCATTTACTGATGGTAGAGATGTGGATCCAAAATCAGGTATAAATTTTATCAAAAGATTAAATAATAAAATTAGTTCTTCTGGAGCAAAAATAGCAACTGTCATAGGTCGTTATTTTTCTATGGATAGAGACAATAGATGGGAAAGAACTAAAAAATCATATGATCTTATAACTAAAGGAATTGGTGAAAAGTCTCAAAATATATTTGATTCTATCCAAGCATCTTATAAGAGAGGTGTAACCGACGAATTTATTGAGCCAATTGTAAAGGTAGACAATGAAGGAAAGCCCATTGGAAATATTAAAGATGGAGATTATGTTATTTTTTTCAATTTTAGAACAGATAGAGGACGACAGTTAACCAAAGCATTAACCCAAGAAGATTTTTCTGATTTAGAAATGAAAAAATTAAATCTAAATTTTTTAACAATGACTAACTATGACGAATCATTTAAAGGAATTGAAACTATATATGACTCAGAAAACATAATAGATACTTTAGGGGAGGTTATATCAAAAAATGGTAAAACTCAAATTAGAATTGCTGAAACAGAAAAATATCCTCATGTAACATTTTTCTTTAATGGAGGAAGAGAAAAACCCTTTAAAAATGAGTCAAGAATTTTATGTCCTTCCCCAAAAGTTCCAACTTATGATATAAAACCTGAAATGAGTGCCCATAAAGTTAAAGATTCTATTATAGAAGAAATAAAAAAAAATAGTACAGATTTTATATGTTTAAACTTTGCTAATCCAGATATGGTAGGGCATACAGGTAACCTTGAAGCAGCAATTAAAGCATGCGAAACTGTTGATAAATGTTCATCTGAAATTATTGAATGTGCATTGGAAAAAGAATTTTCAATCATAGTTATTGCTGATCATGGCAATTGTGATAAAATGAAAAACTCTGATGGATCGCCCAACACAGCACATACAAAAAATATGGTGCCTATAATTATTGTTGATCATAAAATTAAAAAAGTATCTGATGGTATTTTAGCAGATATAGCTCCAACAATTCTAGATTTAATGAATTTAAATAAACCTAAATTAATGACTGGAAAATCCTTAATAAACTGATATGAAAAAAACAATTATTTTTTTAAGCATTTTTTTACTTTTTTCTTGTAAAACAAAAAATTCTGATTCCAAAAAAGAAACAGACAAAGTCATAGAAAATAAAGAAGAAGAGGTAAATATTATTGGATACTTCGATAGAAATGAGTTGCAAAAAAATCCATACGCACTTTGGTTTGATGAAAATTATAAAAATTATGACCTTGATGAATCAACCGCTGAAAAAATTAAACCACTAATCAAGAATTTTGAAATTACAGTTTTCATGGGCACCTGGTGCGAAGAAAGTCAAAAAGATATACCGGGGTTCTTTAAGCTTTATGATTATATAAAAGCTGATAATGAAAAAATTCAATTAATTGGAATGAGTGAACAAAAAAGTACGCCACAGAATTATGAAAAGGGATTAGAAATTTTCAATGTTCCAACTTATATCTTCAAAAAAAATGGAAAAGAAATTAACATGGAAGCTTTTATAATATGGCTTTGGGGGCACAGTATAAACAATATGGAATTCGT
>CAYSTA010000040.1:0-13376 GCA_964433845.1 uncultured Flavobacteriaceae bacterium
GAAT
This sequence comes from uncultured Flavobacteriaceae bacterium, assembly GCA_964433845.1. GTDB lineage: Bacteria > Bacteroidota > Bacteroidia > Flavobacteriales > Flavobacteriaceae > MAG-121220-bin8. The sequence continues at coordinate 5 of CAYSTA010000040.1, forward strand.
TCCTTGAAAACCCCAGCTCTCTACCTGTAGCATTTATTCTCTCTTGGCATAGGCTAACTTCTTTCATGATTTCTGCCTCTTGCTTCTTTTGTGATTTCAAAATTTCTTTTTTTTCCAACAAGAAATCTTTGACGGTTTTTGTTTCTAATTCTTTTATTTTATGGTAATGATTTTCATTTGTTATTAACTGTGAAAGCTCTTTTAAATCAAAGCTAATATCCCAGGATTTTCCCTCTGCAACTTTTGTGTTTGCAAACTCCACCAGTGCCTCTGTAATTGTCTTGTTTTCCCCGACAGATTCAAGGAGCCTATCTATTGTTTCATTTAGAATGGTTTCTGGGTCTAAGACAAGCTCAAAATCTGATCCTATTTTAAGCTCTTGCGCAAAAGATTTTATAAGATTATGGCTAAAGCTGTCTAAAGTAGAGACTTGAAAAAAGGAATAATTATGAAGCAAGTGTTGTAGTCTTTTTTTTGCTCTAATTTGAATTTCTTTAAAAGGAATGTTTAGCTCCTCCTTAACGGATTTAAAAATTTCCGTTGGATTTTGAATTGACTCTTTTTTTGAAAACTCTTTTAAAGAAGATAAAATTCTTGATTTCATCTCTTCTGAAGCCTTATTGGTGAAAGTTAGCGCCAATATTCTTCTATAAAAATCTTCTTCATTAGATCCCAAGCAGGTGGCTAAATACCTGCTTGCTAAGGCAAAGGTCTTTCCTGAGCCTGCTGAAGCATTATAAATTTCATAATTAGGTTTCAAAAAAAATGTTTGTGTATATATAAAAGTACATGATTATTAATTAATTTTATAAAAAATAAAAATCCTAATTATGAGCTTTGAATTACCTCAATTACAATATTCTCATGACGCCTTAGAGCCTCATATAGATAAAAGAACCATGGAAATCCATCACGGCAAACATCATGCTGGATATACCAATAATTTAAACAACGCTATTAAGGGGACTGAACTTGAATCCCTTTCTATTGAAGAGCTTTTATCTTCTCTAGACATGACCAATATGGCTGTCAGAAATAATGGCGGCGGCTTTTTTAATCATAGTCTTTTTTGGAGTATAATGTCACCTAATGGTGGGGGAAGTCCTGATGACGGCTTGATGTCTGCTATCAATTCTTCTTTTGGAGGTTTTGAAAATTTTAAAACCGCTTTTTCTAAAGCTGCCGCAACCAGATTTGGATCTGGGTGGGCTTGGCTTTGTGTTCATCCAGGAGGAAAACTAGAGGTTTGCTCTACAGCGAATCAAGACAATCCTTTAATGCCGGGTATTGGATGTGGGGGATATCCTATTCTTGGCCTAGATGTTTGGGAGCACGCTTATTACCTAAATTATCAAAACAGAAGGCCTGATTATATCGCTGGATTTTTTAATGTTATTGATTGGGGGGCTGTTTCTAAAAGATTTGCAGAAAACAGCTAGCCTTTATTAATACGCTCTTTTTTTAACCCCTTCATAGAAATTAACATACGCTTGATTAACAACCTTATTGCCTCCAGGAGTGGGGTAATCTCCTGTAAAATACCAGTCCCCTAAGTTTTTAGGACAAGCCTTGTGTAGCCCCTCAATTGTTTGAAAAATAACATTAATCTCGGAATTAATAGTGTCTTCTTTTAGAATTTCTGATATTTTTTTCGAAATTTCATCGCTTGAAAACCCTTTATATATTGCCTTTACCTTATTTCTCATTTTATCAACAGGAAGCTTTAGTTCTTTTAAACAGTCTTTATAAGTTTTTTCTAAAAGGTCTTTTTTGTTTTCTTTAATAAGTTCCAGGACTGCTCTAAAAGCGATAAAGTCTTCCATCCTTGCCATGTCAATTCCATAGCAATCTGGATATCTAATTTGTGGAGCGCTAGAGACGACAATAATTTTCTTTGGATTAAGCCTGTCTAATATTTTTAAAATGCTTTTTTGTAGGGTTGTGCCTCTAACTATGCTGTCATCAATAATAACAAGATTGTCTGTTTTTTTTATTGAGCCGTATGTAATGTCATATACGTGAGCAACCAGCTCATCTCTGTTAACGTCATCTGCTATGAATGTTCTCAGCTTTGCATCCTTAATTGCTACTTTTTCTATTCTTGGTTTGCTAGACAACAGATGACCTAGCCTTTCTTTTGTTATTTTTTTTTTATTCTCAACGATCTCGCTTATTGCTTGATTATGCATATACTCCTGCGCTTCATGAACGAGCCCATAAAAAGAGGTTTCTGCTGTATTGGGTATATATGAAAAAACTGTGTTTATAAGGTCTCCTTTCAGTCTTTCCAATATTTTTGGAAAAAGGTATTTTCCTAATTTTTTTCTTTCCGAATATATCTCTGCATCACTTCCCCTTGAAAAATAGATTCTTTCAAAAGAGCAAGATTTTTTCTCAGTTGCTTCCAAAACCGATTCTATCGAAAAGTCTCCCGCTTTTTTAATTATTATACTTCTCCCTGGATCTAGCTCTTTGATCTGGTCAAAGTCTACATTAAAAACTGTTTGAATTACTGGACGTTCTGAAGCTATAACAACCACCTCATTGTTTTTAAAATAGTACGCTGGTCTAATTCCCGCAGGGTCTCTTAAAAAAAATGCGTCCCCATGCCCAATTAAGCCTGCCATTGCATAGCCTCCGTCCCAGTCTTTTGAGGCTTTTTTTAAAATTTTGGCAATATTTAGTTTCTTTTCAATTAAAGCAGAGGCCTCAATTTTTCCAATTCCTTCTTTTTTTAATTTTCTATAAATTTTTAATACGGCATCGTCTAAAAAATGTCCTATTTTTTCCATTACTGTAATTCCGTCTCCCTTGTCTTTTGGGTGCTGCCCTAGCTTAACCAAGTTGTCAAAAAGCTCCTGATTATTAGTCATGTTAAAGTTCCCTGCTACAATTAAATTTCTGTGCTTCCAATTGTTTTGTCTTAAAAATGGGTGAGCGCTTTCAATATTGTTTTTGCCAAAAGTCCCATACCGAACATGGCCTAACATTAGCTGTCCTAAATAAGGGACTCCTCCTTTTTCTTCAGCTTTAGTTTCTTGATAAATATTGTTGTTTATTTCTGAAAAAATTTCCTGTATTGGCTGTTTTCCCACTGATCTTTTTCGATAAATATATTTTTCTCCTGGATCTGAATCTAGTTTTACACTTGCAAATCCCGCTCCGTCCTGCCCCCTGTTGTGCTGTTTTTCCATCATTAAATACATCTTATTAATACCATAGCTTTTCGTGCCGTATTTTTTTTGATAAAATTCCAGGGGCTTAAGCAGTCTTATAAGAGCTATTCCACATTCGTGCTTAATTTGGTCGCTCATAGATGCTTTTAGATTGTCTGTAAAAATAGGTATTTTATTTATAGTTCTGCTTGGAAATTATTAACTTTTTTAGGGCTCTTTTGTCTTTTTTTTAAATTCACTAAGCCTGTTTATAAATTCTTGTTTTTCTAAATTTTCCATTGATAGAGTTCCAAAGTTCTCTACACAAAAAGAAGCCATGACCGTTCCGTGGACCATCGCCTCTTTAAGGCTATTAAAGTTTATTTCTTTTTGTTCTGAAAGAAATCCTGCTAACCCTCCCGCAAAGGTGTCTCCTGCTCCAGTTGGATCAACCACCTTCTTTACTGGAAATGCTGGCAAATTAAACTGCTGGTTTTCTCCAAACAATATGGCTCCGTGTTCTCCTTTTTTAATTATAATGTATTGTGGGCCTAATTTTGAAATTTCTTCAGCGGCTTTAAATAAAGAGTCCTCACCCGACAACTGTTTAGCTTCCTCGTCATTAATTACTATTATATTTACTCTTCTTATAACGCCGTGTAAGTCTTCTAAAGCTGTGTCCATCCAAAAATTCATAGTGTCTAGAATAATTGCTTTTGGATTATTTTTTAACTGATCTAAAACGCTCTTTTGAACCAATGGGTGTAGGTTCCCTAATACAGCAACGAAAGGGGTTTGAAATTCTTTTGAAACTCTCGGATTAAATTTTTCTAAAACATTTAATTCTGTAATTATTGTGTCTCTTTTATTCCAGTTTTCATGATACCTTCCTTTCCAATAAAAAGTTTTTCCATTAGAAATAATTTCAATTGAAGAGGCGTTAACGCCTTTTTTAATTAAAAGATCTATGTGTTTTTGTTCAAAATCTCCCCCAACAACAGAAACAACGGAAGAAGAAGTTTTAAAATGCGAACAAGCTAAAGCTATGTATGTGCCTGAGCCTCCTAAAATTCTCCCTGAAGATCCATAAGCCGTTTCAATGTCATCATAAGCAACAGTCCCAACAATTAGTGTTTTGTTCATATCAAATTTGGTTTAATTTTTCATAGCCTCTGTCTATTAAAAGGCTTTTCTTTTTTGAGGCTTTTACTGCCAAATAATCACATCGTTCATTCTGGGGATGATTACTGTGTCCTTTTATCCAAAAGAACTTGACGTTGTGCTTGGGATATAGTCTTAAAAACTCCCTCCACAAATCTGCGTTTTTTTTCTTTTTAAAGTTCTTTTTTTCCCAATCAAAAACCCATTTCTTTTCTACTGCATCTGAAACGTATTTTGAATCGGTATAAACTGACACCTGCAGTCCGTCTTTTTTTAGTTTTCTTAGGGCCTCTATTACAGCCAAGAGCTCCATTCTGTTGTTAGTTGTCATTCTGAATCCTTCTGAGAATTCTTTAAAGCGTTTGGTTGCTCTTTGCTCCATAATTATTCCATAACCTCCTGGCCCAGGATTTCCTCTTGATGAGCCGTCTGTATATATGTGTATTGTTTCTTTATCCATTCATTAAGGTCTTTTCTATTACTTCTGGGAAACAGCTGTGTTCTAGTTTTAAAACTTTTCTTGAAAGAGATTCTGAAGACTCTTTTTCATCAAGAGCTATCGCTTTTTGAAAAAGAATTTGTCCTTCATCATAATTCTTGTTCACATAGTGAATTGTAATGCCTGATTCCGTTTCGTTGTTTTCTATTACGGCTTTATGAACCCTCATCCCATACATTCCTTTTCCTCCATAATCAGGCAAGAGCGCTGGGTGTATGTTTATTATTTTATTAGGGAATCGTTCTATTATTTTAGTCGGGACTTTCCATAAAAATCCTGCGAGGACGATTAAATCTGGGGTTGTTTTTAAAATCGCATTCAGGACAGAGTCTGTTTTATAAAAACTCTCTCTAGTTATAAGCAAAGTCTTTACTCCATATGCTTTTGCTTTATTTAAAACTTTTGCTTTTGAGTTGTTACAAACCAATAGGTCAATTGAAATTTGTTTGTTGACTTTGAAATATTTACATATCTCTTCGAAATTAGAGCCAGAGCCCGAAGCGAATACTATAATTTTTTTTTTGTTCAATTTTATATATAACTCTAAAGCAAAATAACGCAATTCTAGCTCTCTAATCAACCTAAATGCATATTCTTTTTTTGTAATTTTTTTAAAAAAGAGTTGTTATAATGTAAAGTTTTTTATTTTTGTCAGAACTTTAAACCAAAAGAATTATGTCAGATATTTCATCTCGTGTAAACGCAATCATTGTTGATAAATTAGGTGTCGACGAAAACGAAGTTGTTGCAAATGCTAGTTTCACAAACGACTTAGGGGCAGACTCCCTTGATACCGTGGAACTGATAATGGAATTTGAAAGAGAATTCGATATTCAAATTCCTGATGACCAAGCTGAAAAAATAGCCACTGTAGGACAAGCTATTCAATATATCGAAAGTTCAAAATAACATTTCTATGAGCCTAAGGCGCGTTGTTGTTACTGGCCTTGGGGCTCTCACCCCTATAGGTAATACCGTCCCTGAATTTTGGCAAGGGTTAATTAATGGAGTTAGCGGGGCCGCTCCTATAACTTATTTTGATGCTTCTGAATTTAAAACCCAGTTTGCTTGTGAATTAAAGGGGTTTAATCCTGAAGATTTTATGGACAGAAAGCTTTCTAGAAAAATGGATCGTTTCGCCCAATATGCCATTGTTTCGTCTGATGAGGCTATTAAAGACGCTAAAATTGATTTGGATAAATCAAATAAAGACAGGATTGGCGTAATCTGGGGGGCTGGTATCGGAGGGTTAGAAACCTTCCAAAACGAAGTTCTCGACTTTGCTTCAGGAAATGGGACTCCAAGGTTTAATCCGTTTATGATTCCTAAAATGATTCCTGATATTGCTCCTGGAATAATTTCAATTAGAAATGGTTTTAGGGGGCCTAATTTTGCTACCGTTTCTGCTTGTGCTTCTTCTGCTAATGCGATAATAGACGGCTTAAATTATATACGGTTAGGTTATGCTGATATAATTGTTTCTGGAGGCTCTGAAGCAGGTGTAGCAATTTCCGGCATTGGAGGATTTAATGCTCTTCATGCTTTGTCTACAAGAAACGAAGACCCTAAAACGGCCTCTCGTCCATTTGACAAAGATAGAGACGGGTTTGTTTTAGGCGAAGGAGGAGGCTGTCTTATCTTAGAAGAGTATGATCATGCTATCAATAGAGGGGCAAAAATATATGCTGAACTTATTGGCGGCGGTCTCTCTGCAGACGCCTACCACATGACTGCTCCACATCCTGAAGGAATTGGCGCAATAAAGGTGATGCAAAACTGTATTAATGATGCTAAGGTCCACTCATCAGAAATAGACGTTGTAAATATGCATGGCACTTCTACTCAATTGGGAGACGTCGCAGAAGCTAAAGCCCTTTATGATGTTTTTGGAGAAGGCCTGTATTCTATGAACATTAATTCTACTAAATCCATGACAGGTCATCTTCTTGGTGCTGCTGGTGCTATTGAGGCAATTGCCTCCATTCTTTCAATTAAAGAGGGTGTTGTTCCTCCTACAATTAATCACCATACAAAAGACGACCAAATCGATGATAGAATTAATTTTACCTTTAATTCTGCACAAAAAAGAACTGTCAATATTGCTATGAGCAATACTTTTGGTTTTGGAGGGCACAATGCTTGTGTGCTTTTTAAAGCCTTTGAATAATAGCTGCCTTTTCCCTGTCAATCTTACAAGTTGTATCTTTGAGTGTGGTTAACCATGTCCTATCTCATAGCGAAACAGATGATTTTGGAGAAATCATTGCCATTCATTGCTCTTTAGAGCCTTTTGACCTGGCGTTTAAAATTAATGGAGCTTTAGGCATAAAACTAGCTCGTGCAGATTATGACATTAGCTTTAAGCAAACAGAAGAAAAGTATCTGATTTATTCTACAGACCGTAATCTTGAAGGCCCTTTGGTTATTCTTTATTCTAATTCTTATGTAAAGTCGGTTCTTAACAACAGCCCTCAATTGCTGTTTGATCAAGAAAGCACAGAGTACTCTTTAATGCCAGAGCTTAGCAACGCAGACTATCTAATTAAATATGTAGACGAAAAAAATACTATTGACTCTTTTATTAAATATCTATCTTTGCTTAAAGAAATCTCCTCCTGTTATAAAGTGGTGGAATCAAAAATAAAGTCTAAACACAATTTAATCCTTTGATTTATGAAGCTGAATAAAACTAAAATTGTTGCTACCATAGGGCCTGCGTCTGATTCAAGGGCAGTGCTCAAAAATTTAATGCTCGCTGGAGTTGATGTGTTCCGAATTAATTTTTCACACGCAACGCATCAGGAGGCTAAAGCTTCTGCTAAGCATATCCGCGATCTTAGCGATGAGCTAAAGATCCACGCTTCTATTTTGGGAGACCTTCAAGGCCCCAAAATAAGAATAGGAGAAGTAAAAGATGGGGCTTTTTTAAAAAAGGGCGACATTATTAAGCTCTCTACTAAACAACAAAAAGGGCGTGATGAGGGTTGTGTTTTTATAAATTATTCTGACTTTCCTTTGGATGTTAATCCAAAAGAAAAAATTCTTATAAATGATGGCAAGCTGATTCTTGAGGCGGTCAAGTCAAACAAAAAAGATTTAGTAGAGGCTAAGGTTTTGCAAGGCGGTCTTTTAGAGTCTAGAAAAGGGGTTAACCTTCCTAATACTGCCATTTCGCTCCCTTCTTTGACAAAAAAAGACAGAGAAGATGCTTTGTTTGCAATTAAAAATGGCTTCGATTGGCTTGCTCTTTCTTTTGTTAGGTCAAAAAAAGATGTTATGGCCTTAAAAAAAATCATTAAAAAAGCCTCTCGATTTAAAGTCCCTATAATAGCTAAAATTGAAAAGGGGGAGGCAATTGATAATATAGATGAAATTCTACAAAAAGCCGATGGAATTATGGTGGCTAGAGGAGATCTTGGGCTTGAAATTCCTTCTTATGAGGTTCCTTTAAATCAAAAGCGATTAGTTATAAAAGCTAAAAAAGCCCGAAAGCCTGTAATAATTGCAACGCAAATGATGGAGTCTATGATACACAGCCTTACTCCCTCAAGAGCAGAGGTTAATGATGTTGCAAATTCTGTAATGGATGGGGCTGATGCAATGATGTTGTCGGGAGAAACTTCTTTGGGTAAGTTTCCTGTTGATGTAGTAAAAACAATGGAAAAAATTATACATCGTGTTGAGGGTTCTCCTTTAATAAAAACTCCTCACGACCAGCCTAACGTAAAGGCCAAAAGACTTCTAACAAAAACCGTGTGTTTTCATGCGTGTAATATAGCTAACGAAATTCATGCCTCTGCAATCTGCACCCTTACAAACAGCGGCTATACTGCCTGGCAAATTTCATCCTGGAGGCCTAACGCCATGATCCTTGTTTTCACTTCAAACAAAAAAATTCTGGCTCAGCTAAATCTGCTTTGGGGGGTAAAATGCATGTTTTACGATAATTTTGTTAGCACTGACAACACTATTGAAGAAGTAAATGCGCTCGCTAAAGAACAGGGCTTTATAAAAAGGAATGACCTTGTAATTAATTTGTCTGCAATGCCAATTGTTAAACGCGGAGAAGTCAATACGCTAAGGGTCTCTAAAATATAGCCAAGCTGCTTTTCCTTATTTTTGTTAAATGGAGACAACAAGACAAAAAAAAATAGCAGGCATCTTACAAAAAGATCTTGCTGTTATTTTGTTAGCCTTTCTTAAAAATTCTGGAAAAAATAATGTTCTTTCTTCCGTAACCAAGGTTAAAATCTCTCCGGATCTTTCGCTGGCAAAAATTTATGTTAGTGTTTTTCCTGTTTTACAGGCTGAGCCCATGCTTAAGATCATTGTTAATAATAAAAATTCTATTAGAAGGTCTCTTGGCGAATTAATCAAAAATCAAGTGCGGAGAATCCCTGATCTTGCCTTTTATCTTGACGATTCTCTTGAGCATATCGATAAAGTAGAGGCTGCTTTAAAAGGAATTGAAGATCCTATTAAAAACTCTGCCCTAATAAACAAAAGAAAATCCATCTAACGTGAGCTTTTCTAATTTTATATCTAGGAGATACTATAGCTTTAAAAGCAAGTGGAATATTGTTAATATAATTAGCCGTTCTGCTTCTTTTGTTTTGGTCGTGGCTGTCTGTGCTTTTTTTGTTGTTTTGTCTGTATTCTCAGGCTTAAAAATTTTTGGAGCTAATTATTCAAAAGCTTTTGATCCTGATATTAAGATTTTTTCTAAAGAGTCTAAACATTTTTACTTTGATGCGGCATTGTCTGAGCAATTGATAAATTCTCCAAACATTGCTTTTTTTTCAAAGCTTGTTGAAGAAAAAGTCCTTGTCAAAAACAACGAGAATAATAGTTTTGCGTACTTAAATGGTGTTGAGTCGCAGTATAATTCTATTTTTGATATTGAAAAAACAATTACTGTTGGGAGGTGGATGGACCATCTTCCCAACAACAATGAGGCTGTTGTAAGCCATGCTTTGGCCGATGAGCTTAGTCTTGGTCTTTATAATTATGGAGGAGGCCTGACTGTGCTGATCCCCTCAAGAAAAACTGGAAACGCCCTTTTGAAAAAACCTTTTTACTCCTCCTTTTATATGGTTTCAGGTGTTTTTGGGTCAAGTGAAGCTGCAGATCAGAAAAACATTTTTGTTCCATTAGCCTCTGCACAAAGCCTTTTGGGTCTTGACCATAATAAGGTTTCCGCTATTGTAATTAAGCTCACTGATCCTAATGACACTAAAAATGCCATTAAAAACATACAGAATATTTTTGGAGATGATTTTTCTGTTAAATCTCGTGAAGAACTAAATGAGACATATTATAAAATGTTAAATGCTGAGGAGTTAATTTTAAACCTTGTTCTGGGTCTTATTTTAGTTGTGGCCATGTTCAATACTGTTGGAGCTGTGATCATTTTAATAATAGAAAAGCAAAAAGATATTAAAACTTTCTATAAAATTGGCGCAAATAAGGCTCAAGTCTCTAGTGTGTTTTTTAAGCACGGCCTTTATTTGTCTTTTTCTGGAGGGTGTCTTGGGCTTGTTTTAGGGTGTTTAATTGTTTTTGTTCAGGAGCGGTTTGGAATTGTTTCTCTTTCTGGAACCTCAATTCCTTATCCCGTTGTCTTTGACATTAGCAACTTTGGTATTGTCATTGGCTGGATGGCGCTAGTTGGAACTGGAGGCGCTCTTTTGTCCTTGCTTGCTTTAAAAAAAGTTAAGCTGTAGCTTCAAACATTTCTGCCTTCTTTTCAAGCTCATTAAAAACGTTCATTACTTCTGGAATAGTTTCTCCTGTTACCAGCCTTGTTCTATATTGCTTAAAGTTTGTTATTCCTTTGAAATAATTTGAATAATGCCTCCTTGTTTCTAAAATTCCTAGCCTTTCTCCTTTCCATTTTATAGACATTTCTAAATGTCTTTTTGCTGTTGCTATTCGCTCTTCTAGCAAAGGCTCTTCAGACAAAATTCCTGACTTTAAATATTCTTTTACTTGTTTAAAAAACCACGGGTTCCCTATGGAGGCTCTTCCTATCATTGCTCCGTCTAATCCATATTCATCGCGCATTATTCTGGCTTTTTCCGGCGAATCTACGTCTCCATTTCCAAAAACAGGGATTGTCATTCTCGGGTTGTTTTTAACTCTTGAGATTAGCGTCCAGTCTGCTTTCCCTTTATACATTTGTGCCCTTGTTCTGCCATGAATTGATATTGCTTTTGCTCCAACATCTTGTAGCCTTTCGGCTACTTCAACTATTTTAATGCTGTTTTCATCCCACCCTAATCTTGTTTTTATTGTGACCGGGAGCCTTGTTCTTTTAACCATTTCAGCTGTTAGCCTTACCATTAAGTCAATATCTTTTAAAATTCCTGCACCAGCTCCTTTAGAAACTACTTTTTTTACTGGACAGCCAAAGTTAATGTCAATAATGTCTGGATTAGTTTTTTCAACTATGTCAACAGCTTTAAGCATTGAGTCAAGGTTTGCTCCAAAAATTTGAATTCCTACAGGCCGTTCTTTTTCATATATATCTAGCTTTATGACGCTCTTATGCGCGCTTCTGATAAGCCCTTCGCACGAAATAAACTCCGTATATACAACGTCTGCCCCTTGTTCCTTGCACAAAGCCCTGAAAGGAGGGTCGCTGACATCTTCCATTGGAGCCAACAAAAGCGGAAAGTCATTTAATTCGATGTTGCCTATTTTTACCAAGCTTCTTTTTTTCCAATTACTAGCAAAAGTAAAATATTAATTGAACTATATTTGTCCTTCTTATTAAACAATAAATGAGCGTCATTCGAAACTTCTGTATTATTGCCCATATTGACCATGGAAAAAGCACCCTTGCCGATAGGCTTCTTGATTTTACTGGTGCTGTTTCGGCTAGGGAAAAGCAAGATCAACTTTTGGACGACATGGATTTAGAGAGAGAAAGAGGAATTACCATCAAGTCTCATGCTATTCAAATGAATTATACAAAAGATGAGAAAAGATATGTTTTGAACCTAATTGACACTCCTGGACACGTAGACTTTTCATATGAAGTTTCTCGTTCAATTGCCGCATGCGAAGGCGCTTTGCTTGTTGTTGATGCCGCTCAAAGCATTCAGGCTCAAACCATTTCAAATCTTTATCTAGCTTTAGAAAATGATTTAGAAATTATCCCTGTTTTAAATAAGGTTGATCTTCCCTCGGCTAGTCCTGAAGAGGTTAGCGACGATATCGTTGATCTCCTTGGCTGCAAAAAAGATGAAATTATTCTTGCTTCTGCAAAAACCGGACAAGGAATTGAAGAAATTCTTAATGCCATAATTTCTGTTGTTCCTCCGCCATCATCGGATGCTAACGCCCCATTAAGGGCTTTGATTTTTGATTCTGTTTACAATCCTTTTAGGGGAGTAGAAACCTACTTTAGAGTTTTTGATGGGCAAATCAAAAAAGGGCAGTCTATTAAATTCCTTGCAACTCAAAAAGAGTATGTCGCTGATGAGGTAGGGACGCTTAACCTCACTCAAACCCCAAAGAAATGTGTAGAAGCTGGAGATGTTGGGTATTTGATTACTGGAATTAAAAATGCGAAAGAAGTAAAGGTAGGAGACACTATCGTCGAAGCAAATTCTGAGCTAAAAGAAGGTATTGCTGGTTTTGAAGACGTAAAGCCTATGGTTTTTGCTGGTATTTATCCCGTAGACACAGAAGAATATGAAGATTTGCGCTCATCAATGGAAAAGCTTCAATTAAATGATGCCTCTCTTGTTTTTGTTCCTGAAAGCTCTTCTGCTCTTGGGTTTGGTTTTAGGTGTGGTTTTTTAGGAATGCTACATTTAGAAATAATTCAAGAAAGGCTGGAAAGAGAGTTTAATATGTCTGTTATCACTACAGTTCCTAATGTTTCATATAAGGCTTATACTAGAAAAGCTCCTGATTCTGGGATTCTGGTTAATAACCCATCGGACCTTCCTGACCCCAGCAGCTTAGATCGCGTTGAAGAGCCGTATATTAAAGCGACCGTAATTACTAAATCTGACTATGTTGGAAATGTAATGAGTTTGTGTATTGAAAAAAGAGGTCAAATAATAAATCAGACCTACTTAACAACTCAAAGGGTAGAGCTGGTTTTTGATATGCCTCTTGCTGAAATTGTTTTTGACTTTTATGATCGTCTTAAAACTGTTTCCAAAGGTTATGCCTCTTTTGACTATTCTCCAATTGGATTGCGCCCTTCAAAGCTTGTTAAGGTAGATCTTCTTTTAAATGGAAATTCTGTAGACGCGCTTTCTTCATTAATTCATTTTGATAGCGCATATACAATCGGGAAAAAAATGTGCGAAAAGCTTCGAAGCTTAATTCCTAGACAACAATTCGACATTCCTATACAGGCTGCCATTGGTTCCAAAATTATTTCTAGAGAAACTGTTAAGGCTTTAAGAAAAGATGTTACAGCCAAATGTTATGGTGGAGACATTACCAGGAAGCGTAAATTGCTTGAAAAACAAAAAAAGGGGAAAAAGAAAATGCGACAAATCGGACGTGTTGAAATTCCTCAAGAAGCTTTTATGGC
>CAYSTA010000041.1:0-12764 GCA_964433845.1 uncultured Flavobacteriaceae bacterium
TCCATAACTATAAAGTTAATTAACTCTTTTAATCCAAATTTCATGCAATGGATCCCCTTTACTACTAAAACCTTTATGATCCCATTCGTTGTTGATTAATTCATAGTTAAAGCTTAAGCTTAAGCCAGCTTTAGAATCATCTCTAGAAAAGAACTCTATATTCTCAACATATTCACCATTAATTGTTGTATAAGTTCCTCCTCCTGTTCCCATAAATTGTTTAGTTTCTGTATTGTAAGCAATCCATTGAAATCTAGTTCCAGATAAAATCTTCATGGTTTTTCTTGGTCTGTCAGTATTTCTTAATTGTCTTTTTCCGTCTCTTACTCTTCCTGCCATTAACCAAGGCCCCTCTAGTTTTCCAGGCTTACCACTATCTATTCTTTTAAATTTCATATCACTACCAACTATGGCCATGGTAGAGTCACTAATTTCAACCTTAAAAGTCACTTCTGATCCAACACGATCCGAATTATTAGTATCAAATTCCACTTTTTCAGTCATAGTGTCCCCTGTTAATTTCCAGGTTCCTCCATTGGAATAAATGAATTTACCTGTTTTAGCTTCATACGTACTTATTACCTGGTATCCATCTGAAAAAATTACAACACTTTTTAATTTTTCTCCATTTTCTGAACTATGATTTCTTTCCCAAGCTCCAACAAAACTTTGTGCATTAATATTTAATGCAAATAAATTACAGACAATTAAAACAAATATTTTTTTCATTTTTTTTCTTTTAAATAGTTTATTACTTTTTCACAAGCTCCAAGATTAGCATTTATATAATCAAAATTAATATTCCCCATTTGATCTCTTTTTTCATTTGAATTTAAAAGTTCATTCAACTCATTAGTAAAAGATTTTATATTATTAATACTAATCATTCCTTTTAAATCAATTAGCTCTTTAACTTCTGGAAATTTTTCAAAATTATTTCCAATTATTACAGGAATTTTAAACACTGCTGGCTCTAATGTATTATGAAGGCCAGTATTTCCAATTCCACCACCTACATAAGCAATATCAGCATAACTATAAACCTTTGTTAATAATCCTATGGAATCAATAATTATTACTTCAGGATTTGTTGCATTAGATTTAGCTAATTCTGACATTAAGATAGTTTTTTTTGTGATTAATTGTTTTAGTTTACTAATTCTATTAAGATTTATCTGATGTGGAGCTATTATAAAACAAACATCATTTTTCTTATACGAATTAATAAATTTTATGATTAAACTTTCATCTTTTTGCCAAGTGCTTCCAGCTACAAAACACTTTTTATTGCCCTTAAAATCATTTAAGTATTTAATTTCATTATTTTGCTTTGGAAGATCTATGACTCTATCATATCTAGAGTCACCCATTACAGTACAATTAGTAAATTTTTTTTTAATTAATACATTTTTTGAAGATTCATTTTGAACAAAAAAATGATGAAATGCTTTTAATTTTTTTTTCATCCATAATCCGTAAAAATTAAAAAACCAATGATTTTTTCTAAAAATTCCTGCTATTAGATATGTAGGTATATTTCTGTTTTTTAAGGATTTTAAAAAATTAGGCCAAAACTCATATTTTACAAAAAAAACCATTTTTGGATTTAATAAATCAAGAAATTTATTGGCATTTTTTGCAGTATCAATTGGTAAATAAACTGTCAGATCACTTATTGGGTTCAATTTTCTTACATTATAACCAGATGATGAGAAAAAAGAGATAACAATTTTATGATCATTATAAAGAGATTTAATTTTATTAAAAACAGGAAATCCTTGTTCATATTCACCCAATGAAGCAACATGAATCCAAATGTATTTTTGATTATTTGAAATATTTAATTCTAAATCTTTAAAAACATCTTTTCTCTCATGAATAAATTTTTCAATATTACTATTAAAGTATTTTAAAAAATGTAGAATAATTTGGATTATTTGAATAATGAAGTTATAAATTATGTCCATTTTATATATAATTGTACTAATGTAGTATTTTATAAATATATTTAATTTTAAAGCTTTACATTTTATTATTTTTGCACAAAACTATTTTATGAAAAAAATCCAAATGGTGGATTTACAAAGCCAGTATAAGCATATAAAAGATAAAATAGACAATTCAGTAATAAATGTAATTGAAGATGCAGCTTTTATAAATGGCCCATCTGTAAAAAGTTTTCAAAAAAATTTAGAAGATTATTTAGATATAAAACATGTTATCCCTTGTGCAAATGGAACAGACGCCCTTCAAATAGCCATGATGGGATTAAATCTTAAACCTGGAGATGAGGTAATAACTGCAGATTTCACTTTTGCTTCTACTGTGGAGGTAATAGCATTATTAAACTTAACTCCTGTTTTAGTAGATGTCGATTTAGAAACTTTTAATATTGATTGTAATAAGATAAAAAAAGCAATCACATCAAAAACAAAAGCAATAGTTCCTGTTCATTTATTTGGCCAACCTGCCAATATGGAAGAGATAATGGAAATAGCTAATCAATATAATCTTTTTGTAATTGAAGATAATGCTCAAGCAATTGGCTCAGAATACCAATTTTCATCAGGAAATAAAATAAAAGCAGGTACAATAGGAGATATTGGCACAACTTCTTTTTTCCCTTCAAAGAATTTAGGTTGTTATGGAGATGGTGGTGCATTATTTACAAACAATGATGATTTAGCTCATACAATTAGAGGAATAGTTAATCATGGGATGTACAAAAGATACCATCATGACGTTGTTGGAGTTAATTCTAGACTAGATAGTATTCAAGCATCTATTTTAGATATTAAATTAAAGTTATTAGATAATTATAATTCAAGTAGAAATAAATCTGCAAGATTATATTCTGAAAATTTAAAAGGTAATCAAAATATAATTCTTCCTTCATTTGAAGAAGATGAAAAGTTTCATGTATTTCACCAGTATACAATTCGAATTATAAATAATAAAAGAGATGATCTTGCAAACTATTTATCAGAATCTAATATTCCTTTTGGAATTTATTACCCCATACCTTTACATAGACAAAAAGCATATGTAGACTCTAGATATAATGAAGATGACTTTTCAAATACCAATCTGTTAACTCAGCAAGTTATTTCTCTACCTATGCATTCTGAATTAGAACTGGATCAAATTAAATTTATTTGTGAAAAGATTAATACATTTTTAAAATAGAGGGGCGCTTACTAAGGCATCTCTGTTAATCTTTTTTATTAGCCCTTGAAGAACTTTTCCAGGGCCAATTTCAATAAATTCTGAAGCACCATCTTCGATCATTTGATTTATACTTTGAGTCCACCTTACTGGAGATGTTAATTGAGAGATTAAATTTTCTTTTATAGAAACAATAGAATTTTCTGCAATTCCCTTAACATTTTGATATATAGGACAAATGGGATCATTGAACTTAGCTGTATTAATTGCTTGTGATAGCTCTTCTTTAGCTTCGTCCATTAATTCAGAATGAAATGCACCTCCTACGGGAAGAATTAATGCTCTTCTAGCACCTTTTTCTGAAAGTGCTTTGCAAGCCTTTTCGACAGCATCAAGTTCTCCTGAAATTACAACTTGACCTGGACAGTTATAATTTGCTGCAACAACATTACCAATAATGTTTTGGCATACATTTTCAATTATACTATTCTCAAGTCCAAGAATTGCTGCCATTGTTCCTTTTGTATTTTCACATGCTCTTTGCATTGCTTTTGCTCTTATAGAAACAAGCTTCAAACCATCTTCAAAGCTTAACACTCTTGCAGCGACTAGGGCAGAAAATTCACCAAGAGAATGCCCAGCTACCATATGTGGATTAAAAGATTTTTCTAGCACTTTTAACATTGCCATTGAATGTATAAAAATTGCAGGTTGAGTTACTTTAGTTTGTGTTAAATCATCGTTTGATCCATGAAACATTATTTTAGAAATATTAAATCCTAAAATATCTTCAGCGTTTTGAAACATTTCCTTTAATAAAGTGTGTTTTTTATAAAGGTCATGACACATTCCAGTAAATTGTGAACCTTGACCAGGAAATACGTATGATTTCATGTATTATTTTTTATTATACCTTATGAAGGTGAAGTCAAATTTATGCTTATCGTCTTTAAATCTTTCATCTCTACTAGCTTCTTCCCATAATTTATAATCAATTTCAGGGAAATAAGTATCCCCTGTAGAATTAGTATGAACCCTTGTTAATTCAATTCTATTAGCTAATTGAATACTTTGATTATATATTTCACCTCCACCAATAATAAAAGGTTGTTTGTCATT
The DNA here is from genome assembly GCA_964433845.1 of uncultured Flavobacteriaceae bacterium. Lineage (GTDB taxonomy): Bacteria > Bacteroidota > Bacteroidia > Flavobacteriales > Flavobacteriaceae > MAG-121220-bin8. The sequence goes on from CAYSTA010000041.1 coordinate 4,285, forward strand.
GCTAGCCTTTTCTAGTGCTTCATAAATTGAATTTACAACAATTGCATCTTTTGCTATATAATCTAATTTTCTTGTTATTACTATATTGGTTCTATTAGGTAATGCTTTTGGCATAGATTCAAATGTCTTTCTGCCCATAATAACACAGTGCCCCTTAGTGTGTTCCTTAAAGTGTTTCAAATCATCAGGGAGATGCCAAATTAGTTTATTCTCATTTCCAATTACATTATTCTCTGAAGCAGCTGCAATTATGGTAACACAATTACTAGAGTTTTTTTCATTAAATAATTGTGATTCAGCTTTGATTCTTGCCTCTTTTTCAAATTCTGTTTTTATTTTGGCAATTTTTAATTCTTGTTTAGAAACAAGTTTTTTTATTTGTTCTTTTTCCCAATTTTCCCCCATAAATCTATTTGCAATAAAAACATTATAGGTATGGATTAAGAATAATAAGACCCAAATGGCACTTGCGATATATGACCAAGGATAATTAAAAAAAATCAAGTCTTCTTTAAACCCAAATAATAAATTAATGGCAAGAAAAGATATTATCCCAAAAAACATTAGAGAAAGATGAAAAAACAACCTTTTCTTTTGTTTTACTCTTCTTTGAGCTGTTTTGATTAGATTGATTTGATCTTCGTTAATTTTGTCGCTACTTTTACCTTTAAATAACATGTAGAGCTTAATCTTAAATGGCAAAAGTAAGATTTTATAATAAATTATTTGTTCTATAACTCTTTAATATGAATTTTCCAATTTCTGAAAAATATATATATTTTGATTCTGCAAGATCAGGAGGAATGTGCCAAGAACTTTTATCTTGGAGAGAGAAACATGATAATTTGTTTTTGAATAAGGGAAGTCAATTTAGGTTGAAAAATGATGATTTTATTGATGAAGTTAGAAATGGAGTTGCTAAATTTTTTAATTCACAAAATAACTATGTTTTCTTAACTAATAGCTTTTCAGTTGGCTTCAATTCACTACTGGGTATTTTAAATCCAAATCTCAAGTTTTTACTATTAGAAGATGACTATCCATCAATTATAGATCAAGTAAAATTCAATAGATTTAAACATGACTTTGTAGAAAAAGCATTTGACTTGGAAGAAAAAATAATAGAAAAAATAGAAATATATAAACCTGACGTTTTGGCTTTATCTATAGTTCAATATTTGAATGGAGTTTATCTAGATGCTGATTTTTTTAATAGAATTAAAAGGGAATTTCCACAACTTTTAATTATTGCTGATGCAACTCAATTTTGTGGCACAAAATCATTTGATTTTAATAGTTCTGGTATAGATATATTAATTTCTAGTGGATATAAATGGCTTTTTAGTGGTTATGGAAACGGATTTATATTAATTAAAAAGAATTTTATTAATGATTTTTTAAAAAATAATGATAAAAAAAATATAAAAGATTTTCTTTATAGAACTTTTGAACCAGGAAATTTAGATACACTTAGTTTTGGAAGTTTGTTATTTTCTATTAATAAAATATCAGATCATGGAATTGATAAAATTGAAAATAGAATAAATATTTTGTCAAATTATGGCAAGGAAAAATTTACTGAATATAACCTTCTAGACTATCAAGTTAAAAATAGAGTGAAGCATTCAAATATATTTAATCTCAAAGGAAATGATTTATTGTATCAAGAATTGATTAATAATCAAATAATTTGTTCAAGAAGAGGCAGTGGGATAAGAGTAGGTTTTAATTTTTATAATAAGGAAAAACAAATAGACTATTTATTGAAATTTTTTAAATAAAATTATTATTCAATTACTACAAAAGTAGACACTCCAGAATCAGATGTTGCTCCATGATTATCTTTTGTAATTACCTTCCAATAGTATGTGCCTGTATCATTAATCGTAATGGTTTTTTTGGTGGCTCCATAATTTGAAACATTTACAGTGGAGGCATCTTTTTGGTCTAGATAAATGTCAAATGTATGGGTGTCTCCAGAATCTACATCAGAAAAAGTCCATGATAGTTGAACTGCTCCTAAATTAACTGTTGCTCCAGGTTTAGGCGCAACAATTTCAGCTGGAAAAGGAGCATGATTTTTCTGTGGAGTTCCAGATAAATAAAATTTCCACTTTGCACTAGTTGCTGTAGCTGTACCAGTATTAGTAGAAATGACATACCATGAATAAGGAAATCCTTTAGTCAAAGTTATTTCAACACTTGTAGAAGTAGTTGTTTGTGAAATACTTACTTGATTTAATAGATTTTTTACAACAATTGTATACGAAGTGGTATCATCAGATTTATTCCATTCAAATTTAACAGCATCTACCTCAAGACATTCAGAATTATTTGCAGGTTTTACAAGGGTAGCAGGCTTAGGAGCAACTGGACCTGTTGGGTTTCCTCCTCCATTTCCTCCACCATTATTACCATCATCTCCACCACTACCACCACAAGAAATAAAGAGGGGAAAAAACACACACAACGATATGATTAATATCTTTTTCATTCTCTAATTACTTTGATTGATTTTTTAATTGTTTTGGAATCTACTTTTAGAATATAAAGTCCAGATTTCACATTATTAAATGGTACATCTAGTGATCTTGAATATGGTACTTTATCGTTTCTAGTCCAGATAACTCTTCCTGTAATATCAAACAATGTAATATTTACATTATCATCAAATCCACCTACCCATAATTTAGAAGAAGCATTAGCTGGGTTAGGACTTAATAGAATATCTTCTGAGATAAAGATTATTTCTTCATAAATTCCTTGACATTCTTTGTTGGCAGTTACTCTAATGGTATTGATTCCAGGGCTTAATGATAAATCGATATTATCATCATAAGTTGTAATTAAGTTTCCATTAAGAATGATATTGTATTTAGTTCCTCCACTCATGTCTAATGTAACTCTTCTGTTTTCTCTGCTTACTCCTGATAAAACGGCGAGATCTTGAGGCTGCTTTACATTAGCATCAAAACATTGTTTCATGTTTGGAAAAGCAGTAGTAGTTAAACAAACCTTGTATATGCCAGCTTTTAAATTAGTTAATGACCAATCAGATCCAGAAATCACTTCTGGAGTGTGACTAAAGTCAGTTGGTCCACCAGTAACAGCTACAGTAAAAGAGAATCCTAAATCACCTTTTATTGTTACTTTTATTGTTCCATCATTGGAATTTCTACAAGTTTCATCAGTATATTCTATTTTTAAAGTATCCCCAGGAATCGGATAAGGGTCACAAACATCTCCAATATCATCGTTATCAAAATCTTCTTGACCTGGATTTGGTGTATTAGGACAATTATCATCCTTATTTTTAATTCCATCATTATCATAATCATTTGAAAGCACTATTAAACTTATACCAGTTTCTTCAACTTTACTAGATGCGCTACCATTGGTTCCTTTTATTACTAAAGGATATGTTTTTGGTACGGCATTATCTGGAACAGTTAATTCAATAGTTAGCTCACCATCTTGATTTATAGTTATTTTTTGGGAGGGGGTGTATTTAACAGTTGATCCTGCAGGAAGACCAGTAACTGAAAATTCTGTTTCTTCATTATAATTTTTAAAGATCTTATATTTTACTTTAAAACTTCCAGTTTCGCCTTGATCTATTTTGATTTTAGTTTCTTTAGAAGTTAATCTAAGCATTGGGACATCTGAATCAAAATAAGATGAATATACACCTCTACCATATGTTGAGGCAAATACAGCATAATCATCTCTCATATCCATATCAGTAACTCTAACATCACTCATACCATTAAATCCTTGAGACCAATTAGGAGAGGCATCTTTAAAATTTTTAGTATACCAAACACCTAAATCTGTACCAATTATTACTTCATTGGAAACAATAGGGTTTTGTAAAATACATCTTACAGGTAAATCAGGTAAATCACCCTCTTTATTAACCCATGTTTTTCCAGCATCTGAGGAATAAAAAACGTTTTTTACAGCATAGTTATGGAAAGTAACAAAAATTTCATTTTCATTCGCTCCAAACTCAATATCTGAAACACTTCCTAAAAACGCACTACCAGTAAGATTAGTCCAAGTAGGAGAATTTGTATTGGCATTTTCTACTTTAAGGACATATCCATTTTCTAAACCTACCATTAGGGTAGAAGTATCATTTCCAAAGGGAGAAACAGTTAGTGCCGAAACATTGGAGAACATTTGACCATTACTTAAAATCTTCTTAGTTGCATTTGTATTTAGATCAGCAGTCTTAAAATCATCCCAGCCAACATAAGCAGCAATTTCATAATTGCCATTGTTTCTGTAATTAGAATAAATCACTCCTAATTTAGAATCTAAAGCTTGAACATTTATAAAATCTCCATATTGAGTGCTTTCGCTATTTATTTGAAAAAGCTGATTGGATTTAAAATCATAAACATCAACATATCTATTGTATACGTAATTTTGCACAAAATAAGGTTTGTCTAAATTCTGTGAAAACATGGAAGCAGCACCATCTCCTCCACTTGTATCATGCCCCTGGCTAATTGATCCAGTTTTATTTGCCAATAATTGAGTTCCATTATCCTGAAGACCTCCTACAAATACATCTGTCATTCCACTTATTGTAAGCGTACTGTTAAGTCTAGTTGATCTATCACTCCCTTGAACTTGTTTAGTAAGATCTTTAAACATTTCAGATGGAGCAACTGCAATCGTGTAAAATTGACTTGTTATAAAGTTTTTATTTCTAGAACTAATGGTCTCAGAGCCACTAGATTCTGATTTACTATAGTAAACTCCACCATCGTTTCCGAATACTTTTTTTGAAGAATCAATTGGAGAAAAAGCAGCTCCATGTTGATCTGCATGGGCATATGGTTGGCCAAACCCAGCGTACCAATGGGTGAGTTGATTCCAAGGATTTGTTCCTCCAGTACTAACAGCTCCTGTTGTTGATTTAAATAAATCTATTCCTCCAGCAAAAATAGTATTAGTATTATTTGGATCACTTTCTATTAAAAGATCATAGAATGATTGACCTCTAGTAAAATCACTAGCATTTATATTGGAATCAGCATCATTGGGAAGAGTAATTTCAGTTGGAGTAGAACTGAACTCATTTGTAGATTTAAATATTTGGACGGGTGTTTCAGCAACATTTACACTAGCTAAGGCGTATATATCACCATTTCCAGCTATTTCTATTTCTGTTCTTCTCCCATTTTCTATTGTATGTTTTTTTGTAAAACTTGTTCCTTGATCATTTGCAACTAAAATATTTCCAGATCCTCCTCCTCTATAATTATAAGTTGTTGACATCCATAATTTATTAGTTGATGGAGAAATTTCTAAGTCAATTGGTTGGTATAGCACTGTAGAACCTTCAATATATGCTGGAACTTTTGTCCATGAAGATCCTGCATCAAGAGATTTCCATATCCCATAATCATCAGGTCCAAAAATATGAGAGGCAGCATCTCTATGGGAAGATGTTCCTGTTGCAATATAAACTTCAGAATTTCCATTATTATTTCTAACTACTACATCATTTATATAGAAGATTCCTGGTATAACAGTAGTTCCTTTAGAAGTAGAGTACTCTTCCTTTAACGAAACAGTAACTGTACCATTATTTAAAGCATTTTTAAGTTTTGCTCCATCAGGAGTGGAAATCATCAATGAAGGAATTTTAATATCGCTAGCACCTTCTGTTCCACCCATTACAATTGGTGCAGAAGTCCAATCTGATTTACTTCCATCATTTCGGTTTACTACAATAACAGCTTTTGCACCAGCATCTTGAGCAGTTTTAACTTTTTGAATAAATGGACAATCTCCTCTTTCAATTAAGGCAATATTCCCATTCATTGCAGCAGCATTAGCAGAGGTTAAACTCTGACATGCGTCAGAAGTTGTTCCGCCGATTCCATCGGAATCATCTCCAGCCGTTGAACCATCATTTGCAAGAATTAGATCATGGACAATTGGATTCTTAGTTAGTGAGGGACCAAATGCAGCGGCTACATAAGTATAAGGTCCTAATCCGCTTGGTACCGTAACCTCAACAAAATTTCCTGGACTTATATAAGTAATCTCTGAATCTGATTTGCCGCCAAATACATTTGACCACGTATTTCCCCCATCAGAAGATTTCCAAAGCCCATTTCCTAATGCTTCAGCACCTGTATAGGATTCTCCAGTTCCTACATAAAATATTTTTGAATCATTTGGGTCATGTGTAATGCTAGAAACTGGAATATTGTCAGGAATTCCTTGAGTAATATGCTCCCATGTGGAACTTTGACTAGATATATTAGTATTTTTAAATAGTCCACCACTAACACCTCCCGCAAAAACAGTTTCACTAGATCCATCATTAGGATCAAACATTAATCCTTTGGTTCTTCCACCTACATTTCCAGGTCCTCTTTCTTTCCATTTCATCTCACTGGATTCACCAGGAACTAGAGGAGATTTTTTTGAATTAAATCTAGTTTTTCTTAATTCATATTGTAATTCAAATAGCTTCTCAGGATTTGGTTTTCCCTCCATTGGATTCATAGAAAGTTCCCACATTTTTTCAGAATATTTGTTTGGAGGAAGTTCTATTTTTCTTCTTTCTTCTTTGGATAGATTATAGGTTTCCTTAAAAGGACTATTCTCTAAATTTTCTTTGTGAATGCTTCTTTTATATTTAATTAATAAAGAATCAAAATTGACAGATAAAATCAATAAAAAAATAGATGAAACAATTAGATATATGAGATTCTTATTTTTCAAAATATAAATTCTATCGATTTAATAGGGTATCAAATATAAAAAATCATTTTAGAATAAACCTATTGATTTATAACCTTTTATATAACATGAATAATACTATTGAACTGTAAATTTGTAGATTCCAGACTCTGAATGATTTCCATTATTGTCTTTTGCTATAACTCTCCAATAATAAACACCAGCAGTAAGTGAAACGGTTTTAGTTGTAGCTGACTGATCAGTACATATTACAGTTGTGGCATTTGTTTTATCTAGTTTAACATCAAATTTATGTGTGTCTCCAACGTCAACATCGGAAACTTTCCAGGAAAGTTCTATAGACCCAGCTGATACTGTAGCTTCATTTTTAGGAGCAATTATTTCAGCCGGAAAAGGGGCATGATTAGAATCTCCGGCACCAGATAAATAAAATTTCCAAACTTCAGATTTAGCCGTTTTTGAAGTGCTTTTATTTTTTGAAGTAATTTGCCAAGAATAAGGCCTGCCCTTAGCCAACGTAATTTCTACTGTATTAGTACTAGTGTTTTGTGTTACTGTCGCACTAGAAATCAAATCAATAATGGTAATTGTATAGGTATCAGTATTATCAGATTTATTCCATTCAAACTTTACTTTGTCAACCTCTAAACATTGTGTGTTGTTTGCTGGTTTAGAAAGATTTGCAGCTGCAGGATCTACTGGAGCCCTAAACTCATAAGTTTTAGAACATGAAATTGTTATCATAGAAAACACACACAACGATATGATTAATATCTTTTTCATTCTCTAATTACTTTGATTGATTTTTTAATTGTTTTGGAATCTACTTTTAGAATATAAAGTCCAGATTTCACATTATTAAATGGTACATCTAGTGATCTTGAATATGGTACTTTATCGTTTCTAGTCCAGATAACTCTTCCTGTAATATCAAACAATGTAATATTTACATTATCATCAAATCCACCTACCCATAATTTAGAAGAAGCATTAGCTGGGTTAGGACTTAATAGAATATCTTCTGAGATAAAGATTATTTCTTCATAAATTCCTTGACATTCTTTGTTGGCAGTTACTCTAATGGTATTGATTCCAGGGCTTAATGATAAATCGATATTATCATCATAAGTTGTAATTAAGTTTCCATTAAGAATGATATTGTATTTAGTTCCTCCACTCATGTCTAAGACAATTTGTTTTTTGTTTCTATCAAGATTGGAAACTACACCTAAATCTGCTGGCTCTTTTATGTTAGCATTAAAGCATTGGCTTAAAGTAGAAAAGGCAGTTGAAGTAATACAGACCCAATAGTCACCAGCTTTTAAATTGTTTAATGCCCATGTTGAACTTGAAACATTTTCTGGAGTGTGACTAAATCCAGTAGGACCACCTGTAATCTTTATATTAAAAGGCTGACTAAATTCTCCTTTAATTGTTAATTGAATACTTCCATTATCAGAACTTTTACAAGTTTCATCAGTTGCTTTTAAAGAAAATGTGTCTTTAGGAACTGGGTTTGGATCACAAACATCTCCTTGACCATCACCATCAAAATCTTTCTGATCAGTATTGGTATTATAAGGACAATTATCGCTTGCATTTAAAATAGTATCTCCATCAATATCATCATCACAAGCATCTCCTTTGCCGTCTCCATCAATATCAGATTGATTTGCATTAGCATTGATTGGACAATTATCGACATCGTTATTAATTCCATCTCCATCTTTATCATCATCACAAACATCTCC
>CAYSTA010000042.1:0-11703 GCA_964433845.1 uncultured Flavobacteriaceae bacterium
AACTTAAATTTCCTTCGATTAACCTATTCAATTTTCCCAAGCCGTGACCATAAAGCAATGAACCTGCAAAAACTACCCTTAATATTAATAAAGCTATATTATTCATCTTCTTAAATTTAACTCAATTCTTAGTGCAATCAAAAAATATATTTTTTTGGTATTATATTTTTATTGTTTTCAGCTATCCAAAATACATTCAATATCCACCATCTATTACCATCATAAAGTAATTGAATGCTATTTATACCTCTAGAAAAAGGTTTTGTATCAGTTTTGGTCCTAAAAGATTGGTAACTAGAAAAAACATGAACAATATTACCAAACCGTTCCGTTGTCCTTCCAATTTCGTTTTCATGAAAACCATTTTCAAATAACCATTTTCCTGAATTATCAATATATTCATCCGGACTCATAAAACGAGCACCTGTTTTACCTTGTTCATTTATTCCGGAAGGAATTAGCTTAGCATCTTTATGAAATAGGTACTTAAATAAATTCCAGTCTCTTTCTACTCCCTTATCTCCTGAAATAACGGAATATAGGGTTTCAATAGTGCTGTCTATAGATTCTACGCTTTTTATATAATCATTATTTTGTGAGTATACCTGAATATTAAAAAGTATGATTAGAATTAGGAGTTTTTTCATAACTACAATTTAATAAAAAGATTAGTAAAACATAGATTTGTAATTGAACTTTTTTTCAAGTATAAAACATTTTATATTTTTAATAACAAATAGATTAATATGAAATTTTATTTAAAAGGCTTTGTTTTATTATTAATTATTGTTGTCATTTATATGATAAAGTTAAATTATGACAATAATAAACTTTTTGAAAAAGCAAATAAAATACACAATAATGTTATTACACTTGATACACATTGTGATATAAATATTAAAAACTTCACTGATTCTATCAATTATTCTCAAAACTTAAAAACACAATGTAATATTCCAAAAATGGAACTTGGAGGTTTAGATGTTGCATGGTTTATCGTATTTACTGGGCAAGGAGACTTAAGCGAACAAGGCTATAAAAAAGCATATGATAACGCAATATCAAAGTTTAATGCTATTCATGATTTAGTTGATACTTATGCAAGTGAAAAGATTGAACTAGCACTTTCTTCTGAAGATGTAAGAAAAATACATCAAAAAGGTAAAAGAATTGCAATGATTGGAGTTGAAAACGGATATCCTATTGGTTTAGATATAAAAAACGTTGAAAAGTTTTATAATATGGGAGCTAGGTATATGTCTTTGGCTCATAATGGTCATAGTCAATTAAGTGATAGTAATACGGGAGAAAAAGATGGTATTTACCTCCATAACGGACTTAGTGAATTTGGTATTGATGTAATTAGAGAAATGAATAGATTAGGAATTATGATAGATATATCACATCCATCAAAGGAAGCAATAAGGCAAATGATAACATTAAGTAAGGCTCCAGTTATTGCTTCACATTCCTCTGCAAGATCTCTCTGTGATCATAGTAGAAATTTAGATGATGAACAGTTAGGTTGGATAAAAAATAATGGGGGAGTTGTACAAACAGTAGCTTTTAAATCATATTTAAATTCTGAGAAAGTCAAGAATAATATTTCTGTTAATGTATCAGATTTTGTAAATCACATTGATTACCTAGTTAAAACTATCGGAATCAATCATGTAGGTATTAGTAGTGATTTTGATGGTGGAGGAGGTATTGAAGGGTGGAATGATGCCTCTGAAACATTTAATGTTACACTTGAATTGGTCAGAAGAAATTATAGTGAAGTGGAAATAGAAAAATTATGGTCTGGAAATTTACTTAGAGTTTTAGATGAGGTTTCTGAAACAGCAATTAGATTACAAAAAGAATTATAAGTAAGGATATTATTTAGTTAATTACTCCTATTAATTGATGTATCTTGCGTAAATCAATAAGATTTAAATTGAAAGATCAGCCAATTAAAAAAGGTTCTGTTTTAAGTATAACTCTATTAATACTTTCAGGAGAGTTAATCTATTTATTACCATACGTTTTACCTAGAATATTTAGACCTACATTTTTGGAAGTATTCAATTTAAATAATCTTCAATTAGGAAGTTTATTTTCAGTATATGGAATTATAGCTTTGTTGTCCTATGTATATGGAGGTGTAATTTCAGACAAATTTCAACCAAAGAAGTTGATGTCATATTCCCTTTTTTTTACATCTTTTGGAGGCTTAGTTTTAGCATCTTACCCTTCTTATTTTGTTTTGCAAATTTTATATGGCTACTGGGGATTTACAACTGTATTTTTATTTTGGGGAGCGATGATAAAAGCAACTCGTGTTTGGGGAGGAACTGATAATCAGGGTCAAGCATTTGGATTTCTAGATGGTGGACGAGGATTAGTTGCCGCATCAATGGGAAGTTTAGGTGTTTTAATTTTTTCTGTCTTTTTGATAAATGACATTGAATTAACCAGCTTAACTGAGCGTAAAGAAGCATTTAGATATGTCATTTTATTCTCATCATTTATGATATTTTTGACAGGATTATGGGTGCTCTTTTTTATGGATTCAAATCAAAAAGATCAAAAAAATAATGTTATATCTTCAAGTTCATTTTCTAATATTAAAACTGTATTAAAAATTCAATCCGTATGGCTTATAATGATTATTATAATTTCTGCATACGTAGGATATAGGGTGACAGATATTTATTCTTTATATGCTTCTGATGTGATGTTTTTTAATCAGATTGAAGCTGCAAATGTCAGTTCATTACAACTATATCTTCGTCCATTAGTCTGTATACTAATAGCCATTTTAGCGTACAAATCAAGTTATATTTATTTTATTATTTTCGGTTTTGTTACAATGTTAATTGGATCGACAATCTTTGCATTCGGAATAGTTCAATTAAATATGAATTTTGTTTTTTACTTGTCTTTAATTATTGTTGCTACTGGAACATATGCTATTCGTGCGTTATATTTTTCTATTATGCAGGAAGGACGTATTCCTCTAGTATTGACAGGTACTGCTGTTGGTTTGATTTCTGTCGTAGCTTATACTCCTGATATTTTTGCACCCCCAATTTTCGGTTATTTTTTAGACAAATACCCTGGCTTACTTGGTCATCAATACGTGTTTACCATTTCAGTTTTATTTTCTATTTTAGGATTATTAGCATCAATAAAATTTGCCAATCTATTTAAAAAAAATGAATAAACTAACTTCTCTTTTGTTTGAAGCCATATATAGAAATTAGTATAAAACACAAGAGTGGTAACACAAAAGAAAAGTTAATTTCTGATACACCTAAGATTTTTATATCATCTACCTCGTGACCGCCATAATCAATAATCATTCCTTGTAATTTTGGCATTATTGCTCCACCAACAATGGCCATAACTAAGCCAGCAGAACCTATTTTACTTTCTTCTTCACTTAAACCTCCAAGCGCAATCCCATAAATCGTTGGAAACATCAAAGACATAAAGAACGAAATTCCCACAAGAGAATAAAGTCCAAATAAGCCTTTAATAAAAATAGTTCCTATACAACATATAGCTGAAAATATTGCAAAAATCATTAGAAGTGTTCCTGAATTTACAAAACGTAATAAATAAGTTCCAATACCTCGACCAAGAGTAAATAGCAAAAATGCCACCATTTGGTAGTACCCTGCAGTAACGCTATCTATACCTATTCCTTCAGCATATTGGTATATATATGTCCAGCACATAATTTGAGCACCTACATATAATATTTGTGCTAATACACCTGATGTGTATGTGTTATTTTTTGCGAGTTTTTTAAAAGCATGACTGATATGTGAGTTAGATGATGTGTCCTTAAACTCTGGCATTTTACTTATGGCAAACAATACAAAAATGGCCAATATAACCAATCCCAATATTACATATGGATCTCTAATGACTATCAAATCTGTGGTTCTAATTAAAACTTTAGAAGCTTCATCTAAAGCACTAAAATCAGTAATATCATCTGATTGTAATTTTTTCAATACAAATTGTTGCGCTACAAACAGACCTAAGATCAATCCAAGGGGATTAAAGGACTGAGCCAAATTTAAACGTTGAGTGGCAGTTTCTTTAGCACCCATAGCTAAAGCATATGGATTTGCTGCAGTTTCCAAAAAAGCCAAACCAAAGGTCAGAATGTATAAACCTAAACAAAAAAACCAAAATTGCTCTGTTATAGCTGCTGGGTAAAACAATAGTGCTCCAGTAGCATATAAAGCAAGTCCAATCAAAATACCCACTTTGTAGGAATATCTTCGCATAAACAATGCTGCAGGTAGTGCCATACAAAAATATCCTCCATAAAAAGCCATCTGTACCCAAGCTGCCTGCGAATTGGATAATTCTAAAACCTTTTTAAACGACTGTACCATCGGGTCTGTAACAGCATTAGCAAAGCCCCAAAGTGCAAATAAAGATGTAAGCAAAACAAATGGTATGATCATTTCTTTTGAAACTACAGGAACAGAATTTAATTTTTTCATTGAATCATATTTAAAATTAAAGACATAAGTTATGGTAGATTAAAGTTTTTAATGAGAAACCAACTTGTTTTGAAAATCGGATACTTTAGCGCAGCTTAATTGCTCCATTACTTGAGTTAATTGTTTTTTCAGCATTGCTATGGTATGATTTCCTCCTTTATTGCCTAAAGCAGAAACCCCATACATAAAAGTGCGTCCCAAAAAGCTGAAATCAGCCCCATTAGCCATAACTCTTGCAACATCAGCACCGCCTCTAATTCCACTGTCCATCATGACAGTGAGTTTGTCCTTATATAGAGGATAGATAGTTTTTAATGAGTCGATAGTGGCTTGACCTACATCAACTTGACGTCCTCCGTGATTTGAAATAATTACACCATCTAGTCCAAGTTGATATGCCTTTTCAACATCGTGTACCGACTCGGCTCCTTTTAAAACGAGTTTTCCTTTCCACAAATTTCGCAGTCGTTTTATTTTTTCTTCGTTTAAACGTCCAGAAAAAGTAGTATCCATAAATTTTGCTAATTCATTCAGGTTTAAATTTTTGGGCATATAGGGTTTTAAGGTTTCAAAATTAGGTTGTCCATTAATTAATGTTTTAAAAGACCAGTGGGGCCTTTTTATGGCATTGATGATATTAGTTGCGGTCATTTTTGGAGGCATAGACAAACGATTTCGGATATCTCGTGGACGATAACCAAAAGAAGGTACGTCAGCTAGAATTACCAACACAGGACAACCTACTGTTTCAGCCCTTCTTAAAATATCTTTTGTTACGTGCTCATCTGCAGGATGATAAAGTTGAAACCAAGCACGACCTTCAGTGATTTCAGCAATAGTTTCAATACTAGATGTGGTTACAGTACTTAAAATGAAAGGAATATTATGAACAAATGCAGCTTTGGCTAATATTTCAGGTGATCGAGGCCACATCAACCCTTGCAAGCCTATGGGTGAGACTCCAAAAGGAGCATCATACTCGTGTCCAAAAAGTTCTGTTTTTAAACTTGGTAACTGATATTCAACTAAGTATTTTGGTTTTAATTCTACTTCTCTAATTCGTGTTGTGTTCTTTTTTATATTTACATCGTCGTTACAGCCACCATCTAAATACTCAAATGCAAATTTTGGAATTTTTTGCTTAGCTCGCTTACGTAAATCTTCAACAGATGGATATTTGTTGTTTATATATGATTTCATACAGCTTGTGTGTTTAAATCATAAATTTTATCCATCAATACCCATTTACTTCCATCTTTAGAGTTAGGAAGAGCTTGTTGAAAAGTCCACATCAACTCTTCCCATTCTTTAACTTTTGGATTTTGAGAATCCATTTCTGATTTTTTTTTAAATGAAAATTGTTCATCAACCTCTAATATCATAAACAACCTATTGCCAGTGTTGTATATTTCTGCATGATTAATTCCTGAGTCTAGAAGACTTTGATTTATCTCGGGCCATACCTTAAGGTGGTATTGTTTGTATGCAGCAATTTTTTCTTCATCGTCTTCTAGATCCAATGCCAAGCAATATTTTTTTAGTTTGTTAGTTGCCATTATTGATATTATAATTCATTGTTTAGAGCTCTATCCAAATGGGTATAACCTCCATCCACATGAATCAATTGGCCCGTGGTATGGCTTGATTTTTCAGAAAGTAAAAATGCAACTGTATTGGCAATTTCTTCTACTGTTGTCATTCGCTTTTCAAGTGGAATTTTATTTGTAATGGATAATAACTTTTCTTTTGGGTTTTTAAAAGTATTTATCCATTTTTCATACAGTGGAGTGAAACACTCTGCTACAACGACACAATTAACTCTAATCGCATATGGAAGTAATTCAACTGCCCATTCTCTTGTGAGTGAATTCCGCCCTCCATTTGCTGCTGCATATCCGGAAGTACCACCTTGACCTGTTAATGCCGTTTTAGATCCAATATTAACAATGGCTCCTTTGTTTTTCTTTAATTCTGGGAGAACCAATTGAGTCATTTTATAGTAATGTGCTAGGTTTCGTTTTATTGAATTCATAAAATCTTCATATGAACCATGTTCCAAGCCAATACCATCATTAACACCTGCGTTATTCACAAGACCATTTATTCTACCATATTCTTTAATTACAGAATGAACTGCATGTTCGCATTGTTCTGGCTGAGTTAATTCCGCAAACGCATATCCAACGTTGTAGCCCTTTTGTTTATATTCACTTATAACTTTTAGTATATTTTCTTGATTTCTCCCAACAATTACTGGTATAGCTCCCTCTTCAGCTAATAGTGCCACAATGCCAGCACCAATACCTTTAGAACCTCCTGTAACAATAATCACCTTGTTTTTTAATCCTAAATTCATATTACAGATTATAAATTTTAATTGCATTTTGTCCCAAAACGTTATCTTTTATTTTGGTTGAGTGTTTGTAAAGATAATCATTAACTATCGTTAATACTTTTTTGTAATTTGAGGCGACTAAACACACAGGCCAGTCGGAACCAAAGAGAATTCGTTTAGAACCAAAAGAATTAAAGACTGTATCTATATAAGGAGTAAAATCACTATCCATAAATGTATAATTATTAGTTTCTGTAACCATTCCGGAGAGCTTACAAGATACGTTCGGGTTTTTGGATAAATGAATAATATTTGACAACCATGCATCAGAGATAGGTTCAGATATATTTGGTTTAGCAATGTGATCCAAAATAAATCTCTGATTAGGAAATTTTTCTACTAAAACGATGGCGGAAGGAAGTTGATGTGGATAAATAAGTAAATCGAATGTTAGGTTATACTTGGTAAGTTTGCCTATACCATTTTGCACATCTTTACGAAGTAAATAGTCGTCATTCTCTGCTTGTACAATATGACGAACTCCCTTAAACAAGTGATTTGAGGTATAATGTTCCAATCTTTCTTCTAAATTAGGTGCAATTAAATCCACCCAACCTACCACACCTTTAATAAATTGATTTGATGCAGCACAACTTAGTAGAAACTCTGTTTCTTTTTCTGATTGATCTGCTTGTACTGCAATACAACCATCAACTCCATTTTCTTTCAAAATTGGCGCTAAATCTTTAGGAAGGAAATCCTTTTTTAGGACACCCATGCTTTCATCTATCCAACTATCTTTAATAGGATCATAGTTCCAAAAATGTTGATGACTATCTATAATCATCTGTATGCTTTACAAACTTGACGTGCTACACCTAAATGCTCAATTCCTAGTTCCACCACATCTCCATCTTCAAGATATCTTGGAGGATTCAATCCCAGACCGACACCAAAAGGAGTTCCTGTAGAGATTATATCGCCTGGGATTAAGGTCATGAATTGACTAATGTAACTAATAACTTGTTGGATGTTAAAAATAAAATCTGAGGTACTGCTATTTTGCATGATTTCACCATTTAGTTTAAGCCAAAGGTTTAGATTGTTTGGATTATCAATTTCTTCTGATGTAGCAATAAAAGGGCCTATTGGCGCAAAGGTATCGCAGCTTTTACCTTTTACCCATTGACCCGAACGTTCCAATTGAAATGTACGTTCACTTACATCGTTATGCAATACGTACCCCGCAACATATTTTAGTGCATCTTCTTCGTTAATATAGCTTGCTTTTTTTCCAATCACCACAGCCAATTCAACTTCCCAATCTGTTTTTAAACTTCCCTTAGGAATTACGATTGAATCATACGGACCAATAATTGCAGAACTTGATTTAAAAAAAAGGACAGGCTCTTCAGGGATATCCATTCCACTTTCAGCTGCATGTTTAGTATAGTTTAATCCAACACATACAATTTTTGAGGGACGCGCAAGCGGTGCACCCAAACGAATTTCATCATCCACGATAGGGCATAAGTCATGATTTTTGTTTAGCCAGGTCTCTAATTTTTCTATTCCATTATTTCCAAAGAAATCTTCATTATAATCTGATATAAATGAGGAAACATCTATTTTGGTTCCGTTAGGTAGTAATATACCTGGTTTTTCTTTGTTTATTTCTCCAAATCTAATGAGTTTCATAATTTATCATTTTGAGTTAAGTGTTACAAATCCCCCATCAATCACATAGTTTGAACCTGTAATAAAGCTAGCTTCATCAGCACATAAAAACAAAGCTAAATCTGCAATTTCTTGCGGTTTGCCCATACGGCCTATAGGTTGAGTTTTTGAAAGTTTTTCAAACATTTCAGCTTCTTTTCCAGGATAATTTTTATTAATAAAACCATCGACAAAAGGTGTATGAACACGTGCAGGAGATATACAATTGCAGCGAATGTTTTTGTCAATATAGTCTTTGGCAATGGAATAGGTCATAGTTAGAACTGCACCCTTTGTCATGGAATAAGCAAACCGATCAGTAATACCAACAGTTGATGCTATTGAGGCCAAGTTTAAAATAACTCCACCATTGTTTTTTTTCATTTTAGGTATACATGCTTTTGTGCAATTGTACACACCTTTAATATTTATATTATATAATCTATCCAGATCCTTTTCTTCACAAGATTCAATATTACCTACATGGGCCACACCAGCATTATTAACTAAAATATTGATTGGTATTGACTTTGAAATACGTTCTATAATTTTGGCGACTTGCTTATAGTTGGATATGTCACAATGGTGTGCTTCGGTTTTAAAACCTTGCTGATTAAGTTGGTCAGCTGTTTCTTGCGCAGATTTTAGATCATAATCTAAAATGTGTACAAAAGCTCCTTGTTGAGCAAAGGTAGTAGCAATAGCTTTTCCGATTCCGCTACCTCCACCAGTGATTAGGGCGCCTTTGTTGTGTAATGAAAATTTTGAACTCATTTTTTTTGTTTTAAAGTGATAAGCCTCTCTTCCAAGGGATAAAATCATTTTGATTCAATCTTCGGGCGTTAATTTCTATCTCTCCACTTGCTACTTTAACAATATATTCTAGCAGTTTTTCTCCACAACTTTCAATTGTAGCAACACCTTCAATAATAGTCCCAGTATTAAAATCTATAATATCATTCATCTTATTGTAGAGACTTGTATTTGATGAAATCTTTACAACAGGTACTGCTGGGTTCCCAGTAGGTGTTCCTAGACCGGTTGTAAACAAAATAATATTTGCTCCAGAACCTACTAAGCCAGTTGTTGATTCTACATCATTACCAGGCGTACATAATAGATTTAAGCCGGAATTTATTACTTGTTCAGTATAATCTAAAACATCAACAATAGGAGATGTACCTCCTTTTTTTGCTGCACCTGCTGATTTTATTGCATCTGTAACTAGACCATCTTTAATATTACCAGGAGAAGGATTTGCAAAAAAGCCAGAACCTAAAGCATTAGCTTTTGCATCGTAGACACGCATTATTTTAGCGAATTTCTGAGCTTTAATTACATCAACACAACGATTAATTAACTCTTGCTCAACTCCATTAAGTTCAGGAAATTCTGACAATACTGCTGACCCTCCTAAGCCAACAATAATGTCAGATACATATCCTAAAGTTGGATTAGCAGAAATACCAGAAAACCCATCAGATCCTCCACATTCTAGCCCAATTGTCAATTTGCTTAATGGCGCTGGAGACCTAGAAACCTTATTGGCTTCAATCATACCGATAAATGTTTTTTTGATAGATTCGGAAATAAAATTACGTTCAGAAGAACTTTTATGTTGCTCCAAAAAGAAAACAGGTTTTTTCATATTAGGGGCAATTCTTTTTAAGGCCCGTTCCAAAATGCTGATCTGCGCATGCTGACAACCAAGACTAAGCACTGTAGCACCTGCTACATTTGGATTGTTGATGTAGCCTGCAAGTAAATTGCATAACGCAACAGCATCTGATGTCGTGCCTCCACAACCCCCTTCGTGAGTTAAAAACTGAACACTATCTATATTCGTAAATAGAGGGTTGTTTTTTTTTTCTTTAGTATTATATGAAATATCAATATCCAATAGATCATCTTTGGACCTTCCAGATTTGTATGCATCAATTAAGGGTTGTATGTCAAAAGTTTCTTTTTGGAAGCTTGAATAACCTAATCCTTCAAGCATAACTTTTTTTATTTCGCTAATATTTCTATTTTGACAAAAGACTAAGGGTATGACAAGCCAATTGTTTTCAGTTCCAACTTTTCCGTCTTCTCTATGATAACCTAAAAAAGTATGATTTAAAAACTTAGATGTATCTGGTTTATTCCAATTGTACTTTATACTATTTTCAGAAACAAAATACTCTTCAGTTTCATGAGTAATATTATTAGTGTTAATTGCTTGTCCTTTTAAAATATTTTTTTTTGCTCTTCCAACGACTAATCCATACATAATAATTTTCCCTCCTTTTGTCAAATTATGTGTTACTAACTTATGCTTAGCCTTTATATTTTCTTTAAGAAGAATTGAACCATTAGTGTACTCAATTAAATCTCCTTTTTGCAAATCAGTTAGCGCTACTAGAACATTGTCTTTAGGATGTATCTTAAGAATTTTTGTTTGTATTGGCATGAATTAGAGTTAGTATAACAATATTAACCCTTTTCCACAGCATTGTCAACTCCAAATTATTTCTTTTTATTTAGCTAATGAGACAAACCTACCTTTTTTATCACGTCTTTTTTCAAGTTCTACAGTCTTTAAAAAATCTTTCTTGGTAAATCTTTTTCCGTTAACATATAAATGTTTTAGTCCAGATGGGAATTCTATATCTAAAACATTTCTTTTCATGTGTTAAAAATCGGACATTTAAAATATGAATTATTTTTTAATCTCCTCCCCAGCTATCTTGAAAAAAAATACCTACACCAAGTTCTGCCCATAAATACAAAATCATCAAAATTATTAATACTATAAATATTGCTTTATAATTCCTAGACATGTTTACCTTTTACCCATCCTGTTTTCTGTAAATATTTTTCAGCACTCTCTACAGCTCCTTCTTCAATAGAAGTTCCCATAGAATCATTCCATCGATTTAGATAACCAAACAAAGAAATTACACCTGTAATTTCTACAATTTCACCTTCATCCCAATGCTTATGTAATTCTTGTATTATTGTCTTATCTACAGTATTAGGAACTTGTGAAGCAGCTAAAGAAAAATTTAGTGCGGCACGTTCAGCATCATTAAAAGAATCATGTGTTCTATAATTCCAAATATTATCTAATTGTTCTTGTTTTGCCCCATAACGTTCAGCTGCTCT
>CAYSTA010000043.1:0-5373 GCA_964433845.1 uncultured Flavobacteriaceae bacterium
AAAAACATAATAAAATTGTCCTGGCTTGGACAGTACTATGGTTAATAAGCTTTGCCATTTTAGTAGGCGGTCCACATGAATTGTGGGTAAATACGACAATTACAATTATTGCTGCATTAATAAATTTTATTTTAATTATTGCAATGTTGTATGTGAGTAAAAATCAGTTTGACGATTACGATGAATTTCAAAAAACTATTCAATTAAAAGCCGTAGCTCTAACTTTATTTCTCACTATTTTCATAGGGATTTTTTTGACTGGGGTGCATGAGTCAGGGTTACTTAAATTAGAGCCTCGAATTCATCATTTAGTAGTTTTTTCAGCTTTAACTTATATATTATCTACGATTTTTATTTTTAAAAAATATCAATGAAAAACAAGGTTAAGGAACTAAGAAAAAATCAAAAATTAACTCAAGAAGAACTGGCAGAGTTAATTGGAATATCGCGTCAAGCTATAAACGCAATTGAAAAAGAAAAATTTGACCCAAGTTTACCCACTGCATTTAAAATGGCTAAGCTTTTTAAATGTTCTATTGAAGAATTATTTCTTTTTTTAAAATAACAGTTATATAATTTATATCTTCGCACTTCAAAAATTTTTCAATATTACAAATGAAATTAACAATCAATAATTTAACTAAAACTTATGGAAATAAAGTAAAAGCTTTAGATAACATAAATTTAAAAATAGGAAAAGGAATGTTTGGTTTATTAGGTCCAAATGGAGCTGGAAAATCAACATTAATGAGAACTATAGCGACCCTACAGTCTCCTGATTCAGGGGAAATTAATTTTAATGAAATTGACGTTTTAAAAGATCAATTATCATTAAGGAAAATTTTAGGATACCTTCCACAATCTTTTGGAGTCTATCCTAAAATGTCTGCTGAAGAATTGTTGAATTATTTTGCTCTTTTAAAAGGGATTTCTGTAAAAAAAGAAAGAGATAAATTAGTAAATGATCTTTTAGATATTACTAATCTTCAAGATGTTAAAAAGAAAAATGTAGATGGTTATTCCGGAGGAATGAAACAACGTTTTGGAATAGCTCAATTACTTTTAAATGATCCTAAGTTAATTATTGTAGATGAACCTACAGCAGGATTGGATCCAGCGGAAAGACAGAGGTTTTTAAATATTTTAAGAGAAGTTGGAACAAATTGTACTGTAATTTTCTCTACTCATATTGTGGATGATGTTAAAGAATTATGTAATGACATGGCCATATTAAACGGAGGAAGAATCTTAAAACATATTAAACCTGTAGAAGCTACTGCAGAAATAAAAAATCAAATATGGACAAAGGTTGTTAAAAGAGAGGAATTAGATGAAGCAGAAGTCAATTTTAATATTTTATCATCCAATTATAATATAGATAACACTTTAACTATTAGAGTTCATTCAGAAAAGAAACCTGCTGCAGGTTTTAAGAAAACAGAACCCCAGTTAGACGATGTTTATTTCATTGCACTAAAAGAGGATCAATAATATATCTCAAAACAAAAAACTCTAAATTATAAATGTTCTTTACTATTTTTTTAAATGAAATAAAGTACTGGTTCGGAAGACCAGCTTTATATATATACATACTTATATTTCTTTTCATTGCCTTAATGATGTCTGGTTCAGCTGCAGGACTTTTTGACTTCTTGACTGTTACCACAGGTTCTTCAAAAATTGTTAACTCTCCACTAGGAATAACGGGATTATTTGGGGGATTAACAGGGTTAATTATTTTTCTTTATCCCTCAATAATTGGAGTGGCTGTATATAGAGATTATAAGAGCGAAATGCATACTATTTTATACTCCTACCCTTTTACAAAAGCAGAGTATTTATTTGCCAAGTTTTTTAGTGGAATTTTTATTGTTAATATTATAGTATTAATAACTGGTTTGGGAATTGCCCTTGGGTTTGTTCTCCCTGGAACAAATCCAGATATAGTGACAGCATTTGATATAAGATCATACTTAGACATTTATCTAATTTATATTCTTCCTAACATGCTTTTTATGGGAGCTATAGTTTTTGGAATTGTAACCTTTACCAGAAATATCTCAGCTGGGTTTATTACTGTATTAATTTTATTAATATGTCAAGGATTCCTAGCTAATCTGTTTGATGATCCTGAGAGAAGGTTTATTGCAGCAATTTTAGACCCCTTTGGTGATTCATCAATTTACTATTATACTAGATACTGGACAGTTTCAGAACAAAACGAATTCTATCTTCCAATTAAAGGTGTTGTAATTTATAATAGATTGATTTGGGGAGCAGTTGGAATAGCACTTTTCACAACCATATATAAGCTGTTTAGGTTTAGTCAAAATGCCTTTACAATTAATTTTAACAAAAAAGATTCTAAAAGAACAACCAAATCAAATTTTGGAGGAATTGTAAAAATCAACTTACCTAAAATCAATTTTAATTTTTCATTAAGAAATGAGTTGAAATCACTTTGGAAACTATCAAATATTGATTTTTTATTTATTATAAAAAGCTGGCCTTTTATTTCAATAGTTTTAGTTGGATTATTAATTAATTTAATTGGTCTTTTTGAACTTGGGAATATTTTTGGAACCTCAACCCTTCCTAGAACATGGAAGATGTTGAATGCTGGATCACCCTTTACTCTTGTAATTAATATATGTACATTTCTTTATGCAGGTGTTTTAATTCATAGATCTAGAATCTCTAATATCAATCAATTAATTGACACTACCCCTACTCCAAACTGGGTTCTGTTAGGCTCTAAGTTCTTAGCGATTTTAAAAATGCAATTAGTGCTTCTTTCTTTAATAATGATTACAGGATTATTATTTCAAACCTACCAAGGTTTCTATGATTATGAAATAGGTCATTACATTTATGAGTTATTAGTATTAAACCTTATTTATTTTATTATTTGGGCCTTTCTAGCATTTCTTATTCAAACTCTAATTAGTAACCCATATGTTGGATTATTTGTAATGATAGTTCTAATGATAGGAATTCCACTAACACAATTAGCAGGAATAGAACAATCAATTTTTAAATACAATCAAGGGCCAGGATTTTCATATTCAGACATGAATGGATATGGAGCAAGATTAGGTCCCTATTTTATATATAATATTTATTGGCTTTGTTTGGGAATAATCTTCTATATTTTGACAGCACTATTTTACATTAGAGGTTTGCCTAAAAATTTCAGGGAAAAGTTAATAATTGCAAAATCTAGATTTAATGGTAAGTATCCCTTTTTCATATCCATTTTCACAATTATATTCATTTCAATTGGAGGATATATTTATTACACAAACAACATATTAAATGACAGAACATCATCTAAAGAAAGAGAAATTGAAACTGTTGAATGGGAGAAGAAATATAAAAAATATGAAAACTACAATCAGCCCAGAATTGTATCTGTTAATGTAGATGTAAATATTTTTCCTGACTCTAGAGATGTTAATGCCTCAGGCGAGTATACAATGATAAACAAAACAACAGAGCCCATTGATAGTATATTTCTAGATCATAATTCAGCTTTAAGCACTTTTAAATTTGATAAAGAAAACTCACTTGTTTCTGAAGACACATTATACAATTTTGATATATATAAATTAAAGAAACCATTATTTACTGGAGATACATTAAAATTATCTTTCACAGTTAAAAACAAACCCAATACATTATTGAGAAATAATTCTAATGTGATTTATAATGGTACGTTTTTAAACAATTCTCTTTTCCCTAGATTAGGTTATAGCGGAGGAGAATTGACTGATGATAAAACAAGAGAAAAATATGATCTTCCACCTAACAAACTTAAACCACATCCATCAGATTCTACAGCACTAGGAAACACATATATTGCAAAAGATGCTGATTGGATAGATTTTGAGGCTACTGTAAGTACTTCTAAAGACCAAATTGCAATAGCACCGGGTTATTTACAAAAAGAATGGATTGAAGACGATAGAAGATATTTTCACTACAAAATGGATAGTAAAATTTTAAATTTTTATGCATTTAATTCTGCAAAATATGAAGTTGTACAGGATAAATGGAACGATGTTAATCTAGAAATTTATTATCATAAAGATCACGATTATAATTTGGACAGAATGATGAAAGGAATGAAAGCAGCATTGGAATATTGTTCAACTAATTTTAGCCCATACCAACATAGACAACTAAGAATTATTGAATTCCCGAGAACTTCCGGTGGATTTGCACAATCTTTCCCAAACACAGTCCCATTTTCAGAAGATATTGGTTTTATTGCTGATGTTGATGATTCTGAGGAGGGAGGAAACGACTATGCATTTTTTATAACTGTTCATGAAGTTGCTCATCAATGGTGGGCACATCAAGTCATCGGTGCAGATGTACTGGGAGCAACTGTACTATCAGAAAGTTTATCTGAATATGTTACTTTAAAAGTTATAGAAAAGGTTAATGGAAAAAAGAAAATGAGAAAGTTTTTAAAAAGATCTCTTGATACATATTTAACATCCCGTACTTTTGAGAGTAAAAGAGAAAATGCGCTTATGTATAATGATGGTCAGGGATATATACGTTATCAAAAAGGATCTTTAATTTTTTATGCATTAAGTGATTACATTGGAGAGAAAAAGTTAAATAAAGCCTTGAAAAAATATGTGAATAAAGTAGCTTTTCAAGAACCACCATACACTACAACAATAGATCTTGTCAATCATGTTAAAGAGGTAACACCTGATTCATTAAACTACCTTATTAAAGATATGTTTGAAACCATTACTCTTTACCAAAATAAAATAGTATCTACAGAATCTAAAAAATTAGAAAATGGAAAATACCAAGTTGATATTGAATTTAAGGTTAGTAAATATAGAAATGACGAGAAAGGAAAGATTTTTTATGGAGATCAAGAGAGAGATTCAATTTCATTCAAGACTGAAGAAATGAAAAAGCCTGAATATTCGGTATTTTTATCAGATTATATAGATGTTGGAATTTTTGGTGAAGAAGATGATAAAGAAACAGAGCTATATCTAAAAAAACATAAGATTTCATCGATCAACAATAAGATTTCAATAATTGTAGACAAAGAACCTATTGAGGTAGGAATTGACCCTTACAATAAATTAATTGATACAAACTCTGAGGATAACAGAAAAAAAATAAATCAAGAAATTCTGACTGATAAAAATGGAGGTTTAAAAAAAGTTCCAGAATATACTTCATCTATATAAACCATGAAAAGAAGAAAGTTTAATAAAATAGTTTCTTCTCTTTCTTCTGGAATAATTCTGTCAAATGGATATTCCTGTTCTAATTTAAATAAAGTTGATAAATATGGGATTTCCCTAGCTCAATGGTCATTACACAAAATGATTAAAA
>CAYSTA010000043.1:5473-11305 GCA_964433845.1 uncultured Flavobacteriaceae bacterium
GTTGATAAATATGGGATTTCCCTAGCTCAATGGTCATTACACAAAATGATTAAAATTGAGAAAACACTTAACCCTATAGATTTTGCACAAAAATCAAAAGAACTTGGATTCGATGCAATTGAATATGTATCTACTCTTTATAGACCACTATTAGATAAATTATCTATAAAAGAAATAACCAAAAAATTAATAACCAAATCAAAAGAGTATGATGTAAAAAACTTACTGATTATGGTAGATGATGAAGGTAATTTATCATCAAGTAATTTAAGTGAAATAAAAGAAGCCATTGATAAACATAAGAGATGGATTGAAATGGCAAGTAAATTAGAATGTCATTCAGTAAGAGTTAATTTAGAGGGAGAAGATCAGCTTGATAAGTGGAAAAACAACTCAATTAAAGGTTTAAGTCTATTAAGTGAATTTGCAAGTGATTATAATATTAATATAATAGTAGAGAATCACGGTGGAAATAGCTCAATTGGAAAGGAATTAGCAGAGGTAATTAAAAATGTTAACTTGGATAATTGTGGAACTCTCCCTGACTTTGGAAACTTTTGTATAAAAAGAAAAAACGGATCCCTATATGATGGTCCTTGTGACATCGAATATGACAAATATGAGGGAATGAGGGACTTAATGCCATACGCTAAAGCAGTAAGTGCTAAGTCCTATGATTTTGATCAATTTGGTAATGAAACCACTATAGATTTTAAAAAAATGATGGACATTGTTGAAGAGTTCAATTATAATGGTTATTTAGGCATTGAATACGAAGGAAATAACCATTCTGAAATTGATGGCATTGAATTAACAAAAAAATTAATTAAAAAATATAATAGCTAACGTTTTATGTAGACTTAAAGTTTATAATAAATAGATTAAACTTTTATATTTGTTAATTGTCAAAAATCAATACATTATAGTGGTTAAAAAAATATTTGCTTTAATTTTTTTGTTTGTTTTTACTCTAAACGGATATTCTCAATTAAGTAAAATCCATTATATACCACCCTTAACAAGTTCAGATGAGGGGAATGCTGAACCATTAGATCAATGGTTTTATATTTCTACTCCAATTAATGGTGATGTTTCTTTTAAAATAAAACCTATTGGAGGAACTGCTGATCAAGAAATATCTTATATAGTAAATAATGCTAATCCAAAAAAAATTGAGATTGCCAGTTCAGATTATTCACAATTATTTCAAGCACCTTCAACAACTAGTACAGTTACGACTGATAAAGGGTACATTATAGAAGCTCAAGATGTAATTTATGTTTCTGTAAGAATGAATGCGGGTGGTGGTGCCCAAGCAGGTGCACTAGTTAGTAAGGGGGATAATGCACCTGGAAAAAATTTCAGAATTGGAACTTATGATAACAAAGGATCTCCGGGATCTAATTATCTAAATTTCTTTTCAGTGATGGCTACTGAGGATCAAACTACAGTTAACTTAACAAGTAATAATATTTCTGGTCTAGTTATTCAAAATTATTCTGGTCAATTTCCTATTGAAAATATAATACTAAATAGAGGAGAAAGCTATACTGTTGCATTAAAAGTAACAGATGCTAATGGCAATAGAGATGGTCTAATTGGAGCATTGGTTAGTGCTGATAAAAATGTTGTTGTAAATACTGGTTCAGCTAATGGAAGTTTTGGAACTGGTGGTGCTAGAGATTATGGAATTGATCAAATTGTTGGTTTAGACAAAGTTGGAAAAGAGTACATTTTTGTAAAAGGAGCAGGACAAGATTCTTATGAAAATGTACTTATTGTAGCTCATTATGATAATACAGAAATCAAAATTAATGATGAATCTACTGGGACTACAATAAATAAAGGAGACTATTACATTATTGAAGGAAACAAGTTTTTAAATGGAAATATGTATGTTTCTTCATCTGAGGATGTATTTGCATATCAAGGTATAGGAGGAAGTGGTGAAGCTAATCAAGGAATGTTTTTTGTACCTCCACTTAGCTGCGAAAGTCGTGGAGATGTAAACAATATTGCTTTTATTGATGAAATTGGAGATAATACTTTAACTGGTGGAGTGACTGTTGTTACTAAAGGCACTGCTTCGGTTTTAATAAATAATACGGATATTGCTAGTCAACCTGCAGGAATCACTGTGGTTGGGCCAGCAACAGTAACTGGAAAAAATGAGTATGTAACCTATAACGTAACTGGACTATCTGGAAATGTAACAGTAAGTAGTTCAGATGAGCTTTATTCAGCTTATTACAATCAAAGTGGAGCTGCAACTTCAGGAAGTTTCTATGCTGGTTTTCCTTCAGATCCAAATGTATCGTTGAATTTAGTTGCTTCTGCGCTAGGGTCTTGTATATCTGCTGATGGAGTATCTAATGTAACTTTTGAGGTTAGTAATGCTGGAAGTTATGACAGCTTGCAATGGGTAAAAAAAGATGAAGGAGCGGACACATACACAGATATTGCAGGTGAAACAAATACTACATATAAACCTACTGAAATTGGAACTTATGCTGTAAAAGGCACAATCACTTGTACTGGATCGGTATATAAATCGACTGATATTCCTATTAGTATATGTCCAACAGATTATGACAATGATGGTATTATAGACAATCTTGATTTAGATACAGATAATGATGGAATTTTAAATACTGTAGAATCATTAGGCACAGGAATTATAAATATAGCAGACCCAGTCAACCCTACATTTACCTTAACTAATGGAGAAACAAATACGGTTGTTTTAACTGGAGAATTAAAAAAAGAAAGTACTGTAGACCCAGCAACTAATTCATTTACTGGAGCTGCTACGGGTACATTTCAATCCAATGTAGCAGCAGCAGAGTCTGGAACAAACACTTTTACTATTACAGCTACATCACAAGATTCTCAAGGACAAAATGAATTACTGTTTTTTCATGCTACAAAAGATCCTGCTTCAGAACACCAAAGAATAGATGGAGAAAGCTTTATATATAGCATTCTTCCTGCAGACAAAAATATTACCGTTTGGGATCCTGATGATAGATTATTAATTGACACAAACTATGATGGAAAATTTGAGGCAGGCGTAACATCTTTTACCGCTTCTGAGATTCGCTTTAGAACAAACCCTAATCCAAATGGCAACACAAATTATGAGTTTTTTGCTTCCCAGTGTAAATCAATAACATTTGTTCATCGTAACATTAATAAGGATGCTGCTTCCACTTATTCCGGATTTATTGAAACAATTGATTATAATTTAAATACAGACACAGACAGTACATTTATTTACGATTATTTAGATTTAGATAGTGATGATGATTCATGTAATGATCTTACTGAAGCAGGATTTGAAGATAAAGATCCAGATGGGGATGGAATTATGGGAGAGGGTCAGCCTACTTTTGATAATGGAAAAATAGATTCTAGAGGTAAATATAAGGACCATACATATCCCGATCCACTTAAAGACACTGATGATTCTCTTTATTTGTTTCAAAAAGCTGGAACAGGAATTTCTATAACAAATCAGCCTAGTAATGTAAGTGAATGTGAAGATAGTAGTGTTAGTTTTGAAGTAACAGCAGGAACTCCGAACCCAGCTGCTGCTACTGTAGCATATAAATGGCAATTATATGATGCAACAAATGATAAGTGGAACAATATTACTGATGACACTACTTATTCGGGTGCAACAACAAATAAACTAAGTATTTCCACAATTACTTTAGCTATGTCAGGAAATAAGTTCAGAGCAAATGTGTCAACAAGTGAATATTTATGTGGAACTAATTCAACTGAGGTTACGTTAACTGTAGTGGCAATTCCATCTAAGCCAATTGTAGATCCTATTCAAATATATTGTTATGATGAGACTAATCAGCCAAAGGTTTCACAATTAAAAATTAAAGATCCCGATACTACACTTTCAGTGAAATGGTATGAAGCTGAAACGGGAGGTGATCCAATAGATCCAAATACATTATTAATACATGAAAAAAAATATTATGCACAAGTAACAAATAGCTCTGGATGCTTTAGTACATCTAGAACAGAAACAAAAGCTTTTATATCTAATCCAACCCTAAGTGCAACAAGTGATGCACTATGCTTGAGTGAATCAACCACTATTTCTGTTACTGGAATTCCACAAACTGCAGAAGATTTTATAAAAGATCATCCTGAATTAGATTTATTCTTAAGCTTTGGCGGATCTAATTATTTTTTAAAAGAAGAAGCAATGCCATGGGAAACCGCTTATAATCTTATTCAAAGCTTTGGTGCTGGAGCTTCTATGTATCAAATTAATACAAAAGAGGAAGAAGATGCTGTCTATGATGAACTTAGCAAAAGAGGATGGGCTAACGCAGGAACAAATCCTAATAATCATTTTTGGCTAGGTCTTAAACAGTACAACACTGCAGAACTAAACCCAAACAACAAAGTTGATGAGGGATGGTACTGGTTAGATGGTAGACAACTAACTTCTGAACTAGCAAATTGGGCTCCTGGTGAACCAAATGATTATCCTAGTTCTGAAGAAAATGGTGAAGAAGATTATGGTCAGTTTGACTTTGGTGGTGTTGCAAAAAAATGGAATGATATGCAAAATGTTCAAGAAAGTGGAAATTCATGGCCAATATTTGAATTTAACGGAACTACATCCGTTAAATGGGGTGAATATACTAATGAAGACAAAACAGAGTTTACACTTTTCGATGAAGCTAGTAGTAGTTTAACAGTTACTCCAACAAAAACAACTGTATATTTCTTAGAAGTGACTATTAATAATGTAGTATGCCGAACTGAGCATACTATTACAGTTAATCCAAATCCTGTTTCTAACACTGTTGGGAATTTAACATATTGTGATGACAGTAGTGATGGGGATGACACCAATGGCATTATTCAATCAGTAAATTTTGAAACTCAAAGTGCAACAATTCTAGGTGACAGTCAATCTTCAAGTGATTTTACAGTTACTTATCATCTTAGTCAGGCAGATGCAGATGACACTACAAAAACTGGGCTAAGTTCTCCTTACACTAATTCAGTTGCTGGAGGAGAAAAAATATATATTAGAGTTCAGAACAATACTACTAAATGTATTAATACAACAAATTCGTTTGATTTAAAAATAAATGTGCTTCCTAAAGCTAATGCAGTTAACAATATCGTAAAATGTGATGACAACTCTGTTGGTGATGATAAAGATGGGTTTATTTCTAGTTTTGACCTTAGTTCTCAAACAGCTACTATACTTGGTGACCAAAGTAGCGATGACTATACTGTTACCTACCATATCAGTCAAGCAGATGCAGATGATCCAACCAGCACCGGATTGACATCGCCTTATACCAACACTACAAAAGGAGGAGAAAAAATATTTGTTAGGGTACTTGATAAAAATTTAGGTTGTTTTAGGGCGACTACATCATTTGATATTAAAGTAGCCCCATTACCCGTTATAATAAATCCATTAATCAAAATTGAACAGTGTGATGATGATGATAATAATGATGGGGTTTCTATTCATAATTTAACAGAATCTCAATTGATCATTTCTTCCGATTATCAAAACGAAACCTTTGAATATTATACAGCATCTGATTTTAGTACAGATTCATTAATTGCAGATCCTACCAAATATCAAAATAAACCTTTTAATGATTCTGTTTATGTTAAAATCATAACTTCTGATAATTGTTACAGAACATCTCAAATAAACATAACGGTCGCTGCAAGTCAGATATCAAAAACATTTATGGAGGACAATAACACATTTTATGCACTTTGTGATGATTCTCCTGCATTAAGTCAAGATGGTATCGCTACTTTTAAGAGTGA
>CAYSTA010000044.1:0-3943 GCA_964433845.1 uncultured Flavobacteriaceae bacterium
TTTTGCAACAGATGCATTTGGAGCAGTCACCAGTCCTATCATAGGAGAAGTGGAAGAGCCCGTCCCCCCTTCTGCTACAGGAAGCACTCCTTTTACATCTTTAGTTAAGTCCACGCCAGAAGCTCTCGTTGCATAAAGAGCATAAGGAACACTTAATAATTGCGAAGTTTGTTCAATGGAATAATTAATCCCGCCTGCAGGATCCACCTCCACTTTTAAAAAGTATTCGCCAGTAGACCAATCGATATCTGTAAAATTATCAGAAGAAGTTCCATCTCCTATAATCAAAGTAACTAATCCGTTGTTATTGGTGGCGGTTGAATGTGTTTCGCTATAAACGGCAATGCCATTTTTTGTGCCTTTTAAAACGCTTAATTTAATTCCTAGAGAGGAAGCCTTTAAAATATTTCCGTCTGCTGAACGCACAATAGATTGATAGGTAAATTTCTCTGGCGATTGGGAATAATTAAGTGTGCTTAAAAAAAGCGCTAAGACAATTAAAATTGTTTTTTTCATAATGGTAGTTTTTTATTAATGCAGTAGGGATGCGGTCCCTCAACAAGCATTTTTGATAGAAATAGTGTGCCTGTTTAACTCTGGCTAAAAAAATTACTAATTAATGCTTGTAGCGTGCTCTATCAAAAATAAGAAATCTTTGTTTCTTAGTTGATCTCTGCTAAGTTTCATCGCTTAGAACTCTTTCAATTCCTGCAAGACCATCTTTTCATTGTATGGTTAGTGTTGATTTTTTATGCAGTTAGTCGGTGTTTAAAATTATTTTAAAGGAGCTGGCTCCACCGCATACATTCTGGATTGAAACAATATACATTCCGGAGCTTAAGCCAGCTAGATTTAATTGTGTTGTTTTTTGGTTTAGTCTTGTGCTGAAAATGAGCTTGCCTAAAACATCATAAACCGAAAGGTTTAGTTCTACATCGTCCCAGTTTTCAAAATTGATATTTACCAGACCTTTAGAGGGGTTTGGAGAAGCTAATATTTTAATCATGCTATTTTTTTCGCATGATGGAATAAAATATTGTTGAACTCCATGATTTAAAGTAATAACATCGCTTGACAAAGTGTTACTGTCAGAGCCCATTTGTGAAACTAAAATTTGTCCAACACTGTAGCTAAAAGATCCTGAAGAAGATTTTGCATCTCCGCCAGTTCCTACTACATCTTGTTGAGAAAAACAGAAAGCTGAAATTAATAGCGCTAATATTTTTATAGTGTTATTTATCATGGCTATATGGCAAAGAAGAATGGTGAAGGTTGATTTTTAAATCTCCGTTTTTGTCTAGGATATAGCCAAAAGTATATTCTATTTTTATCTCCTTTTGATTTGTGTCTGTAAAAAAATAGTTGCCCATCGCAATAGCGTGGTTTTGATTAAGAGTTATAGCCTGATTTACAAATTTTACCAAAACCCATGGTTGAAGGGCAAAGCCTATGTCTTCTGAATAATTTGGGTTTCCTCCAACAAAGTAGGATTTTGCCCCTTCAAGATTTAATCTAAATTGCTTGTGGGCAGCTTTGGTTGGCTTAAACAATACCTCTCCCAAATCAAAAGCATAAAGCTTATTTAACATTGCGTCGGCAGCAGCCATATAAGCTTCTTTATTATTTTTTAAGTTCCCTATTTCAATTAAACTATTGCCCCATTTTGATTGGGCTTCTTCTATCTGGCTTTTTGTTATCATAAATCAATATTAATCAGCATTGGCAAAAATAATTATTTTTATTAGTCTTGAATATTGTTATAAGTTTGACAAATTAAATTAAGGAAAAATGCATAAAAAATACATTTCTATTAATAAAAAGGCTAGATATTATCAAATCGGCCATGCAAATAAAAACACCTCAACCCTTTGGGTAGTGTTGCACGGCTATGCAATGCTAAGTGAATTTTTTATAAAAAAATTTCAAAAATTAGATGATGGCAACACCTTAATTATTGCGCCTGAGGGATTAAACAGGTTTTATATTGGCGAAAGCTTTCAAAGGGTTGGGGCAAGCTGGATGACCAAAGAGGAGAGAGAAAGTGATATTGAAGAAAACAGCAACTATTTAAATGCTTTAATAGAAAATGTCTTTAAAGAGATCGGCCACGAAAATGTTCAGATAAATATCTTAGGGTTTTCTCAAGGAGGAGCAACAGCATGCAGGTGGGTGTTTCGCTCCAAAATAAAAGTGGATAACTTAATATTATGGGCAGGAGATGTTCCAAAAGACACGTTGACCCAAGAAAACAAAGCCAAATGGAAAACCATAAAAACACATCTTGTAATGGGCAAAAAAGATCACTTAATTTCTGAGGAGATACAGGCTATGTTTATAAAGCTAGTTTCTCAATATGAATTAGACTATAAGCTAACCCAATATGATGGAGATCATAGAATTTATCCAGAAGTATTGGTTAAATTGGCCAAAACATTTTAATCTTCCATGAGAAATCAAAGGCTAAACCATTTAGAAGATGTAAGAATAAAATTGTTTGAAGAGCTAGAGAGTCTTTCTGCTGAGAAACTAGATGCTTCTGTTAATGGTAATTGGTCCATTAATCAAATCCTGTATCATTTATGGGTAGCTGAAACTTCCTCTATAAAGTATATCCAAACAAAAACAAAATATCCCGATTCTCTTGTAAACGTATCTCCCCTAACTTATTTAAAACCAAAAATTCTAGAATTGTTATTAGCCGTTGGAATCAAGTTCAAAGCTCCAAAAATTGTGTCACAATTCCCAGAAAAAATAGATCTACACAAGCTCAATGAACAATGGAAAAGCTCGAGAAAATCATTGGATCAACTTATCGTTGAGCTTAAACAAAAAAAGTTAGACAAAAAAGCTATTTTGAGACATCCCATTTTAGGGAGAATAAACTTAACGTTAGCTTTAGATTTTTTTGATTTTCATTTTAAACATCATCAAAAAGCAATTAATCTATTAAAATAATTTGGACAATTGTCCTTTTACTAGATTGCGCTGAGATTTATTTTTTAATTGCTACAGCATTATCCATTAAATAAACTCCGCTAGTAACATCATCTCTTTTTAATCTAAGAATTCCAGTAACAGTAACTAGTTCATCCATTAAAAAATCATCATAACCAGGATTTAACCTTAATTCTATTGCTGATTCAGGACCGCCAAACCCACAAAAAAAACATTCAGCATAAGGGTTTTCTGATAAAATAAACACCCCCTCATCTGGTGAAAGAGTTAGCATGTATCCCGTAATTCTAACTTCCTTATTGTCTAAAGATTCTACGGCTTCACCGAAGTGCGCAACTTGAACATATCCATATTGATCTTTTTTGTATTCAGATTCATAATAAACATATCTTAGTTTTAACCAATCGATTTCAATTTGAGAAAATAGACTGTTTGAAATAAGAAAAATGATAATATAAAATATTTTATTCATCTGCTAGAATTTTTGATATATTCATTTTGTAAACTTGGATAGCTGGAATTAAAGACGATATCAATCCAATTAAAATAGATAAACCTAAAAGCCAATATTCTTCATTTAAAATTCTAATTGTATCAAGGTTATAATTTATACTTTCATCCATTAATGAAGATACAAACATTACACCAAATCTGCTAAATAGCAATCCAATTACAAAACCTGCAATTGTAAGAATTAGGCTTTCAAAAATTATCATTCTAGATAATTGAAATCTTGAAGCTCCTAAAGTTCTTATAAAGGCCATTTCATATTTTCTATCATTCATAGAATTAAATAAATTTATAAAAAGACTAAATCCAGAAACAATTATTATTAAATAGGCTAGATAAGTTAAAGTTTCAATTCCGAATCCAAAAAGTTTAAATAATCTAGAAATCTCGTAAGACGGAACCGCCGCTTGTAAATTGGTGTTTTCATTGATTTGTCTAGGAAATCGAATTATATTCATTGGGCTTTTAAATTTAATTA
>CAYSTA010000044.1:4043-10758 GCA_964433845.1 uncultured Flavobacteriaceae bacterium
TCTTCTTCGTGATCATGTGTGCTATGTATATCCCAAACGCTTTCAGGTGAGGTAATGATAAGCTGATCCATAACAGAATTTGATGACTCTAATAATCCTACAACTTTAAAACTCTTATCCGAATGGGATTGACCTGTTTCCCTTAGTCCATGTGAGGTTACCAAATCATCTCCTAGTTTAATGTTTAGTTTTTCATATACTTTTGAGCCAACTAAAACTTCGTATGGACTGTTCCATTCTTTCCCTTGCTTTATTACACCCTTGTATAATTCAATTAATTTTTTTTCAGCACCTACAATTCTATACCCTTTATAATTGTCACCATAAAGTAGTTTTATGCTTGAACCAACCATTTTATTATTACTAATTTCTTCTGCTTCTTCAAGAGGAATATTGCCTGTTGGAGAGTCTATGTGATAAACAGATGACAGTATTAGTTGAAGAGGACTTCCTTTTGCACCTACAACCATATCAATTCCTCTCAAATTATTTTCCATTTGATTTTTTATTAATGAATTTAATTGAAGCAGTAATGATATAATTCCGATACCAAGAACTAATAAAGCTACAGTGATTAAAGAGCTTAGCGGTTTATTGAAAATATTTTTTATGCTTAATTTAAATATATTCACAACTCAATGGATTTTTTAAAATGTTTCTTTAATCTACTATCGTGAGTAATTACTATAAGTTGTGCTCCAAAATCTGTAGCCTGTTTTTTTAAAAGTTTAATTACATTGGAACAATTATCATCATCTAAACTGGATGTGGGTTCATCGGCTAAAATTAATTTAGGAGAATTTACAATAGCTAAGGCTATTGAAACTCTTTGTTTTTCTCCTTGACTTAATTGATTTGTCTTTTTGTTTAATTTGTCAAAAATGTTTAAGTTTTTTAGAATATTTTCAATTCTTTTATTGTCTTTTTTGTTTGCTATATATTGAGCAAGTTCTAAATTTTCTTTTACAGTTAATGAATTTACAAAATGAGGATTTTGAAATACAATTCCTATATTATCTCTTCTAAATATATCAAGTTGAAATGAGGAAAGTTTAGTAAGTTCTTCCCCAAATAATTTGATTGATCCTGAATTTGACTTTAGTAAACCTGATAAAAGATGTAACAATGTAGTTTTTCCAATTCCAGAATTACCAATAATTAACAAATTCTCTCCACTTTCGAGATTTATATCATGAAATTTAAAGAAAACTTGATTATCGTAATTAAACTTAATTTCCTTGGTTTTTATCATGAATTTATAAGGTTCTAATTAATAATAGTAATACTAACTTTTTCACAAAATAAATATAATTATTCTAAAAACACCTAATCCAAGACAAACTATAATAACCGCCTATAAAAGATCTGTACTATACAACAAAATATTCTTTCTATAAGGGAAATAAGATTAACCAGTTTTAGATAATTTATGTAACTTGTTGCTCCTAATAATCACATTATGAAAAAAATACTTTATATCACTTTTTTAGCCTTTTTTGTTACACTTACTGCTCAAAGACCTGGAGCTACTGAAAGGCCTGGCCCAAGATTTCAAACGCCTGTAGAGGATGCCAGTAAAGACATGGTCGTAGAAAACATTATTGATGAAGTAAATAATAGCTCTCAACTTGAAAATTTAGCTCATGAATTATTCGATGTTATTGGGCCAAGACTTGTTGGAACTCCCCAAATGAAAAATGCTCATGATTGGGCTGTAAATAAATATACAACCTGGGGAATGAGATCATATAATCATCAATGGGGTATATGGAGAGGATGGGAGAGAGGAATTACTCATATCGATATGCTTGAGCCTAGGCTAAGGACACTGAACGGTAGACAATTAGCATGGAGCCCATCTACATCTAAAAAAGGGATAACAGCTGACGTTACAAAAGTGCCAGAAATTAATAGCAAGGAAGACTTTGATCAATGGTTAAAAACAATAAAAGGCAAATTTGTTTTGGTTAGTCAAAATCAAATTACTGGGAGACCTGATTATCAGTGGGAAGAATATGCGACTCCTGAATCTTTTGAAAAATTGAAGAAAGATAGATCTGCTTTGAATGAAAAATGGTTTGCTAATTTTAGAAAAACTGGATATGGATATAGAGACATAAATAAAGCATTTGAGGAGGCAGGAGCTGTTGGTTTGATATCAAGTTATTGGTCTCAAGCTTTTGGAGCAAACAAAGTTTTTAGTGCAAGAACAGAAAAAATTCCAAATGTTGATGTAAACCTTGAAGATTATACCATGCTATATAGAATGGTTGAAAACGGCATCACTCCTAAGGTAAAAATTGTTGCAACTTCGAAAGAACATGGTGAGGTCCCTACTTGGAATACAATTGCAGAAATAAAAGGTGTTGAAAAGCCTGATGAGTATGTTATTTTGTCTGCACATTTTGATTCCTGGGATGGAGGTCAGGGAACAACTGATAATGGAACGGGGACAATAGTTATGATGGAAGCAATGAGAGTTTTAAAGAAGTTTTATCCTAATCCAAAGAGAACAATAATGGTCGGACATTGGGGGAGTGAGGAGCAGGGATTAAATGGCTCCAGAGCTTTTGTAGAGGATTATCCTAAAATCGTTGAAAATGCTCAGGCTGTTTTTAATCAAGATAATGGTACAGGTAGGGTAGTTAATATTAGTGGTCAAGGATTCCTTCATTCTTACGAATATATCTCTGATTGGCTTTCTGTAGTTCCGCGAAATGTTACAAAGCACATCAAAACAGATTTTCCAGGAACACCTGGTGGAGGAGGGTCAGATTATGCTTCTTTTGTTGCAGCCGGTGTGCCAGCATTTAGTTTAAGCTCACTTGACTGGTCATATTTTAATTATACTTGGCATACGAACCTTGATACATATGATAAAATTATTTTTGATGACTTAAAAAACAATGTTATTTTGACAGCAATACTTGCATATAAGGCTAGTGAAGATGAAGAAAAAGCTTCCAGAGAAAGACGTGTTATGCCTAAAAGTGTTCTAAATCCAAGATCTGGTAGAATGATGAGGTCAAGAGGCTGGCCAGCAATAAGAAAGCCCAATAGAGACGGGACTTCTGCAAAATAATAGAGCTATCCTTATATATCAAAGAGAGCTTTGTATGAATTCCTGTTTAAATCATGTTCTTAGAGATCATAACAAGAAACCTATTGTATTTGATGTTTTTTATAAAAAAAACAATGTACAAAAGCCGATTATTATTTTTTGCCATGGATATAAAGGATTTAAAGACTGGGGCGCTTGGAATTTAATGGGCAAAGAATTCGCTCTTAACAATTTTTTTCTTTTAAAATTTAATTTTTCTCATAATGGTGGAACTGTGGAAAATCCAATTGATTTCCCTGATTTAGATGCCTTTGGCAATAATAACTTTTCCCATGAATTAGATGACTTAGACAGAGTTCTTTCATATTTAAGAAACGAGAAAATTAGTGAAGAAATAAATTTGGATAACATTACGCTAATTGGTCATAGTAGAGGTGGAGGAAGCGCGCTGATAAAAGCATCTGAAACGCCGATAATAAAAAGAGTAATTACTTGGGCTGGCGTAAGTGATTTTAAAATTAGATTTAATGAGGGGACTTCTGGGTTTAAAAAATGGAAAAATAAAGGGGTAATGTATGTAGAAAACTCTAGAACCAAACAAATGATGCCACATTTTTTCCAGTTTTATAAAGACTATAAAAAGAATGAGGACAGATTAAACGTGCAGTCTGCTGTGGAAAATCTTAAGATTCCTTATCTAGTGATTCATGGTACAGACGACCAATCTGTTTTGCCTTTTGAAGGAGAGAACTTATTCTCTTGGAACAAAAAAAATAAAATTGAAAGAATTAAAGGGGCTGATCACGTTTTTTCTGCCAAGCAACCTTGGGAATCTAATCAGTTGCCTGATGATTTAAAAAAGGTAATTTATATCTCTATTGATTTTATTAAATCTTCTTAAAGCAACTAGGCTTTTAGATTAAGCATATAGTCTACATTATCTTTTGCTGCTTGAAGAGGCGTGGTTCCTCTATAAGCTTCTTGTTCAATAATAAAAGTCTTTAGTCCTTTTTTCCTTCCATGGGACAAAATTTTTGAAAAATTAATAGAGCCTTCTCCCAATGTGCAAGATTCATAGCCCTTCCCCCCATCAAGCTTTAGATAGTCTTTAACATGGCAATATTTAAATCTATTTGGGTGTTTGTCAAACCATTTTATTGGATCTTCTCCAGCAACTACTACCCAATAAATATCCATTTCAAAATCTACAAGCGAGGAGTCTGTGCCATTCATTAATACATCTTGCAAGTAAACTCCTTCCCTTTTTTCAAAAGAATATGCGTGGTTATGATATGCAAATTTAATTCCATTGTTTTTTGCAATTTCTCCACATTTATTAAATTTCTCGGCATGCCTTTTAAAAACATCTAATTCTAATTTTCTCGGTAAACCAGGACATATTAAATAATCCATTCCTATTTCTGACGCTTGATCACATTTTTTGTTGAAACTTTCTAAATTCTGTGTTTCTCCACAATGGCTGGCAATCATCTCTAAACCTAAATCATCTAAATATTTTTTAAAATCAACATTAGACATTCCCCAGAAAAGACCAAGACTCCCTTCATAACCCTCCAAATATTTGTATCCATAGGATGCTAATTTCTTTAATGTTTCTTTTGGATTTTTAGTCATGTCTGCTCTTACAGAATACAACTGAATTCCAAATTTTTTTACAGCTGAGTCAGATTCCAACAATGCATTTGAGTGCAAAGAAAACGGAATCCCTGCGCAAGCAGAGAACAATGTGCTTTTTAGAACAAAATCTCTTCTCTTCATGTTTTTAGTTTTATAATGAGCATTCTTTATTATCGAAGATATGTAAATTCCTTAAATACATAGCTAGTAGATTAAGATTTAGTATCTTTAATATTCACTAAAAATATTATTATTATGAAAAAATTATTCTTATTATTTGCTGTAAGCTTATTAGTTTCTTGCAATAATACTGCTGTTCAAAAAGTAGTGTCGTCTCTATCTCCAGATGCAGAGATTGTAGAGGTTGAGGTTAATACTCCTGCGGGATATTTGGCTACAGCTGACGGCAAAGTTGATGCATACGATGGTGACCCTTCTAATTTAGAGCTATGGGATAAATACATTGATGCTCATAACAACAAAGACTTAGGGGTTATTCGCGAAATGAATGCTGATTCAACACAACAGTTTGGTGGTTTCAAAATATACGATTCCTTTGGAGATGTTGTCAATGGTGTTGATAACCATGTCGAAAGATTGAGCGGATGGTTTGAAGCTGAAAACCCACAATGGGAGACATTCTTTTCTTATACTATGAAAGTGGATGGTCAAGTTGGTGAGTGGGTAATTTCAGGCCACAGACTTACAAGAACTGTAGATGGTGAAGAAAAAACAAGCGTAGATTTAGCTGATGCCTATATTGAGGATGGCAAAATAGGTGCTTTTTGGATTTATAGCAGGGCTCTTCCTCCTCCTGCTGAATAAGTTTTACTCATCTACTCCCAAAAAATTAAGCCCAGTCAATTTTATTGACTGGGCTTAATTATTAACAATTAATTATATAGATTTTTAGCTAGATTTAAATGGAAGCGATGGACTCTTGATCCAATTAAATAAAGTGTTTAAAATTCCCCAAAAGAAGTGATAAAGAGCAAGTGCTACATATAGCTTAGCTAATATAACTGCAACTTCAACATATCCCCATCCAACAGAAACTAGTCCTGGTAGACTTTGTGGAGAAACATCTTCAACTACGCTCCATGCGTTCCAATCGTTCAATACGTTTCCAACAAATTCAAGTCCAAACATTCCCATAAATGCAGCGGTTGCGTCAATTGGCAATGCATATGCATATGCAAACCCATCAATTAGGTCCGGAGCAACTGCGGCTCCCATATCAGCTCCTATAGCCCAGCCAATTGTTGCGTTGATTGCTCCAAAAAGAGCTACAAGCGCTGTAACATGACCTAGAACTGTAATGTTTGCTACAACAACATCTTTAAAAACAAAATCTATAATTCCGCTTTTAGATGCTCCTAAGCTGTCTCCAGCTGATCTAATTACTTGTGTAATAGGGAAAGCGGCATAAATCATAACAAGCATGCCAAGAATTGCTCCAGCTTTTCCAATTCCTTCAGCAGCATTCATTCCGTCTATTCCTCCAGTTATAACAGCAACTAATGCGCCTACAAGGACAACAAATGCGCCATATCTGTAAAATGTTCCTGTCCAACCAGCGATAGACCCTTCTGAACTGTCCATCATTGC
This sequence comes from uncultured Flavobacteriaceae bacterium, assembly GCA_964433845.1. Taxonomy (GTDB): domain Bacteria; phylum Bacteroidota; class Bacteroidia; order Flavobacteriales; family Flavobacteriaceae; genus MAG-121220-bin8. The sequence continues at coordinate 10,351 of CAYSTA010000044.1, forward strand.
ATTAAAGTTATTGGAAGGGAGTTTCTCGTTTACCATTTTAGGCAAATCAAGAAGTTGATCAATAAGATTAGTAATTTTATCCATAATATTTTTATTAGTTAAGTGTGTAATTTACAAAATTTTTGTTTGTTTTTTAAAAAAAATGCAATAAAAGTTATTAATATCGTGTTTTCCTCAGGTCTATTGGAGTGTTTTGTTAAAAACTTTTCAATCTATAATTAATGTCAATTAATCTTTAAAAAAGGTTTATTAATTACTAAATTTGCTCTTCATGTTTTGAAATAAAACAGAGGTCCTATAGCTCAGTTGGTTAGAGTAGATGACTCATAATCATTTGGTCCCTGGTTCGAGCCCAGGTGGGACCACCCAAAACGCCCTTTACAAATCAGTAGAGGGTGTTTTATTTTA
>CAYSTA010000045.1:0-10113 GCA_964433845.1 uncultured Flavobacteriaceae bacterium
GATGAGGTCTATGAAGTTTCCACATAAATGCATTTTCATGTGAAAATCTATGCCATAAATACTGAGTAAGATCATCAAGGATTAAAAAAGCTATAACATGCCACAAAAAAAATGAATTAATAAAAAAGTCCTCATAAATAGAAAACCATGAATCCATTATTAGTAGAACAAAAAGAAAAATAGCAGGTTGAATTAATGTTGGAAGGATAGTTAAACATACTAATTCAATAGTTAAATCATTTTTTGATCTGTTATCATTAAAATATAGTCCTCCAAGAGACTCTATAATTCCAAGAACTAACAGTACTATAACAGGAATTAATTTACTTATACTTTCTGGTTCCATCTTTTTATAAAAATAGTAAAATAATAATAATAAGGTTCAGTATATTAGCTTTTTACTGAAGTAATTTATTTTAATATAAATAATAGGTTTTGAAAACGATATTATCAAAGTATAAAGAATTTCTAAAATCAAATAATAAATTAAACTTTAAATCCTACAATGATTTACATAATTGGAGTATTAATGAAATATCTGATTTTTGGGAGTCGATAGTCAAATTTTTTAAAATAGAATTTGATAAGCCTCCAACGTTAATTTATAAATTCAATAATAATTTTATTAAGACTCTTTGGTTTGTGAATTCAAAGATTAGTTATTCCAAAAATATTTTTAAAAATCACAGATTAAAAACTCCAGCAATTAAATATCAAGATGAAAATGGAACATATCTTGAAATATCTTGGGAATCATTGAAGATGAAGACTTTTGAATTCCAAGAGATTTTAGTTAAAAACAATGTAAAATTAGGTGATAGGGTAGTAGGATATTGCTCCAATACTCCTGAAGTTGTAGCAGCTTTTTTGGCAGTGAATTCACTTGGAGCAATTTGGTCATCTTGTTCACCGGATTTTGGTTATGATTCTGTTTATGATAGGTTTAACCAGATTCAACCAAAATTCTTGTTTTATCACTCAGAGTATATGTATAATGGGAAAATTTTTTCTTTAGATTTAAAAGTTAAAAAACTTAAAAGATCGATAAAATCAATTTCTGGTATTTTAGACTTAAATACTAAATCAACATTTACTAATAATTTAAAAAAGATAAATTTAAATTTTGTATCGGTTGATTTTGATCATCCAATTTGGATTTTATTTTCTTCAGGAACTACTGGAAAACCTAAGGCAATTACACATAGAACAGGAGGGATGATATTAGAACATTATAAAGCCTTGTCAATTCATCAAAATGTTTCTAATGTCGATTCATACTTTTGGTATTCAACTACTGGATGGATGATGTGGAATTATTCTTTGAGCAGTCTTTTAATAGGATCTACTTTATGTATTTACAATGGATCACCTATATACCCTGACAACGGAGTACTTTGGAGGTTTGCTAAAAAAGCAAAAATTAACCATTTTGGACATGGAGCTGTCTTTTTTCAAAATCTATTATCTAACCTTCCAAAAGAGTTAGTTTCTCATGATTTATCTAATTTAACAACTATAGGTTCTACAGGTTCACCATTATTTAGAGAAACTAACATAGGATTAAATAAACTTTTTCCTGATGTCCATATTGTTTCTTTAAGTGGAGGAACTGATGTTTGTACAGCATTTATTGGAGGAAATTTAGATTTGGATGTTATTCCTGGAGAAATTCAATGTAAAATGTTAGGTGCATCTGTTGAAGTTTGGAATGATAATGCAAATGAAATTAAGAATAAAATGGGTGAACTTGTTTTAACTAAGCCATTAATTTCAATGCCTGTATTTTTTTGGAATGATATTAATGATGAAAAATATAAAAAAAGTTATTTTTCAAAATTTAATAAAATTTGGAACCACGGAGATTGGGTTACAGAGACATTAAATGGTGGCATTATTGTTCATGGGCGCTCTGATTCAACTTTAAATAGATTCGGAGTAAGGATAGGCACATCAGAGATATATAGCGCTATTAAAGATCTATACTATGTTGAAGACAGTTTAATAATTCATGTAGATGATAGTGATGAGAATAAGCTAATTCTTTTTATAAAATCTTCATCAAAAATTAATTATGATGAACTAAAATCTGTCATTAGATCAAAATGTTCTCCAAGGCATGTTCCAGATTTAATTTTCCAAAGTCCTGATATACCTTATACTATAAGTGGAAAAAAAGTTGAAGTACCTATAAAGAAGATATTGATGGGTAAAAATCAAAATGATGTTGTCAGTAAAGATTCTTTAAGAAACCCTAAATCTTTAGATTGGTTTGTAGAATTTTATGAAAATTTTTCTAAAACCTTAACTTGATTTTTAATTGAATCAATAAATTCTTTTTTAAGTTTATCTATTAGATCTTTTGTTGATGGACAATCCTCTATAGATGTAACACCTTGGCCAGCAGACCAAATTGTTTTCCAAGCTTTTGCTTCTGCCTGAGCTGCATCTAACTCATCACCAAAATTAATTTTTTTAGTATTACCCCACATATCTTCCGTAATTCCCATCGATTCTAAGCTCTGACGCAGAAAATTTGCATTAACTCCTGAAACAGCTGCTGTATATACAATGTCGCCAGCTTTCGAGTTTATTATCATTTCCTTATATTTTTCATCCGCTTTACTCTCCAGAGTATTTATAAATCTTGTACCTAGATAAGCTAGGTCTGCGCCCATTTGAATTGCTGAAGCAATATCTCTTCCTGAGCTAATACATCCTGAAAGTAAAATAGTCTTGTCAAAAAAACTTCTTACCTCAGAAATAAATGGCATTGGATTTAATGTTCCTCCATGCCCTCCAGCTCCAGCAGCAACTAGAATCAAGCCATCTACTCCAGCTTCTGCAGCTTTTTCAGCATGTCTTTTTTTAATTACATCATGAAACACTAGTCCTCCATATGAATGAACTGCATTAACAAGCTGACTAACAGCACCTAAAGAAGTTATTACTATAGGTACTTTATGTTTTATACAAATAGAAAGATCTTTTTTAACCCTTGGATTAGTTTGATGAACAATTAAATTAACGCCAAATGGCGCAGGTTTTATTCCCGTTTCCTTTTCATAGTTATCTAATTCTGTTTTTATTTCAATTACCCACTCTTCAAAACCTTCACTTGTTCTTTGGTTTAATGCAGGAAAAGTTCCAACAATACCATTTTTACAACATTCTATTACAATCTCTGGTCCAGAGATTAAAAACATTGGAGCAGCTACTGCAGGTATGTTTAGTTCATTTATAAAATTTGGCTTATTCATTTAGAAAAATTATAGTAGTATAAATATCCTAATTATTTTTTTAATATAAAATTTAAACATTGATTTATTAAATAAAAAAAAGAGCAATATTACTTGCTCTTTTTTTAAAAATATTATGATCGTATTTTAAAAATCATGTTTTAAAGTTAGAATCATTTGTCTACCTAATAGTGGCATGTTAGGGAAGATACTATATTTTGTATCCGTTAAGTTATAAAGATTCAACCCTATCATAGTTTTAGAGCTAATGTCAAAACCTATATTAGCGTCTATTACATTTCTTTTGTCAACTAGTCCAGAGTAAAACTGGCCCTTACTAGCCTCATAACCTCCATCATATTTATAACTCATTCCTAAATTCCATTTTCTTCCATTATCATATACAAATCCAGCTTTTACTCTTTCTTTAGCATGGTTTAAACTATAACTTCCTGTTTCGAGTAAGGATCCTAAAGCATCTTGTTTAAAAGTTGTTTGACTTACAGTTGAATAGTTACCCCATAAAGTTAAGTTGTCGTTTGCTCTCCACTTTACTCCACTTTCAAAGCCCCAGTAACTTACTCTACCAAAATTTTTCCAACCAAACATAACACTAGGTTCTCCACCAGGTGCTTGATCACTTTCTATTACTCCAACAGCCCCAGTTAATCCAGCCTGAACAGCAGCACCTGCCATTGTATTTGTCATTGCAGTTCCTAATTGATTTGCTATAATAGGCCCATATGCAGCAGGTAAATTCATTGTTGGGAAAATAGTGTTCAGAGCGTAGTTATAAAACATTGGTCCAACAGTTCCAGCAAAATCAGTTGCTAAAGTTGGCAATGCTACAAGTGGACTTACCTGCATTTGTGCAACAAAATTTTCTTTTATAGAGTTGTATACATTAAAATTAAAAGTAAATTTATCAGAAAGCATTCCTTTATATCCAAGTTCATAATGAGTTTCAGCTCCTAAAGTAGATTTGTCACTATTTTCAAGAGGACCAAAATAATTTCCATTAAGATCAAGTAGTGTACCAGTTGTAAAACCACCAGTTCCAGCTACCGCAGCAAGAGTGGTGCTACTGGTTAAAAATGGAACAAACCCAGCTAACGGAGTATTAGGTAAAAGAGGAGCTACACCTTGAGCTAACACACCAAATAATGTAGCGTGAGACATTCCAATTCCAGGATTAGAAGGAACAGCGCCTCCCCCAAATAACCATCTAGTTCTAATATTATTAAAAGTTTGAGCATCTCTATTACCTAAAATCCACACATTTCCATATCCTGACGGTAAATTTTGTACTTGTGTATCAACAAATAAGTAAAGTGCTGGATCTGGAACAAAAGCTTTGTTAAATGTTAATCTCAAACTATGTCTTTGGGATGGCTTGTAAACAAAAGCAACTCTAGGAGAAAATGAATTTTCACCAATTGCTGGGAATTTATCATATCTACCAGCTAATTGTAAATTTAGCTTATCACTTAGATCAGTTTTAGTAGAAAAATAAGCTCCATAAACTCTATAATCATCTATGTCTTCATATCTACCATAAACTTGACCATTAGTTTCAAAAGTTGCTAATTTATGTTCAACACCTACAGACATATCTGTGTTTATCTTATCAAAAGCTAGTTCATATTGAATTTGTAATTGAGATTGTGAACTGGCAACACCGGCTGTTTTACCAGTTCTATATATAAAAGATCTATTATGATTACTTTTATGTGGTTGTATGCTCATATAGTTCCACTGAACAAACAAATTATTTGATTGAAGACGACTTTGTATAAAGGCTTGTCTTTGTGTAGCACGGTTCTCTCCAGTTGCTTGAAGAAAAATATTATCAGAAACTTCATTTATACCAGCTACTGTCGTTAAAGAAAAATTGTTTGTAGGTCTGTAGTATATAGAAGCATCGACTCCCCTAGATGAGGCTCTTTCTACAGGTTTTTTACCAATTGTTCTAACAACTTCTCCTGAAGTGGCATCAACTACATTATCAGGATATTGTGCTGAAGTACTTTCAGGAACATCAAAATTTTTGTTTTCACTATATTTTAAATTTAATTTATATCCAACAGTCTGAGCTTTATTGCTAGTAGCGTGTCTGAAATTCATGGTATAAATATTAAAATTACCCTTTTCCAACATAGATCCACCATTAGATATTGCACCTCCTTGAATTTGCAAAGTAGTACCAGGATACTTGAAAGGGTCTTTACTTAGAAAATGTACAACACCAGCTCCAACACCAGGACCATATAATGCAGATGCAGGTCCAAGTACAACCTCAACTCTTTCTAGGTCAATACTACTGAGACTAGAAGCGTTACTATCAAAAACATCTACACCAGTTAAATTCAATGCTCTATAATCTTGCATTACTAGGGTCGATGTAGTAAGTAAATCTACATCATCTCTTAATGTAATATTTAGTTTGTTAGCACCTTGTCTATCAACTTGAAGACCTACAACATCATCAACTAGACTTAAAGAATTAAAAACCGATTTATTTTCTATTTCTTTGGTTCCAATAACTGTAATAGCCGAAGCAGCATTGATAGATTTTTCTGGTTTTCTAGATCCAGAAATGACAACTTCATCAAGTTCTTCACCAGAAATTAGTGATATAGAAATCACTTGAGATGTAGAGTTAACTACAAGATTTTGTCCTTTAAAACCTATTGAACTTATTTCTAACGTCCAAGGGAGATCTTTATCTGAAGATAAAGTAAAAACTCCATTATCATCAGTTGATACTCCAGTATTTGTACCCTGAATAATAACATTAACTCCAGATATTCCATCAACACCATCAGTAATTTTACCGTTTACTGTGTTATTTTGGGCATTAACCATCATAAAAGTGGTCAATAATAAAATTAGACTAGATAAATAAAATTTAAATTTCATAATTATTGTTTTGGTTAAATTGTATATACTTTGTTTTCTCTATTAAACTATTATTAACTATTAAATAGTAAATTTAAGAATTTCTTAATATATGTGGCAAAATAATACTATTTATTCGGTTTTTAAAATTTTTATTGAAATCATGACCCATTCCTTTGATAATATAAAGCTTACATCCATGTATTAAAGAAGCCATTTTCTTTGAATGACTTGCTTTAACTAAAGGGTCATCAGATCCGTGAATAATAAGGGTAGGTGTTTTTATTTTTTTTAACTTACTATATCTGGAACCAGAATTTTTAATTGCTTTTTTGTGTTGATAAAAAGCTTTTTTATTATACCCATTTCTTTTTTTTATTTCATAAAGAATTTTTTCTAGCTCTTTTTCTTGATTATGCACATAGTTTTCACTTCCTACCCAAAGATGTGATAATTTAAAATGGAACTTAAGTGCTTTTTTAAGCTCTTTTTTTTTATTTCTGTATCCGTAAATCATTTTTCTTAATTGACCAAGTCGTTTGCTATCTGCTTTTTCAGCTTCAGGATCAAATACATGACCACTTGACATTAATGTAGTAAGAGAAAGTATTTTTTCAGGATAATTAATAGCTAAAATTTGAGATATCATCCCACCCATAGAATACCCAATTAAATGAAACTTATCTATATTTAGATGGTTAGCTACTGCTAAGGTATCTAATGCCATATCATTCAAGCTGTATGAATTAGAATTACTCCAATCTTCAATCCAGTCAGACATTCCTAGTCCTCTATTATCAAACCTTATTACTCTAAAATCATTTATCAAAAAATTTCTAACCATTTTATCTGGCCATTGTATTAATGATTCAGATGATCCATTAATTAAAATTATAGTTGATATAGGTTTTTCAGATAGACATAAATCTTCATAGAAAATTTTTATGCCTAAATTATTTGCAAAACCTGTTTTCCCTTTGATAAGTTCAGGGATTTCTTTAAATGTCGCATTAGAAATTAATTTCTCAATATACTTTTCAAGTACATTATCATTAAGTAAAGAATGAAATACTTTAAAAGTAATTAATCCGATAATGAAAGTAAGAATATATTGCATCAAAGTTATTCCCAAATAACTGATTTTTCATTTTTTTCCCATTCTCCATACTTGTCAGAAAATTTTTCATCAATTTTCGATCTTTTAATTTTTAAGGTTGGTGTTGTCATTCCATTTTCAGGAACCCAATCCTCTTTGACTAATATGATTTTAGAGATTTTTTTATAGTTATCCAATTTTTCATTTACATCCTTTAGAACTTTAGCTAATTTGATTGAAACAGATTCCTTGTTTTGAATTGCTAATTCAGAAGGAACAGCCATAAGCAATGGCTGGTCACATCCTAGTCCTACTACACATAGTTGTGAAAATTCATTAATATTTCCAAAATATTGTTCTAAAACACCAGGTTCTATATATTTTCCTTTAGATGTTTTAAATATATCTTTTACTCTACCAGTAATGTATAAAAATCCATCATCATCAATATACCCTTTATCTCCAGTGTAAAGCCATCCATCTCTCAAGGTTTGTTTGGTAATTTCTTCATTCTTGTAATAACATGTTAAGGTGAAAGGCCCCTTCATTAAAATTTCACCTTGCTCACTAATTTTCAAATCGACACCAGATGTAGCTTTTCCAACCGATCCTCTTCCTAAAGGTTGATATGGATTTAGATTTGTACAAGTAGCACAGTTTTCTGTCATACCATATCCATTTGTAATATATATACCTATGCTCTTATACCAATCCAAAAGTTCGAGAGGCATAGGAGCTGCTCCAGTAACTAGTGACCTTACTCTAGACATTCCTAAAGCACCCCTTAATTTCTTTTTAATAATTAATGAAATGATAGGGATTTTTAATAATGTAGAAAGCTTTTTTTGAGACATTTTCATTAAAATCTTTTCTTGAAATTTAGAATATATCCTAGGAACCCCTTGAAAAGCCGTTGGCTTAATATCATTCAAATTTTGACCAAAAGTTTCCAAAGATTCAACAAAAGAGATTGTTCCTCCAAATCTAAAAGCAGAATGTTCAATTACAACTCTTTCAAAAATATGATTCAATGGCATATATGAAATAAAATCATTATTTCCTGAAAAATCAACTTTTAAAGGATTACCATCTTCAGTGATTCGCTTAGTATTATAAAGTGTTTCATAAGTAAGAACAACACCTTTTGGATCACCGGTTGTACCAGAAGTAAAAATTATAGTCCAAATGTCTTTTAATTTTGGCTTAAAATCCTCAGTTTGAGGATCAAATTCATTAATAAAGTCATGCCATTGTTTTCCTTCAGAAACTTTTGAGTGATCTTTATAATGAGGAAATGCTATAATTGGCATATCATCCCTTACTCCTTTTTTCATTTCCTCCCAATTTTCTAATTTTCCAACAAACAAAACGCTTACATCACCAAAATCTAGTAGTTTTTCAATTTCGTTTGATTTTAAAGTTGGAAAAAATGGAACGGAAATGTGTCCTGACATAGAAATAGCTAAATCTGCAATAATCCATTCTCTACAGTTTTTAGAAACCAATCCAATATGACTTTTTTCTGGAAGTCCCATTGATTTTAAACCTGTTGACAGCTTTCTAGCCATATTACCAACTTGTTCCCAGGTGTAATTTTCCCATAAGTCCCCAAATGGTTGTTTTAAGAATGGTTTGTTTTTCAGTTTCTCTTCCCATTTATAAAAAGGAAAGTCAAATAATTCATCTATCATAATTATAATTTTAATTAGTTTTTTTAATTTTTAATTCAGCGATTCCTATTCCATTTTCCCCGCCACTACAATATAAAATATTTTTTTCTCATTTTATATATTCATTCTAATTTACTATATAAAAAAAACTTAATAATGAGAGCATTTAAAAGACAGTATATTTGTCATTAATTTTTAATTAATTTTGTATTCAATGTCAATTTAATAATAAATTAAAATAAAATGTTTATTTAATGAAAGTTCGTAAGTCAAATATTGATGTTTTCAGTTCAAATTTTATTGAAAATGAGATTTCTATGAAGAAATTATTAAAAGAACTTAATTCTTATTTTAAATTATCAAAAATTGAAGGAAGTAAAGATAAAATAAAAAGAACTCGAAGTAGAAAAAAACTACTAGCTAGAGAAAAAATAGACTTATTATTAGATAAAAAAAAACCTTACATAGAATTGATGCCGCTTGCTGGCTTAAAACATGAAAATGGTTTTGGTGCAGGTGGAACTACAGTAGTTGTATTGGGCTATGTCTCTAATGTGCTTTGCTTAATTAATGCAAACGTTTCAACAAGAAAAGCAGGTGCAATCGATTATGCTACAAGTTTAAAGAATCTAAGATTATCACAAATTGCAAAAGAAAATAAATTATTAACTATAAATCTTGTTGAAAGTGGTGGAGCTAATTTACCAGATCAAGACAGAGTTTTTAATAATTATGGAAAATTTTTTATGGAAATGTCTAGGAGATCTAAAGAAGGAATTCCAACAATTTCTGTAGTATTTGGTAATGCAACAGCAGGTGGGGCTTATGTTCCTGGTATGTCTGACTATTCAATTCTCCAGAAGAACGCCGCTAAAGTCTTTTTAGCAGGACCACCATTAGTAAAAATGGCAACTAATGAAGATTCTAATGATGAAGAATTAGGAGGAGCACAAATGCATAGTAGTATTTCTGGTGTTTCAGATTTTTTAGCTAAAGATGAAAAAGATGCTTTAGAAATAACAAAAAATTTAATTAAAAAAATTAAACAGCCAGTGGATAACAAGTATGAGAGCGATGCATCTTCCCCAAAATTCGTTAAAGATGAAATTTTAGGGATTATTCCTTCTAACTTGAAAAAGCGTTTTGATATTCGAGAACTTGTCAAAAGATTTGTTGATAGTTCTGAATTTATTGAATTCAAAGAAAATTATGG
>CAYSTA010000046.1:0-9139 GCA_964433845.1 uncultured Flavobacteriaceae bacterium
AATTCCAAATATTATCTAATTGTTCTTGTTTTGCCCCATAACGTTCAGCTGCTCTAATAGAGTGTGCTTGGCAATATCTACAGCCAGTTGCATTACTTGAAACCCAAGCAATCATTCGCTTGAGTGCTGATGTTACTCGTCCTTTATTAGACATAACAGCTTTATTTAAATTAATAAAGGCTTTACTTATCTCTGGACGTCTCTGCATGGTAAGTACAGAGTTTGGACAAAATCCAAGTGTTTCATTAAAGAACTCAGCCAATTTGTTAGTTTCAGAATCATAATCTGATGGTAAAGGCGTAATTAAAGGCATCTTATTTTATTATAAATTACAATATTTGATTAAAATTAATTCTTCCTTGAAAATATAATCTTTTTCATTTTAGAAATATAAGAAATATGTAAAAGCTAATAAAATGGATATAGCATTGAATTTTTATTTGATATCCGTTTAATTAAATAATGAATCCATTTTTCATTGGGTCATTTGGATCAATTACAAAAGTTTGCATTCCTGTGATGTAAGCAGTTCCTTCTACTTGTGGAATAACAGCCTTAAATGGCCCGTAATCTTCTTCAGAAATCACAGAACCTTTGAATACTGAACCGATAATACTTTCAATTGTCATAATTTCTCCATAGTCAATTTCTTTTCTTGCTTTATGAATAGCCATTCTACCCGAAATTCCAGAACCTGTTGGACAACGATCTACTTCTCCTTCAGCAAAAATACAGACGTTTCTACTGTCAGATCCAGAATTTTGTTTCTTATTATCTATAAAAATCGTTCCGTAAATAAAACTCAAATCTTTTTCGAAAGGATGTGCAATTTCTTTCCCTGCTTTTATTACAGCATTTTTGATTTTCATTCCGTTGGTAATTAAAGCTCTGTAGGAATCTGTGCTTAAATCAAAATCAAAATTGTTTTTAGCCATGTCTACATACGCATAAAAAGCACCTCCATAGGCCAAATCATAGGTCACTTTCCCTAATCCTTTAACTTTTACAGTTTTATCTAAACCAACAACAAAACTTGGGACACAATGAAAACGAACTCCTGTTACCTGTCCTTTTTTAACATTTACAAAAGAAGTAATTCTTCCACAAGGTGCATCAATTTTAAGAACATTGTCTCCTTCTTTTATGTCAACCCAATTCATTTTAATGGCTAATGTAGAAATAGCAATAATTGCATGACCACACATTGTTGAATATCCACCGTTGTGTAAAAAAATAATTCCAAAATCTCCCTCATCGTCATTTGGAGGTAATAAAATACAACCATACATATCTGCATGTCCACGAGGTTCAAAAATTAATGTTTTTCGTAAATAATCAAAGTTTTCTTTGCAGTTGAGTCTGTATTCTAAAACTGAATTTCCTTTTAATTCTGGAAACCCATCAATAATAACACGTAAAGGTTCTCCACCTGTATGCATGTCTATAGTTTTGATCTGTAGCCAATCTTTATTTGGAGTAAAATTATTTTTTGAAAGTATGTTTTGATATGTTTTACTCATTTAAACATTTGTTATAATAATAATTTGCAGCTGCTAAATCTTCCAAAGCATGACCAACAGATTTAAAAACTGTAATTTCTTCCTCATTACTTCTTCCTGTTTTTTCACTAGAACATAATTGAAATAAATCAGCTCTAATATCTTCTTGTTTTAATGTTTTGTTTTGCAATGGAATCAAAATATCTCCACTTTCTTTTAAGGCACCTTGAAAAGTATCAACATAAACAGATGCTTTTGAAATTGTTTCATCATCTGCTTCTCGCATGTCTGTTTTATAAGAACCAACCAAATCAATATGTTGTCCAGTTTTTAAAAATTTCCCTAAAATAAGTGGTGTTTTTGATAATGTAGCGCAAGAAATAATGTCCACTTCTGCTATTTTTTCTTCAATAGTTTTTACAGCATTAATTTTAAAATTTTCATTATTCAATACATCACAAATAGCTATTGCTTTTTTAAAATTTCGACCCCAAACAAACACTTCTTTTATAGGGCGAACAGCAGCGTGTGCTTTGATTAAATTGGTAGACAAAGCTCCAGTTCCAATCATTAATAGAGAGGATGAATCTTTTCTTGATAAATAGGAAGATGCCAAAGCAGAAGCAGCAGCAGTTCTTTTTACAGTTAAACTTTTAGCATCTATAATTGCTTTAATAAATCCTTTTACAGCATCAAAATAAATATAAACTCCATGGATAGATGGTAAATCAAATTGTCCATTTTTTGGACTTACAGTTATAACTTTTACTCCAACATTTTTACTTGGATTCCAGGCAGGCATTAAAAACAAAGTAGAGTCGGTCTGTACTTTTGGATTTGGAAAATCGTGATGATGACGCATCGGAACGATAATTTCATCAGAATAAAAACGCTGTTTTATTTCAGAAATCAATTCCGAGAAATTGGTGTTTTTTTCAATAAATTCAGTGCTAATTTGTGTGATTTTATTCATTAAGATAAAAATACGTAAAAGGCTTGATACATTAACCTTTTAGCTTATTGTATAAATTACATTTAAAGATTTCTCAAAAAAAATAAATTTATACATAATGGCTATATTTATGAATTAAAACCCTTCTGCTTTTATAAGCATTTGTGTTTTTGAGTTGTCACCTTAACAAAATATAGAGTTAGCTTTATGAAGTTAAATAAGGAAAATAATCCCGGAATTTTCAATGATGTCATTGGACCAGTCATGCGGGGCCCATCAAGCTCGCATACAGCTGCTTCATGGCGTGCTGCTAAAACTTGCATGGATATTTTAAATGAACCTCTTAAAAAAGCTATTATTGACTTTGACAAGGATGGTGCGTGGGCGTCTAACTATAAAGAACAAGGTACATCGCTTGGAATAGAGGGAGGGTTGTTAGGTTTGGAAATGACTGATGACCGAATGAAAAACACAGAACTAGTTGCCAATGAGCTGGGTATTTCAATACATTATAAAATAAATTCATTTAAAACAAATCACGTAAATACGTTTCGCTTATTATTGGAAGGTGTTAACGGAAAAAATATTCAAGTAGTTGCTATATCAATAGGTGGAGGATCCTTTGAAATTCAAAATATTGATGGTTTTGAGGTTAAAATTTGTGGAGATTTTTATGAGCTATGTCTTTTTAATAGCTCAAAAGAAACAACTTTAGAAGAACTTAAATCTATGTTTCCACAAAGCAAATCTATTGCAGAATCATTTAGTAATAATAGACGACTGATAAACATGAAGTTTTCAAAAGAAGTTTCTGATAAAACAATTCAAAAATTGAATAGTATAGTAAGTTGTGATGAATTGATTCTTTCAAAACCTGTGCTGCCAATTATTGCAGGCAACGAAAGAGAACTGCCATTTACTTCGATTTCATCACTTTTAGAATTTGCCGAAAAAGAAAATCTTGATTTGGGGGCAATTGGGTTAATTTATGAACAATGCCAGAGTGGATTAGAAGATTCTGATGTCATTAATAGAATGAAGAATCTTGTTAGCATTATAGAGAGTAGCATTAAAACAGGTTTAGAAGGAACAACCTATAATGATCGAATTTTGCCACAACAATCCCATTTAATCAATAATGCAAAAAAGCAGAATAAAATTCTACAAAATTCTATTATTAATCAAATTATAGCAAATGTATCGGCAATTATGGAATCGAAAAGTGCTATGGAAGTTGTTGTTGCAAATCCGACAGCTGGTTCTTGTGGTGTTGTGGGAGGAGTGTTGAGAGCTGTAGCAGACGATATAAACGCTACTCAAGAAGAATTGATTAATGCCTATTTTGCCACAGGAATTATTGGAGTGTATTTTGCAATGGGACCAGGGTTTTCTGCTGAGGAACATGGCTGTCAAGTTGAATGTGGAGCATCAGCAGGTATGGCAGCTGCTGGAATAGTTCAATTGTTTGGTGGAACAGCTAGGCAGGCTGTTGATGCAGCCTCTATGGCAATTCAAAATATGATTGGATTGGTTTGTGATCCTATAGCAGATCGTGTAGAAGCTCCTTGTTTGGGAAAAAATGTAAGTGCAGCTGTAAATGCACTTTCATCGGCAACAATGTCTTGTGCTGGGTATAATGCTCTTATTCCTCTAAATGAGGTTATTGAAACAGTATCTTCAGTTAGTAAACAAATGCCAAGTTGCGTTAAATGTACAGGAAAGGGTGGACTTGCAATGACAAAAACGGCTTGTGCTATAAAGGAAAAAATGACACAAAAAAACATTATAGTTACTCCCTAATCAAACATAGATTCATGAATTTATTTTATTAGAACCCTCCTAATTATGACTATAGCTATTTGGATTACCCTTGTTATATTATCAATATTTTTTATATATGTTCTAAGCAAAGACATTATTAAACACCGAAAAGTTCTGGAAAACGTTAGCGTTGTGAAAACAACTTTAATAGGATTTGTTGTTAATTTTTTTGATGTTCTTGGTATCGGTGCTTTTGCCCCACAAACGGCATTATTGAAATTTACAAAGCAAACAGAAGATAGGATTTTACCCGGTACATTGAATGTATCAAACACAATTCCAGTTTTAATCCAAGCCTTGATTTTTATTCAAATTGTTGAAGTAGAGTCCATTACTCTAATATCCATGTTGTTATCAGCAGCAGCAGGTGCTATTCTTGGTGCCGGAATAGTTGCAAAGTTGTCCGTAAAAAAAATTCAGTTAACCATGGGATTTGCCTTACTAGTTACTGCATTTTTTATGCTATCCGGACAAATGAATTGGATACAAAGTGGAGGAGAAGCTATTGGCTTAGGTGGAGGGAAATTAGCCTTAGCAATTGGAGCAAATTTCATTCTTGGTGCTCTTATGACCGTAGGTATTGGTTTGTACGCTCCTTGTATGGCTTTAGTCTATGCTTTAGGAATGTCCCCTTTGGTAGCTTTCCCAATTATGATGGGCTCCTGTGCTTTTCTAATGCCACCTGCATCGGCAAAATTCATTAAAGAAGGTGCTTATAACAGAAAAGCTTCCATATCTATGGCGATTCCTGGAATTATTGCTGTTTTAATTGCTGCATTTCTAGTAAAATCATTGCCACTCAATACACTTAGATGGGTGGTGATTGTGGTTATAATCTACACTTCTTTAGTAATGTTTAATTCAGCATTAAATAGTAGAAATCAATAATTTTAAAATAAGAAGATATGCCTATGGTTTAACTAATTTCTCTTTTTCTTCATCACTTGCTTTGTCCCACTCCTCTTTTTCTTCTTAGTTTATTATAATCTATAAGGTAGTTTACCCTTAAAGAAAATTGATGTTCAACAGGTATTTCAAATAATTCTTTTAAACTTTCGTAGTAGTTTATACCTGATTTATTATCTCTATTAAAAATTTGATTTTTATATTGAACTGTTAAAGTACTTCCTGGTGAGAACCACCATTCATAATTTAATTCTAAATTCCAGAGATTAAAATTGGTATTGGGATCATAGTCAAGTAAATTATAATCAATAATTGATCTTTTACCATTCTCAAGTAAGTTATATAGAATTTCATCAAATTTAGCTGAACTCCAAAAATTTCGAAATTTTAGAGATAAAAATTTTGAGGGATTTATGTTGTACTCAAAATCTATATTGTTTTCTATTGATTTAATTTTTCTTTTTCCAAAATAAATATTATTATTATTTTTTTTTATAAATCCAACATCATCAGAAACATTCTCATTCTGAGTAGAAATATTTAATGTGATTTGGTTAGAGATTCTGTATTTTGCTGAAAGCATTATAGAATTTGAATGTTTATTTTCATCAAATTGTTTATTGTTAAACTCATTGTTTTCATATTCAAATCCGTATGAAAAAATATTATTTGTATTTGTTTTTAAGCCAAATTTTATTCCAAAATTTTCTGGATCTATAACATATCTATCCCTAACTCTTGGCTCAAAAAAATCTTTTTCACTTCCTGCATATTCAAAATCAAGCTCTAACTCAATTAAATTCTGAAGGGTAAAATTATTTCCAAATCTAAATCCACCGCCAGTTCTATCAAATTCATTAAATCTATATCTTTCATTTATAGATAAGTAGCTATTGTATGATCTAAAAAAACGATTCTCTTTCAATATTTGATAATTTAACGTAACATTAAATCTTTGTAAATTATTAAACTTTGATAACCCTAATTCATTTTGATTATAATATCTATCCATACCGCCCCACATTAGAGTGTATTTGAATTTTCCTTTCAGCTCTCTGAAAGTTAAAGTAGCTCTAAATCCTTTCTTTTCTGATAACCTAGGAGCATAACTTTGAAAAAATTTTGAATTAAAGTTATATTTTCTCCTTTTATCATAAATATCAAATACTATTGCAGAGCTATTTGCATTAGGACCTGAAGATCTGTTAACATTAGTGTTTAAAAAACTTATAGAAGAAAAGTCGTTCAAAAATTGTTGACTTAAAGAAATTACATTATAGTTTGTTAATGGGCTGATTTCAACTTTTCTAGTAGAATTATCATTAGTGTTTTTAATGTAAGCAAAAGCTTTAGCAGTTACAGCATTTAAAAAGCCAATACTTAACTTACCATCTGTCGTTCCAGTTACTTTCAATGAGTTAATTAAGTCCGGTTTTTCATCATAACTTAAAATTTCTTCATCATCATTCAGATAATCATTTTCATTAAAATTAATTTCTTGACCAATCCTTCTACTGTAAAAAAAAGGTCCACCAGATCTGGGCCCTCTTCCATCAGCTTTTTTAAATAAATCTGCTCCTTCTGTAAAAAAAGCTCTTTTTTCAGAAAATTGTTGCTCAAATGGGGATAAATTCAATTCTCTATCATCAAATGAAACTTGTCCAAAATCAGGAATTAAAGTGAAGTCTAATGTAAAGCTATTAGATAGCCCATATTTTAAGTCTAAGCCAGCTGAATATGATGAGCTTGGCTTTAAACTTTTTTGAATGTTTACTGCAGATTGTAAATAAGGATAAAAGAATAATCTTACCGGTGGATCAATATTTTGAATATTTTTGACTAACCCCATTGACTCTTCGTATGATTCATTTTTTAAATCTACAGGATTCCACATATACTCCTCCTTTAATTCGCCCGAAAGATCTCTTCCGAAATTAATTCCCCAATCCTGTATTTGTTTTTTTGGAAAACGTATAGCACTGTATGGAATTATCATTTCTGCAGTCCAACCATCATCATTTATGTGATATTTACTATCAAAGACAGTGTCATAATTTGTGCTGTTGCTATCCCATCCCCCGTCAGCGTATAGGTCGGATAATGCTCCAGAAGTTGTCACCAAAAACGTGAAGTGACTTTGTTTATCATCGTTAGTATCTAGAGAAACCCAAAATCCTTCAGCATCAAATCCAGTAATTACATCTCTTTTGCTAAATTGCTTCCTAATTTCTTTTGGATTTGGATGTTTAAAATCAGCAGCCAAATAAACGGCTTTATCATCATATCCAAAGTATACAAACGATTCATAACCTTTAGGTATCTTCTTTCCAAATCTAGTAGTAGGCTTGAATATTTCAAAATTACTGGCAGGTTTAATTTTCTGCCATTCTTTTTCGTTTAATTTTCCATCAATTAGGGGAGGTGTACTAAATCTATATGCTTCAATGTTTTTTCTCTCTTGAGAATAAGAATTAAAACAGAATGAAAGGAATATTATAAGCAGAATTAGCTTTTTCATCGCGACAATTTACAACAATTCTAAAAGAAGAAGATATGCCTATTGTTTAGTTTAAAAAAATAGATTATTTAAAATTCTTAACTCCTCGCTTTGTTTTAATAATTACAACTCCATTTCCTGCTCTAGAACCATATATTGCTGCTGCTGCGTCCTTAAGAATCGAAATAGATTCAATATCATTTTGATCTATATCATCTAAATGTGTTTCAATTCCGTCAACAATAATGAGTGGGGGGTCACCGAAGTTTCTAATGAAGATTGATGAGTAATCCCCTAGATCATTACTTTCACGTACTCTAAGACCAGGAACTTGGCCGCTAAGTGCTTCAGATGTATTGTGTGTAGGACTTTTAGTTAATTCTTCACCAGAAACAGTACTTATTGCAGTAGTTATGTTCTTTTTTTGTTGAGTACCATAACCAGTGTCAACTTCTTCCTTTGAATGACTAGTATTACCAACTTTAATCATTGAACAAGAAAAACCAAGTAGAATAAATAATAGAAGAAATAGTAGCTTTTTCATACTCTAATATACTTAAAGTCAGTTAGAAATGAAAGTAGGGGAGTGTGTTGTTCTTTATAGCGTGACATTTGAGACATACCTTTTTTATAGTGTCCATTTATGTCCATTTTTGTAAAAAAAAAGTAAATTAGAGTTTATTCTAAAAATAACTTAAACTTAAATAAGCATTAACTAAATTTGTATTGCATAATTTTCATAAAATGAAACAAGATCTTTTTCAAGCTCCAGACTATTATAATCTTGATGAATTATTAACTGAGGAACATAAATTAATAAGAAACTCTGCGCGTGATTGGGTGAAAAAATCTGTTTCGCCTATAATTGAAGAATACGCACAAAAAGCAAAATTTCCTGCTCAACTTATTAAAGGCCTAGCTAATATTGGTGCATTTGGACCTTATATCCCTGAAAAATATGGGGGTGCAGGGCTTGATCATATCTCATATGGTTTGTTAATGCAAGAAATAGAAAGGGGAGACTCAGGAATTAGATCAACAGCTTCAGTTCAATCATCACTTGTTATGTTTCCAATATGGAAATATGGCAGTGAAGATCAAAAGAAAAAATACCTTCCAAAATTGGCATCAGGAGAATTTATGGGTTGTTTTGGCTTAACTGAACCTGATCATGGTTCAAATCCTAGCGACATGATCACAAACTTTAAAGATAGGGGAGATCACTTTTTATTAAATGGTGCTAAACTTTGGATTTCAAACTCTCCATTTGCAGATATAGCAATAGTATGGGCAAAAAATGAAAAAGGAAGAATTCATGGATTAATTGTTGAAAGAGACATGAAAGGATTTAGTACTCCTGAGACTCATAACAAATGGTCTTTAAGGGCAAGTTCGACAGGAGAATTAATATTCAATAATGTTAAAGTTCCTAAAGAAAATTTGCTCCCTAATAAATCTGGATTA
>CAYSTA010000047.1:0-8999 GCA_964433845.1 uncultured Flavobacteriaceae bacterium
ATAAATAATTTAAAATATAAACTATGGAATTACTTTTACCTTTTATTTTATTAATTTTTGCAAGTTTTTTTCAAGGATCTTTTGGGCTTGGAATGAAGTACATGTCACCTTTATCTTGGGAGGCATGGTGGCTTGTTCATGTTACTATAGCCATGATAATTTTTCCATTTATTTGGGCCATTATCGTTATTCCTGATTTATTCCTAATTATTTCTTCTTCTCCAATTGAATCTATTCAAATGGCAATGCTTTATGGTTTTTTATGGGGAATAGGAGGAATTATGTTTGGTGTAAGTGTTCCTTATATAGGTTTGTCTTTAACAATGGGTATAGTAATGGGACTAGCAGGTTCCGTTGGAAGCTTAATTCCTTTTTTTCAAGGTTCTAATTCAACAAGTGATCCTGTTTTTCAATATGTAATTGGAGGTTTATTAATATCTCTTGTAGGAGTTGCTCTTACAGCAAAAGCAGGAATTGATAGAGATAAATTACAAAATTCAACTAATTCTAATAATTCAAATATTACTAAAGGAATTTCAATTGCAATAGTTTGTGGAGTTTTATCGGCTCTTTTAAATGTAGGTTTTTCTAATGCAACTCCTATAGCAAAAACTGCTGAAGAGTTTGGAGTTATTACAAGAAATTCTAGTTTGGCTGCTTGGGTTGTGGTTCTTTGGGGAGCTTTCATAATGAATGCTTTATATTGTATTTACTTGCTATTTAAAAACAATTCTTGGAAATCTTTTAAAGCAATAGAATCTTTTAAAGCTTATAGATGGTCTTTTATTGCTGGTTTATGTTGGTTTGCAGCTCTTGGAGTGTATGGACAAGGTGCTGCTTTATTAGGTGATATAGGACCTGTAATAGGTTGGCCAATGTTATTAGGTCTTTCTTTAATTATTAGTAATTTCTGGGCTTATAGAGCAGGGGAGTGGAAAAATGCAAAAAAGCCATTTAATTTACTTTTATTAGGTTTGGTAGTCCTTATAGCATCATCAGTTGTTTTGGGATTAGGAAGTACAGTTTAATTAAATATTAAAATTTGAAAAGAGATATAATAGTTGGTTATGGTGAGTTACTATTAAGATTAACTCCATCAAATCATTCACAAATAATAGAACAAGCTACAAGCTTAAATCTATCTTATGCAGGATGCGAAAGTAATATAATTACTAGTCTTTCAATTCTTGGACATAACACTAAAATGATTACTTCATTTCCTAATAACGCACTGGGAAAATCTGCCAATCGTTTTCTAAAAAGTTTTGGGGTAAACACTAATGATATCATTTTTAGAAATGGTAGAATAGGAACTTATTTTATTGAACATGGAGCATCACTCAGAGGTTCTAAAATCATTTATGATAGACTTGATAGCTGCTTTTCAAAAGAAAAAATTGATGATAAAGTATGGAATGATGTTTTTAATAATTCATCATATTTTGTTTTGTCGGGAATTACACCCTCATTATCAAAGGAATGTCAAGATAATGTTCTTAAATCTGTTAAAATTGCAAAATCAAATAATGTAAAAATTGTATTTGATTTAAATTATAGAAGAAATTTATGGAATGAAAAAGAAGCTTATGGTTTTATTTCAAAAATAATTAATGATGTTGATATTTTAATTGGTAATATAGGATCAATATCAGACGTTTTTGGATATAAATATAAGTCTTCAAATAATTTTTCAGAATTAGAACAAATAACTCAAGATGCTTGTGAATTCATTTCTAAAGACTTTTCATTTGATTTAATAGGTTTAACGATAAGAAATCAAATTAATGCTACATATAATCAGCTAGGTGGTTTAATTAAAGTTGATGGAAACTATTTTATTGGTAAATCATTTGAAATGGATATTATTGATAGAATTGGAGGAGGAGATGCTTTTTCATCAGGAATTATTCATGGTTTAATTAAAGGTTATAATCCTCAAAAGATTATAAATTTTTCAAATTCGTGCTTTGCATTAACTCAAACCATTAAGGGAGATATTAATTATTTTAATGAGGAAGATATCTTAGAATTTGGATCCGATAATTATAGAGGACACATAAAAAGATAGATTAAATGAAAGATGTTTTTCAAGAAATAAATAAATCTAAAGTTATTGCAGTTTTACAAATAGATTCATTGGAAAATGTTAAGCCATTGTGTGAAACATTACTAAATCAAGGGATTAATATAGTAGAAATTGCTTTAAGAACTAATGTTTCTCAAAAAGCAGCAGAATTAATTCTTAAAAATTTTCCTCAAATTTTAGTTGGATTAGGAACTGTAATTAATGAAGATCAGATTAGATTCGCTATAGATTCAGGTGTAAATTTTGCTGTTTCTCCAGGGTGTAATCCTAAAATTATCGATTTAGCTTTTAAAAACAACTTACCATTTTCACCTGGAATATCTAGTCCAAGTGATATCGAAATATCTATTGATCACAAGTGTAAAGTTTTAAAATTTTTTCCAGCTGAAAATTTAGGAGGAATAAATTATTTAAATTCAATAAACGCCCCTTATAACCATTTAAATTTAAAATATATTCCACTTGGAGGAATAAACTTTTCCAATGTAAAAAATTATTTAGATTCAGAGTTGATTTTAGGAATTGGAGGAAGTTGGATTGCACCAAGAAAATTAATTAATCAAAAGAAGTGGAATGTTATTTCATCTAATGCTAAACAAATAACTAAACTTGTTTCTTTACAAGGATAGTTTTATAAGTCTAGCATATTTTGAGCTTTTTTCATCCTCTGATGTTATCCAAAAGTTTTTATTATCTATAATTTTTACTGCCTCTACTTGAGTTTTTCCAATAGGAATTTTAAACATATTAATTTTATAATTATTTGTTTTATTTAAGTAAAAGTCCTTAACTGTAATTAAATAATATTCATTAAAACTAACTGTAGAAGTTAATGCCAGTAACCCAAGCTTTTGATTATAATCTGCTCCAGTTATTATAGAGTTAGTATTCAGTGTCCCAATTTTTTTAGCATCATAGCTTCCTTCTTCTTTAGGAATTGAATAAAATTCAGTTATTTTTTTTGCACGATTTTTTGTGAAAATTATAAGATTGTTATCAATTGAAATTAATCCTTCCGCATCATAAATAGTATTTCTATTTATTTTAAAGGATTCTTGTTCTGGATAATTAAATGAAATAATTTGATTTTTTTCTTTACTGTTTTCATCTATTGGAACTTTATATATTTTAAGATCTCTTCTATTATTGTAGTTGTTTCCAGAATCAGAAATGTATAAATACTTACTGTCTTTTGTGATATCTTCCCAATCCTTATTTGAGGCAGATTGTATTTTTCTTTTTTTTAAAATTTTCCCTTTTTTTGAAAGATAGTATAAGCTTGCTTCTCCTCCAGAATCATTGTGTGTTACCAATAAATCTCCAACTATTTCTAAACCTGATGTTTCTTCAATAATATTAGATAAAGGATAGTCTTTAATTACTTCTTGTGAATGGATCTCAATTAAAATGAATAAAAAAAATAAAATACAAGATTTTTTCATTTGTCAATATTAGTGATTTATTATATCTCTTTGTTAATAAATATGAAATGTTTTATTATTATATTAATAAAGAAAATCTTAAATCATTAATTATGAATAATTTATCAAATTTATTAAAGCCTACTAATTGTAAATTTCTTATGAAGAATAATTTCTTTTTAGTAATAATGCTAATTTTTTCATTCTTCGTTAATTCATGTAATGATAATAGGTCTTTAGAGTATCATATAACAAAAAAAATTCCCGTTATTGATACATATTTTGAAACTGAAGTAATTGATAATTATCGTTGGCTTGAAGATGATATGTCATCTGAAACAGAAAACTGGGTTATTAAGCAAAATGAGGTTACCTATGATTATTTAAACAATATTCCTTTTAGAGAAGAGCTTAAAACAAGACTTTCTGATTTATGGAATTATGAAAAAATATCTGCACCATTTAAAGAAGGTGCATATACTTATTTCTATAAAAATTCAGGTCTCCAAAACCAAATGGTACTTTATAGACAATTAGAAGATGACGAACCGGAAGTTTTTTTAGATCCTAACACTTTTTCTTCTGATGGAACAACTTCTTTAGCAGGAACTTCTTTTTCAAAAGATGGTAGTCTTTTAGCATACAGTATTTCTGAAGGAGGAAGTGATTGGAGAAAGATTATAGTAATAAATGTTGAATCTAATCAAATTATTGAAGATACTTTGGTAGATGTAAAATTTTCAGGAATTAGTTGGAAATCAAATGATGGATTTTATTATTCATCGTATGATAAACCTAAAGGAAGTGAATTATCGGAAAAAACAGATCAACATAAATTATATTATCACAAATTAGGTACATCTCAAAAAGAGGATAAATTAATATATGGAGGAAATAAGGATGAAAAAAATAGATATATAAGAGGATATGTCACTTCTGATGATAGGTTTTTAGTAATCAATGCTGCAAAAAAAACTACAGGGAACAAACTTTTTATTAAAGATTTAACAACTAATTCAAAATTAAGAACTATTTCAGGTGATTATGATTCAAACACTTATTTAATAGACAACAAGGATTCTAAACTTTTTTTAGTAACAGATTATAATGCTCCAAACAATAAAATTGTTTCTGTTTCATCAAAAAATCCATCTAAATCAAATTGGAAAGATTTTATTCCAGAAAATGAATTTGTTTTAAATGCTTCAAAATGTGGAGGGTATTTTTTTACAAGATATATGGTTGATGCTATTTCAAAAGTTTATCAGTATGATTACTCAGGTAAAATGATAAGAGAAATTAAACTTCCAGGAATTGGAAGCGCAAGAGGATTTAATGGAAAAAAAGATCAAGATGAATTATATTTTAGTTTTTCCAATTATTATACTCCATCTACAACATTTAAGTATAATGTAAAATCTGGGGATTATAAAGAATACTGGAAACCTTCAATTGATTTTGACTTCAATAATTATGAATCCAAGCAAATTTTTTATAATTCAAAAGATGGTACAAGGGTTCCTATGATTATAACATATAAAAAAGGTTTAGAGTTAGATAGTAAAAACCCAACTATTTTATATGGCTATGGAGGATTTAATATAAGTAGAACACCTGGTTTTGGTGTCGCAAATGCAGTATGGATGGAACAAGGAGGAGTTTATGCAGTGCCAAATATTAGAGGGGGGGGAGAATATGGAAGAAAGTGGCATAATGCAGGCGTTCAAAAAAATAAACAAAATGTTTTCGACGATTTTATTGCTGCTGCTGAATACTTAATAGATAATAAATATACATCATCTGAATTTTTAGCAATTAGAGGTGGATCAAATGGAGGGCTTTTAGTTGGTGCAACTATGACTCAAAGGCCTGATTTAATGAAAGTCGCATTGCCTGCAGTTGGAGTTTTAGATATGTTACGATATCACAAGTTTACTGCAGGTGCTGGATGGTCATATGATTATGGAACATCTGAACAGTCTATAGAAATGTTTGAATATTTAAAAGGTTATTCCCCTGTTCATAATGTTAAAAATAATATAGTTTACCCAGCAACATTAATTACAACAGGAGATCATGATGATAGGGTAGTACCAGCTCACTCTTTTAAATTTGCAGCTGAACTTCAAGATAAAGATGCTGGATTAAATCCTGTTTTGATAAGAATAGAAACTAATGCAGGTCATGGATCAGGAACACCAATTTCTAAGACAATTGATCAATATGCTGACATATTTGGATTTACTTTGTATAATATGGGTTATAAAGTACTGCCTGAAAAGACTATGAGAAAAATTAAGGGATAATTAGTCTTTTATGAAAGAAATTATTTTTTGGTTAATAGCTATAGCTTTTATTTCCTGTAATTTTTCTGAAAATGATAATCTAAAAGTAGTTTTTTCGGATAATATAGAGTATATACCATACTCTCCCAAATCGACAGACGTTTCTTTATCTAGAGTTGAATATTATGATAAATTATATGGATTTTGGCTCGGTCAATGTATAGCAAATTGGACTGGTTTAATAACTGAAATGGATAAAATTGGAAATATAGGTGAAATTAAGACTGGAGATTTTTATACTAGAGATGATTGGGGAGGGGTTGATCAGCCAAATATTTGGTCAGGAGAATCTAGTAACATTGATTCTTTGATTAAAATAGATTTTGTTTTTAAAAACAAAAATGAAATTTGGGGCTCTGATGATGATACAGATATAGAGTACATGTATCAGTATCTTATATCCAATAATTCACATATATTAACTGACTTACAAATTAAAGAAGGTTGGTTAAATCATATTAAACATGACGAAGAAAATTATTTGTGGGTTTCTAATCAAAGAGCATTTGATTTAATGAAAGAAGGGGTTTTACCCCCTCAAACAAGTAATGTAAATTTAAATCAACATTATGATATGATAGATGCTCAATTAACTACAGAAATTTTTGGATTACTTTCTCCAAGAAGAGAAGATATTGCTTTAAAAATGTCTTATTTACCAATCAGAACTACGGCAAGAGAAAATGCAGCTTGGATTTCAGAATTTTATGTCATGATGCATTCTTTAGCATCAAAGGTTGATAAAAAATTAAAGATAAAGGATCAATTAATTTGGATGGCTGATCAATCAAGAACAGTTCTTCCAAAAAATTCATACTCCTCTAAAATGTATGACTATGTCAAAACGAAATATGAATCTAAAATTAAATGGGAACAAACAAGAGACTCTATATATTACAGATATCAATTAAATGAAATGGATGGATATGATATTACTTCAAGAAACTTGAATTGTAATGGTTGTTTTGCTGCTGGAATAAATTTTGCATCAAGTTTAATTAGCTTGTTTTATGGTGAAGGCGATTTAAAAGAAACAATTAAAATAGGAGCTCTTTCAGGATGGGATTCTGATAACCCTACATCTACTTGGGGAGGTTTGCTTGGATTTATGATTGGTAAAGAAGAAATAGAAAAAGTTTTTGATAGATCTTTTTCAAATAAATACAATATTCATCGAACCAGAAAAAATTTTCCAAATAATGGAATAGATACATTTGATAACATGGCTTTACAAGGAATTTTTATAATCGATAAAATAGTACAATCTGAAATGAAAGGAGGAGTTAGTAAAGTTGATAATATGTGGTATATTCCAAATAAATAAAATGATTTTCAAATGAATAATTTAAAAAATATTTTAATTCTTTTTTCTTTCTTTTTTTTAAGTTGCAAATCTGAAAAAAATATCAGTTTTGAAATAAATGAAGTTTTTGAAAATTATTATCAAGAAAGTTTAAAATTATACCCTTTAAATGCAACTAGACAAGGAGATCTACGTTATAATGATTTTCTTCCAAATAACTTAACGAATGAATTTAGAAACAAAGAAAAAAAACATTATTCAGACTATGTTAATCATTTAAAAAAATTTGATGATAATAAATTAAATGAGGACGATAAATTAAGTAAAAAAATTATGCTATGGGAATGTTCTAGAAATTTAGAAAGATTAAATTTTAATGAACACCTTACTCCAATTAATCAGATGTGGACTTTACAGCTGGATATAGGTCAATTTGCTGCTGGACTAAGTGCTCAACCATTTAAGACAATAAAAGATTATAATAACTGGATTAAAAGAATAGATGACTATTTGCTTTGGCTAAAGAGTGCTGAAGACAGAATGAGAGAAGGAATTAATAATGGACATGTATTGCCTAAATCATTAATTGAAAAAGTTATCCCTCAACTAGAAGTAATTTTAAATTCCAATCTAAATGTTAATTTGTTTTATAGCCCAGTTAGGCAATTTCCTTCTGGTTTTACTGACAAAGAAAAATCAACATTAAGAAATAATTATAAAAACATGGTATTAAATAAGATCATTCCTTCATATAAAGTTTTGTATGATTTTATGAAAAATGAATATATAAAACATGGAAGGAATTCTAGTGGAATAGATGCCTTAGAAGATGGATTAAAATATTATGACTATTCTATTAAACTATACACCACAACCAATATGACTGCTGATGAAATTCATAGTTTAGGGCTTAGTGAAGTTGAAAGAATATCTTCAGAAATGGAATCAATAAAAAATAAAGTAGGTTTTAATGGAAATTTAAAATCTTTTTTTAATTATGTTAGAGAATTAGATGAGTTAACTCCTTTTGATAAACCAAGTCAAGTAATAGATAATTTTAATAGTATTCATTCAAAAATGATGGATAAGGTAAATTCCTTGTTTGGATTACAACCTAAAACTCCATTTGAAGTAAGGAGGACAGAATCGTTTAGAGAAAAATCTGCCAGTGCACAATATAATCCAGGTTCATTAGATGGCACAAGACCAGGTATTTTTTATGTGCCAATACCAGATATAAACAAGTATAACTTTTTCTCTGATGAAGATCTTTTTCTTCATGAGGCTATTCCTGGACATCATTTTCAAATTTCATTACAACAAGAAAATGAATCTTTACCTTCTTTTAGAAAAAGTCTTTGGTATAGCGCTTATGGAGAAGGATGGGCATTGTATTCTGAATCATTGGGTGAAGAATTAGGTTTATATGATGATCCATACCAATATTTTGGAATGCTTAGTGCAGAGATGCATAGAGC
The DNA here is from genome assembly GCA_964433845.1 of uncultured Flavobacteriaceae bacterium. Classification (GTDB taxonomy): domain Bacteria; phylum Bacteroidota; class Bacteroidia; order Flavobacteriales; family Flavobacteriaceae; genus MAG-121220-bin8. Next base: position 8,634 of record CAYSTA010000047.1, read on the forward strand.
AATTAGGCTTGTTGTAGATACTGGAATTCATACTAAGGGATGGTCTAGAGAAGAAGCAATACAGTATTCTTTAGATAATGAGGCTGAGTCAGAAGCTAGCATTACATCAGAGATTGAACGTTATATGGCTAATCCAGGCCAAGCATTATCATACAAGATAGGTCAATTAAAAATTCGTGAATTACGTTCTAAAGCTGAAAAAAAATTGGGTGAAAAATTTGATATAAAGATTTTTCATGAAAAAGTCCTTGAATCAGGTTGTATTCCATTGGAATTGCTTGAAGAAAAAATTGAAAAATGGATTAACTCTGTCTAATCTTTTTTACCAAGCTCTGATTAGGCTAAAGTGGGATTTAAATTCTCTTC
>CAYSTA010000048.1:0-7748 GCA_964433845.1 uncultured Flavobacteriaceae bacterium
GAAGCCAGTTATTAGCAGTATATTTTATATTATCAAATGCTGCATGATAACCTTTTAACATAGCAACATATTGATCATAGTTTGAAGTTTCAGAACCATATAATGACGTGTTTGATTCTATGTCTTTACTTACAAGAGCTAATTGAGCATCAATATCTTCTTCCCCATGAAGTTCAAAGAGTTTTTTTGCAGTAGCTAAATTCTTAGCATAATCTGGATTTGAATTACTTAATGAGTCAGTTATTTTTTTTACAGCAGTGTTATTACATGATGTGAACATACATAATGTAAAAAATAATAGTAATTTTTTCATTTTAATTTTTTTTATGTTAGCCTTTCAAATATATGCAAAATACTAGTAAATATGTTTAATTTAAGTTGTTTAATATTTGTTATAACTTTAAATTAAAATAAATAGTTTTATGAATTTAATAGAAATTAAAGAAAAAGAGATTTTTCCTGGTTTTAAAGGGAAATTTGTTCATGGAGAAAAAATTAGTTGGGTTTTTTGGGATGTGAAAAAAGATTCAATAGTTGAGAAACATAATCATATCCATGAACAAATAATGCATGTCGTAAGTGGTAAGTTTGAATTTGTTGTAGCTAATGAGAAACAAACCTATAGTGATGGTGATGTTGTTGTAATTCCTTCAAATGTTCCACATTCAGGAAAGGCTTTAACTGATTGTAAATTAATGGATGTTTTTAGTCCTGTTAGAGAAGAATATAGATGAACATATCTTTAAAATCTAAAAGAGCCCTTGTAGGAGGAAGCAGTAAAGGATTGGGTAATGCTGTAGCTAATCAATTAGCAATGTCTGGTGCTCAAGTTACTTTAGTAGCTAGAAATGAGGAACTACTGATAGAAAACGTCAAAGAATTAAATAAAAAAACAGGTCTTAATCATGATTATTTAGTTGTAGATTATAATGACTTTAATCAATATCAAACTAAGATCGAAGAATACTTGTCTTCTAATCCTATAGATATTTTGGTTAATAATACTCAAGGACCCAGTTCAGGGGACGTCATGAATGTTTCTTTGGAAGATTATCAAAAATCTTTTGATTTATTATTTAAAAGTGTAGTATCCACAACTATGCTTGCATTAGAAAACATGAAAAAAAATAAATGGGGAAGAATAATAAATATGACTTCAGTCTCTGTTAAAGAGCCACTTAGTTATTTAGCCTTATCTAATACCATTAGATCTTCTGTAACAACTTGGGGAAAAACACTTGCAAATGAAATAGGTTCACATAATGTAACAGTTAATAATATACTTACAGGTTATTTTAATACTGAAAGAATTAATGAGCTTAATTCAGAAAAAGCTAGAAAATTAAATATTAAAATTGAAGAAGTTTTTAGTGCGATGGAAAATCTAGTTCCCTTAAAAAGGATAGGAGATCCAAAAGAATTTGCATATCTAGTAACTTTTTTAGCTTCTGAAAAAGCTTCCTATATAAATGGAATTAATATTCCAATCGATGGTGGTCTCTTAAAATCATTGTGAGACTACATTATTATTTAGATTATCAATTATACTATATAATTTTTTTTCTTGACTTGGTCTTGGAGCATCTGAATTTACTATATAGCCTTTAGGATCAACGATAATATATCTAGGAATTCCAGACTGATCAATCATATTATCTATAACATATTGAGATTTCCAATCCTTGTCTGCTAATAAATGAATTCCAGATAATTTTTCTTTGTCAATCATTTCTATCCATTTTCCTCTATCCGTTATCTTGTCTATGGAAATACTTACAAAATCTAAATAATCTAATCCGTGATATTTTTCTTCTAACTTTCTAAAGGAGGGGAATTCATCTTTACAAGGTCCACACCATGTGGCCCAAATATCTATATACAGATATTTACCTTTTAAATCATCAATTGAAGTTGTTCCGCCTAACAAATTTTCATAATTAAAATAGGGGGACTTTTTCCCATTATGTTTTAAAATTTCTTGTTTTGTATTCCAAAAACTGATATAGCTTTTTTTAAAATTATCTCTGCTTTTTGTTTCTAGTTCAAGAAAATGATTATCATTTGTTAATTCTGACACTTCCTTAATATATATTTTGTTGATTGAATCAAGTGCAGTATTAATACCTATAGAATCTAGTGACATCATTTGATCATAGAGATTCATTCCAGATTCAGATTGGCTTAAGTTATATTCAAATAAAAAATTGTTTATATCTGATCCTTTACCCTTAAAATTTATAGATTCTCTAAAATTTGATATTTTGTTACCGTCTGAATCTAAAATGTTAGGTTTTACATTCATTTCAATATCGTAACCATTTTTTAAATAACTCCAAACAGCATATTTCCCATCATATATTATGTATTTTCCAGCTTTTATGTTTAATGTATCACTAAATGAATTGTCTTCATTTAGTTTAATGGTTTTCTTATAATCATTGTTGTAGATTAATAATGAATCCGAATTTGGGTTAATCACTTTCCCTTTAAAACTAACATAATTGTTGTTTTTATTACATGAGCTTAATATGATAATAATTAAAACTATTATTTTTTTCACTTAATAAAGTTACTGTTATTTCTATTAATTAAGCCGCTTTGATCAATAGAATATTTTATAAGACCAGTTTTATATTTAACTTGAATTATAAAACCATTATTAGTTTTTTGAAATGAACTAAAAATAGTCTTTTTATTAAATTTTTCTGGGGAAAACTCTATTTTAGATCCTCGTTTTAAATTTATTAGTTTTTTTAGACTTCCAAATTTGATTTCTCTAAATATTGCATAAAGTGTTTGTTCAAGTTCTATATCTGTACTATAAGAAATTTGTTTTTCTAATGAATTGTCAGAAAAAATTAGATAACCCCAATTTTCAGGTATATGCATGTTGATTTTTCCTTGTGGAGACCAAACCCAATTATATTCAGGAAGAATTTTTCCATTTTCTTTTTTTCTTGAATATTTTCCATCAACAAATTCAAAATCCCAATTGACTCGGGAAAAGTTAATTCTCCAAAGATCACCGTGTTTTGTGCTATCTGCAGAATATGGATTTTTCAATTTAGATATTTCATTAAGAGGAATGGCTAACTCTACTGTCCAATAATTATCAATGTCATTTGAATTATTAATTGTACCATTAATATCAACTGCTGATTTTATACCTTTTATGTCCCACTTGCTATCAGCTTTTCCACCCAGTCTATATGGTTTGTTTAAAAACAAATCCCATAGTGTTCCTAAAGCATTAATTTCAATTTCACCATAGCTAAATACATGATCATTAGGATTAATAAATACCTCAAAATCATTATTGTTAAAAATAATTGCGTCTCTCTCAGTTAGATCTCCCCAAATATGTTCTTCATGTAGTTTAGCAAAAACATATAAATATTTATCATCCCATAGCATTTTTACATTTGTTTTTTGCTTTGGAATTTTATTTCCTTCAATATCAATAAAATCATCAGAAAAAATTGCTTTTTCCCAATCAGATTCATCTTCCTTTCCATTGATTTCAATAGAGTTAGATGTTTTATAAACAACATATGTTTTTGGAATTATTACTTTATTATCTAGATTCAAATCAATTGATTTGTTAGAATTACAACTGAATATTAAAACAATGATGATTAATAAATTATTTTTCATTAATTATTAAAGATAAAAAATGTAGAAATAATCATAGAAATATTATTAACCAAAAAGTGCTTTTATATTTTATTATTTTTAGTATATGAAAAATATGTTTTTCCTTTTTCCTTTACTGTTTTTTTTAAATTCTAATGAATTAAAAGTTATCTCTTATAATATTCGTTATAATAGTCCAAATGATGGAATTAATGTTTGGGAAAACAGAAAATCTACTATAATTAAATTTATTAAAGATGAAAATCCAGATTTTGCAGGTCTTCAAGAAGTAACACATTCTCAATTATTATATCTATCAAAATCACTACTTGACTATAGTTTCATTGGAGTTGGTCGTGATGATGGTAAAACAAAGGGAGAATACAGTCCAGTTTTTTTTAATAATAAGAAATACAAAGTTTTATTTCAGAATACTTTTTGGCTTTCTCCTACACCAGAAAAAGTATCTGTTGGTTGGGACGCTGCAATGGAAAGAATATGCACCTATGGATTATTTGAAAATATTCTTTCAAAAGAAAAGATTTGGGTTTTTAATACACATTTTGATCATATAGGAAATGATGCAAGAAAAAATTCTACAGATTTAATTTTAAATATGATTAAAAATGTAAATTCAAATAATATTCCTTTAATTTTAACTGGAGATTTTAATTTGGAAGATGATGATTTTTCAATAAAAAAAATTCAAAAGCAATTAATTGATGTTTTAATAAATATTGAAAAATCAAATGATTATTATGGAACATATAATGGTTTTAACAATAAACTTGTATCCAAAAAAAGAATAGATTATATTTTTATTAAAAACCTTAAACCTAAAAACGCGAGACATGTTCATTTGAAAACCCCTTTTAAGGGTTGGGCTTCTGATCATCATCCTGTTCTTTCAATCTTAAAAATTTAATATTATGAAAAAAATATTATTGATTATAATTTTTTTATTTACTAGTTGTTTAAATAATGAAAAAGAAAAAAAAGATATAAATTTTGGAATTGTCATTCATGGAGGAGCTGGTACATTATTAAAAGAAAATATGTCTGATGAAAAGGAAAATCAATATTTAAATGCACTTGAAACAGCAATTAAAATCGGATACAATATTATAAATGATGGTGGATCGAGTCAGTTAGCTGTTGAAAGAACAATTAATTTTCTTGAAAACTCACCATTATTTAATGCTGGTAAAGGAGCTGTTTTAACTTCATCAGGAACAGTTGAACTTGATGCTTCATTTATGGATGGAAAAACATTAAATGCTGGTGCTGTAGCAGGAGTTAAAACTTTAAAGAATCCTATTTCAGCTGCAATTAAAGTAATGGAAAAATCTCCTCACGTATTTCTTTCTGGTGAGGGTGCAGATCAATTTGGAAAAGAACAGGGTTTAGATATAGTTGATCAAGAATATTTTTTAACTAAAAGAAGAATAAAAAGCTTAAAAAATGTTAAAGAAAAGGAATTGAATAATGATAAGATTTCATTTATAAAATCAACCGAATATATGAACCAAAAATACGGTACAGTAGGATGTGTAGTTTTGGATAAAAATGGAAATTTAGCTTCCGGAACATCAACTGGAGGTATGACTAATAAAAAATGGAATAGGATAGGGGATGTCCCAGTAATTGGAGCAGGCACTTATGCTAATAATGGAACATGTGCTGTTTCATCAACTGGATGGGGAGAGTTTTTTATACGAAATGTTGTTGCTTACGATATATCAGCTTTGATGGAATATAAGGGCCTTTCTGTAAAAGAAGCTGCTAGAATAGTAATTCATGATAAAGTAGCTAAGCTTGGAGGAAATGGTGGTGTAATCGCTATTGATAATAAAGGAAACATAGCTATGGAAATGAACACTCCAGGAATGTATAGAGCTCATATAAATTCTCAAGGAGAATTGACAGTTAAAATTTTTAATTAGATAATAAATTCTTAATTAGGATTTTTTTAAATGCTATGCCTTCATAGGGACTCTTATTACCACCTTCGAATAAGCAGCCTATTTCTTTATTGTTTAATTGAATCAAGTTTGAATAAGCTGATGGGCCATTATGTAAGAGAATAGTTTTTGACCAAGTCTTTGTTTTGTCTAAACTTAATTTTATTGACATTTTTTCTCTATCAGTTTTGCTATTGGGATTTGAAAAAGCAATTACTTCTCTTCTAAGAGGCCTTTTTAAAGAGATCATACTTGCTTGACATACGGGTTCAATTAAAAAATTGTCTGAATATATTTTAGTCCAAGATTTTCCTTGGTCTTCACTTATAGACATTTTTCTTAATCTATCATCAGTATAATTTCTCATATTTAAAATTAGTTTTCCATTGTTTAACTCAATAATAGTGCATTCATTGACTTTATCCTGATTTGTTGAACCACCTAATTTCCAATCTAAACCGCCATCATCAGAGTAAATAATATGAGAAAAATATTTTTTTGATTCACTTTCAATATGATCACATGGAATAATTAATCTTCCTTTTTTCTTTCCTTTTTTTAATTGGATACCATTAACTGGGCCAGTAGCATACCAAGTCCAATTTGGCTTTTTTACACTACTAGTTATTTCTTTTGGTTTTGTCCATGTTTCTCCATTATCAATTGAATGAATTAAGAAAACACGTCTAGTATCTTTGCTTTTTTGTTGAATTATTTCCCATTCATGGTCAGTTCCCAAATTCCATGTTGATAGAAGACTAATTCTCCCTGATTTATTGTCTAAAACAGGAGAAGGATTCCCACAAGTATTTTTACCATCATCCCAAATAACTTGTAATTTAGACCATGTTAGTCCATTATCATATGATTTTTTTAAAACTATATCTATATCATTAGTATCACTACAACTATTTTTTCTTCCTTCAGCAAAGGCTAAAACTGTTCCATTTTTAGATTTTATGATTGTAGGAATTCTAAAACATTTGTAACCTTCTTTTCCGCTTTTAAAAATGTAATTTAAGTTCTGAGAATAATTACTAAAAGAAAAAAATAATAGGAAAAATACAATCTTATAAGATTTAATTTTTAAAATCATAATTAAAATCTAATATAGAATCTTTTCTTAAAAAAATGAGCTATATTAATCTAAAGATAAATTTACGTTTAACTTTATATAATTTTAAACTCAAGTATGTTATCTAGATACTTAATTTATTTATTTTTTGCCTCCTTTATATTTATTTCCTGTGGGGATAAAGAAACAGTTATTGAGGTTGAAGAAATTAATTTTCCAGAACTAGGAAGCGATGGGCCATATGTTGCGGGTCAAAAATATTCAGGAGTAAATAATTATATAGAATATTATTCAGGAAACCTACCAGTAATAATTGCCGCTCCACATGGTGGTGCTATGATGCCTGCACAAATTCCAGACAGAACAGTTGGTACAACGGTTACAGATAAAAACACAAAAGAACTTTCAAAAGCTGTAATGGATGTTCTAAAATCAAATTATGGATCTCGTCCACATTTAATTATTAATAATCTTGATAGAAAAAAAATGGATGCAAATAGAGAGGTTAATGAAGCGACTCAAGGAAACATTTATGCGAAAAGAGCATGGGACGAATTCCATCATTATATAAATTCAGCAAATAATAAAGTATTAGAAAAGTATTCTTATGGTCTTTTTATTGACATGCATGGCCATGGAGCAAATCCAGATGGATTTAATGATTTAAGAATCTGGCTTGGTTACTTGCTTTCAGCTAGTGAACTAGATAAAACGGATACTGAACTTAATAGTGGTAGTTATCAAAGTAAAAGTAGTATCAATAAATTAGTAGAAATATCATCAGAAAACTTCACACAAGTATTAAGAGGCGAGAATAGTTTTGGAAATATTCTAGATGATTTAGGATATAAATGTTTACCAAGTTTAAATGACCCAAGTCCAAAGGGAATGAGATATTTTAGTGGAGGATACAACACTTCAAAATATGGATCTAATGGAAATGGAGGAAAAATAAGTTCTATACAACTTGAATTACCCCTTCCAGATGTAAGGGAAAACTCTACTCAATGGAATAGTTTTGGAGAAGCACTGTCAACTGCATTAGAAAAGTATTTCGAAAAACATTATAAGATTAATAA
>CAYSTA010000049.1:0-7348 GCA_964433845.1 uncultured Flavobacteriaceae bacterium
CCTAATACAGCAGGTTTTATAAAGTATTCTAATAGAGCTTTATTGTCAGATTTGGCGATTGGAGAAAAAGGAAAATTTATTGGAGTTAAAGATTCTTCTTCTGAATTTTTGAAGTTTTTAGACAAAAGAAAAATTGCTTTAGGGACTAACATTCAAATTCTTCATATTGAGGATTTTGACAACTCTATACATATAGGACTGGATGAAACCAATTTAACGATTTCTGTAAAATCTGCTAACAATATTTATGTAAGCAAAATATAACTATGTATCAAGAAATTATTAATTTTTTTCAAGGTTTAGATCCAATATTAGGAGCTTTAATTGCTACTTTATTTACATGGGGATTAACTGCTTTTGGCGCTTCATTTGTTTTTTTATTTAAATCTATGAACAGAGTCCTGTTAGATGGAATGTTAGGTTTTACCGGCGGGGTCATGGTTGCAGCAAGTTTTTGGAGTTTGCTCGCCCCTGGAATTGAAATGTCAGAAGGAGAAGGTTTTATTAAAGTTATTCCAGCTGCAGTTGGGTTTGCTCTAGGAGCACTATTTATTTTTGGACTTGACAAAGTTCTGCCACATATTCATATTAATTTTAAGGAATCAGAAGGGATAAAGACGCCTTGGCATAAAACAACTTTGCTTGTTTTGGCGATTACATTACACAATATTCCTGAAGGATTAGCAATTGGGGTACTATTTGGCGGAGTAGCAGCAGGTCTTCCAGAAGCTTCTATTTCTGGAGCGGTTGTATTAGCAATTGGAATTGGAATTCAAAACTTTCCTGAAGGGATAGCTGTATCTATGCCACTTCGACGACAAGGAATGAGTAGATGGAAAAGTTTTATGTATGGCCAATCTTCTGCAATTGTTGAACCAATAGCTGGAGTAATTGGAGCAGTTGCTGTTACTTTTTTTACTCCAATTTTACCTTATGCATTAGCTTTTGCAGCAGGCGCAATGATATTTGTAGTTGTTGAAGAAGTGATCCCTGAAACCCAGCAAGATAATAATACAGACATAGCCACACTTGGCTTTATTGGTGGATTTATAGTGATGATGACTTTGGATGTAGCACTGGGTTAGTTCTAATTAATTTTTATTAATGAAATATTTATTGTCTTTTTTTATTTTGATTCCTATGATCATAAATTCTCAAATTGTAGAAATTAATGGAACAATAAATTCAGAGTTTGGAATATTAAGTTATGCTAGTGTTAGTATTTTAAACTCTAAGACAGGAACTATTGCAGATGAAAAAGGAAATTTTTATTTAAGGGCAGATCTTTCGAAACATAATACACTATTTGTTTCATTTTTAGGACATATTTCAAAAAAGATTTCCTTACATGACCCTACAATTGACTTACAAAATTTAAACATCATTCTTCAAGAAGATATAAATGGACTAAATGAAGTGGTTATTACAGGAACATTAAAAGATGAATTTGTTACAGAATCTGCTGTTAAAGTTAATGTGATAACAAGTAAAAAAATAAATTCTTTCCTTCCGTCTGGAGGGGCAAATATTACTGAAATTGTACAGCTAGTTAATGGAGCGCAAGAAGTAATTGCTTGTGGAGTATGTTATACAAATTCAATTAGCATAAATGGTTTAGAGGGACCTTACACATCCGTTTTATTAGATGGAATTCCAATGTATGGAAACTTAGCTTCTGTATATGGTCTTAATGGAATCCCTAACATGATAATAGATAGATTAGAAATAGTAAAAGGTCCAAGTAGCACCTTATATGGTTCTGAAGCTGTAGCTGGGGTTATTAATATTATAACTAAAAATCCACAAGAGCAACCTTTTCTTTCTTTAGACGTTCAAGGAACTTCTCATAAGGAAAGTTTTATCAACCTAGCTTTAACTCCAAGTATTGGAAAATCATATGGATATTTTGGGATTAATTGGGATAGAAAAAGTGATTACGATGATTATAATAATGACGGGTTTGGGGATGACATTAACCTTGGAAGATTTTCTATTTTCAATAAATGGAAAATTTATAGAGAGTCAAAAAAAGAATTTATTATTGCGGCAAGGTATTATTTTGAAGATAGAAGAAATGGGGTAAAAGAATATTTGACAAACAACAATTATAAAAAAATTAGAGGAGATAATAAAATTTATGGAGAGAGTGTATATACAAATAGATTTGAAATATTTGGGAAATATGAATTTGCTTTTACAGAAGGTTTTGAATTAAATTATTCTTATTCAAAGCATGATCAAAATAGTTATTATGGAACTGATTATTATGAGGCAAAACAAGATATTTTTTTCTCACAATTTACTTTAGACAGAAAATATGGAAAGCATGATTTATTATTAGGAGCATCAATAAGAAACAATTTATATGATGACAATACAATTGCTACAGAATCTGTTAAAAATGGAATAATTATTAATAAAGAATCTAATCAATTTATTCCTGGAGTATTAATTCAGGATCAATACAAGCCATCTGAAAAAATATCTTTAATAGGAGGCTTAAGAATAGACAATTATAATGAACATGGATTTATTTATGCACCAAGCTTTCATTTAAAATATAATCCTGGACAGTGGCTTTCATTAAGACTCAATATAGGAACAGGCTTTAGGTTAGTTAATTTATTTACGGAGGATCATGCTTTTATAACAGGACAAAGAGAAGTTAAAATACTAGAAGATTTAAACCCAGAGAAATCAAAAAGTATAATTTTTAATACGAACTATATTTATACAGGATTAAGTGGATCAGGAAATTTAGATTTAGATCTTTTTTATACTTATTTTTCTAACAAAATAATTCCTAATTATAATAATCAGAATTTTATTATTTATGAAAATTCAGATGGGTACGCATATTCTAAAGGAATTAGTGGAGCTTTGAATCATACCTTTTTAAATGGTATAGCTATCTCTTTATCTTTTAACCATCAAATAGTTAGATATACAGAGGATAAGAATAACATAAAGTCTTTGTATGATATGGAGCATTCTCCAAAATGGAGTGGAGGTTTAAATTTAAAATTTCCTATTAATAAAAAATGGTCTATAAATTCTTCCTCAAATTATGTTGGTGTTATGCGACTTCCAACAGTTTATGAGATGGATAAAAATGGTTTAATAAGTGCTGAGCCTAGACAAACTAAAAGTAAGCCCTTTAGTATTCACAACATTAATGTCAATGGAATTTTAAACAATAAAAATGAAATATATTTTGGAATGCTTAACGTCTTTAATTTTAGGCAAAAGGAATCCCCTTTAGTTGGATATACCGATCCTAATTACAATAAAGGCTTTAGTCCATTTTTTGACACATCATATGCATATGCTCCTAATCATGGAAGAGAAATATTTATTGGCTATAGATTAATGATCGGCAAAAATAATTAGCCTTTATTTAATTCACCAATTTTAGAGATCATTGAATTTGCAGATGAAGCAGATGGGTACATTTCAATTGCTTGTCTATAATATTTTAAAGCATTTTCCATATCTCCTTCATTATAATAAAATTCTCCCATTGAATCATAGGAATTATAACTTTTGTAAAGATTTAGATATTCATCAAAATGACTTTTTGCTTTGTCTTTTTCTCCAATTCCATAGTAGAAATAGCCTAACGTATTTATTATAGGAGGGATCATGTAAGAATGATCCCCACTTGTTGGAAGAGAATTCGGATCTCCTTTTTGATCTTTGATTTCAGAAAGTAATGATTCCATTTCTTGAATTCTTTTATTTGCGTCAGGCATAGTAAAGGCATAATAGTAATGAATAAGTTTCCCTTTAGGCTCAAGCTCACGCATTTTGGACCATAAATCATGGGATCCTTTAGTAACTAAAGGCCAATTTCCTCCTCTAGGCAAGTCAAGAAGTGAAACAAAAATTTTAGAAGTTTCATTATTATCAGCAACAAGCTCCTTAGCTTTTTGGATATGCATTTTTTGTTTCTCAGATCCTTCAATTGAAAATCCAGCTAAAACAACATGAGGCCCAAATAATGACGGGTCATATTCTAAAACTTTTTCAAAGAATGTCATAGATTTTTCATATTCAACATTATACATATGCTTCAATGCGTGATGTAGCATCTCATTAGCATTCGAATCGTCTCCATTCCATTGGATATATGATCCATCAGTTGCATCAAAAGTCCATTTATTGTTGTTTTGTTCAGTGTTGGTTTGGCAACCTAAAATAAGTATTGATAAAAGTAAAATTAATTTTTTCATGATATTAAATTTTATTCGTTAAATGCTGCTAATCTAAATACAGTCTTTCGAGTTAATATTTCCCTGTTTCCAGCAACTTTATTAGTAAAAACTTGAAATTCTTGACTACTAAGAAGTTCATCTAAGCCATTAACTAAGCTTACCATATCTATTGCCCCAATAATAGCGTGATGTGTAGCCCCGGGATCTTGTTGACCTCCTGAAAAAACTTCACTTAACCCATATTCTGTGAATAGATTTGATTTTCCATTTTCCTCCATTTTATCTGTAAGTTCTTTATAGGCATTTACATATGCGGGAGGATTATTAACTTTCATAATAAAAACCATAGTAACTCCAGTTTTACCCATTCCTTTTCCTCCAATTACGTTTCTCAATAAAGTTTGAGAATTTTCTTTAACTAATGGAGTAATTATTTCATTGATTTTTCTAAACTCTTCAGAACTATTTGCTCTAGCGTATTCATCTTGCATTTCCTGTACATCATTAAACTTATAAACAAAAGACAAATTAGATTCTTCGATTCCATTGAAATGTTCATCAACTATTTCTATGGTAGCTGCGCCTGCTTTTGCAAAATCTGTTTCAAAATGTTTTGTCATTTCAATTACAATTGTTTGAATATCATTTGGGTTTTCAACCTTGAAACTATAAATGGATGTTATTCCTTGAGAAAAAATTGAAACTGAAAATAAAAAAAGAAAGAATATAGAGAGATTTTTTTTCATGTATTTGATAATAAAATTGATTCTTTAATATATGAAATATTTATCAATACATTCAATAGTGTATGTTATTATAATTGAAATAAAATCTGGTTCTTGAGCAGTTAAATAAAAGTTTACTGTCAATAAAATACATAGACTAAATAATTACTTTTATTAAATTTTATAAGAGTTTTCAAGTATTTGAATATCATTCAAAAGCTTATCCATTTCTTCTTTATTAGTGCCGTCATAAAATCCCCTTATTCTTTTTTCTTTATCAATCAAAACGAAATTTTCAGTATGAATCATATCATACTTGCCCCCATCGCCATTATTTTTTGCAACTAAATATGATTTTCGCGCAAGCTCATAGATGTGTTTTTTTTCACCTGTCAATAAATTCCATCTGGAATCATCAACTCCTTTTTCAACTGCATATTTTTTTAATTGAGAAACTGAATCTATTTCAGGAGTTACTGAGTAAGAAACTAAAAGAATGTCTTTATTAATAGTTTTTTCTTGTATATAAAACATATTTTCAGTCATGATTGGGCATATTGAAGGGCATGTTGTAAAAAAGAAGTCAGCTACATAAATTTTATTATTATAATTTTCTTCAGTAACTGTTTCTCCATTTTGGTTTGTTAATGAGAAATTAGAAATTTTATGATATTTCTTAACGAACTGAATATTTTCATCTACAAGTTCATTAGACACCATGTTTGGACTGTAGATTGGTAATGTTGCTTTTGGTTTTAAGATGAAGTAAAAAGATGTTAAAACAACCACAGAAAGTGCTGTCATTATTATAATTAGAGGACCATATCTTTTGAAAAATTTTTTATACAAAGCTTATTTTTTCCAAAATTAAATCATTTTAAAATCATAACAATAGATAGTTTAAAATACTTTTTTAGTATAAACTTAAAAACGTATTTTTGCTCTCTAATTTTTAGATATGATTTTTTTAATTAAAACAATTCAATTTCTATTAAGTCTAGGAATCATAGTAGCTCTTCATGAATTGGGACACTTTATTCCAGCTAAACTATTTAATACTAAAGTTGAAAAGTTTTATTTATTTTTTGATTGGCCTTATGCATTGTTTAAAAAGAAAATAGGTGAAACGGAATATGGAATTGGAACTATCCCACTTGGTGGATATGTAAAAATTGCTGGAATGATTGATGAGAGTATGGATACGGAACATTTAGCGAAAGAACCAGAGCCATGGGAATATAGATCAAAACCAGCTTGGCAACGACTTATAATTATTAGTGGAGGGGTTGTAGTCAACCTAATTTTAGGGTTTGCAATATATATGATGGTGTCTTTTGTTTGGGGAAAAACTATTTTAACAAATGAGAATTTGCCTGGTGGATTTGAGGTTTCTGAATTAGTACAACCATATGGATTTAAAGATGGAGATAAGATTTTGCAGGTTGATGGGAAAGATTTAGAGAATGTAATAGACATTAATAAATTTTTGTTTTTAAGGGATGTTAGTGAAGTAAGGGTTCAGCATTATGACGGAACAAGGGAGAACATTTCAGTTCCTGAAGACATCGGAACAATAATGTTTACAAACGGAGTTATGCGCCCTTTTACTCCTTTAGTTCAACCCATTTTAGATACAATAATGCCAAATTCTCCAGCTGAAAATGCAGGACTGAAATCTGGTGATAAAATTGTTAGAGTTAATGGGAATGAGATTATTAAATGGCAAGATTTTTCTGAACTAGTAAAATTAAATACTTCTCCAAATATTAATATTGAAATAGAAAGAGATAATGAAATTATTTCCAATATTATTCCATTAAATGAGGAAAATAAAATAGGTGTTACCGTTTTATTACCTAAAATAGTTCCCACAAAAGTAGAATATTCTCTTTTTGAAAGTTTTTCTGAAGGCTATAATATTGCTTATTTTACTCTCACAGATTATGTTGGACAATTTAGTTATGTATTTACTCAAAAAGGTATTACTCAACTTGGAGGTTTTGGGACAATAGGAAATCTGTACCCAGCAATTTGGAATTGGCAAGCATTTTGGGAAACAACGGCTTTAATTTCTATAATTTTAGCATTTATGAACGCACTACCAATACCTGCTTTAGATGGCGGGCATGCAATGTTTTTGTTTTATGAAATGCTTACTGGAAGAAAGCCTAATGATAAAATTGTGGGCTATGCTCAAATGTTTGGTTTTTTCCTATTAATTGCTCTAGTTTTATACGCAAATGGGATGGACATTGTTAGATGGCTTTTTTAATTAATAATTTGAAGACAATGAAATATAATTTATATTTGCCCTCGTTCTAAAAAGCAAAATTCCTCCTTAGCTCAGTTGGTTAGAGCATCTGACTGTTAATCAGAGGGTCCAAGGTTCGAGTCCTTGAGGGGGAGCAA
>CAYSTA010000050.1:0-7070 GCA_964433845.1 uncultured Flavobacteriaceae bacterium
TTTCATTTTAATCGATAAACTGACCTGGTTTATTGAATTTAGAGATATCACATTTATCAAGTTTTCCAAATATTTTATATCTCTTTTTAGAAATATATCCATATATTAAATCTGATAGGGAAGTAGGTAATAATTTAAAAATCAATAAAACTTTCCAAAAACCCCCTATAGTTTTAAAAATCTCAAAAACTGCAGTTGATTTAGTATAAACCTGATCATTTTTTTGAAATATAACTGTTTCAAAATCAGGATTATTAAAATTTATTTTTTTAATTAATTCTTGTCCCTTTTCCCCTTGAAGAGCAGCAAATCTTAATTGATAATTTCGATCTATTTTAACCAAAAAACCTATAAAGGAATTACATAAACCACAAATACCATCAAAATAAACTACGTTGTTATTCTTTTCCATTAAATTTTTCCTTGGGAATTGACAAAGTAATTATATATTTAAAAGTAAAAATAATCATTTTCATTGAAGGTAAATATCGAAAAAAGTTGGCTTAAAGTATTAGATAATGAATTTAATCAAGAATATTTTAATAATCTTTCAGATTTTGTAAAAAAACAGTATAATGCAAAGAAGTGTTATCCACCTGGAAAACTAATCTTTTCTGCATTTGATAATTGTAGTTTAAATGATTTAAAAGTAGTAATAATAGGACAGGACCCATATCATGGTCCATTTCAAGCAAATGGACTGTGCTTTTCCGTTGATTCAAAGGTAGTTAACCCCCCTTCCTTAAACAATATATTTAAAGAAATTTCAACAGATTTAGATTGTATTTTAAGAACCGATGGTGATCTGATTGATTGGTCTAATCAGGGTGTAATGCTTTTAAATTCTGTTTTAACTGTTGAAAATGGATTACCAGGAAGTCATTCAAATAGGGGGTGGGAGAGATTTACTGATAATGTTATAAAAGTAATTTCTGATAAAAAGGAAAATATAGTATTTATGTTATGGGGAGGATATGCTAAAAAGAAAGAATCATTAATTATAAATAACAATCACCTAATCTTAAAATCAGGTCATCCTTCACCATTAAGCGCAAATAAGGGCTATTGGTTTGGAAATAAGCATTTTAGCAAATGTAATAGCTACTTGATTAGGAATAATTTGTCACCTATCAAATGGGTTTAGATCAGAATATGTCGAGTTAATTTTCGTATATTTATAAAAAATAAAATTACTATGTTAATTACTACAACAGAAACAATTCCAGGAAAAAACATATCTGAAATATTAGGTATAGCTAGAGGTTCCACCGTTAGGGCTAGAAATGTAGGAAAAGACATTTTTGCTGCTTTTAAAAACCTAGTTGGGGGTGAGATAGAAGAGTACACCAAACTTCAAGCAGACTCAAGAGAACAAGCATTATCAAGAATGGTTGAGGATGCTCAAAAAATTGGTGCAAATGCAGTTGTAAATGTTAGGCTTATGACTTCTGTTATATCACAAGGAGCAGCAGAAGTTTTAGCTTATGGCACTGCAGTTAAAACTAATTAAAAATGATAGAAATTATAAATTCAATTATTATGTACATTACATTCAATTATATTTTTTGGGGGATAGGTTTGATTTTGATTGTTGCTGCTATTATTAATAGGTTTTCAAAATCTGATAAAGAAAAATTTGATAATAGAAAGAATTAATAATAAATATTATATTTGAAAATTAAATTTTTCAAGCTATGTTAAAATTTTTTCAATTTTCAGGGACAATAAGCGGAACAACATATTTCTTAAGAATGTTGTTTACCATTTTACTTTCTATACCAGGAATTATTTTAATTTTTTCTTTTTTTGGTAGTTATTTAATGAATGAGGGTTTTATTGATATGAATAACCCTGAAAGTTTTGATCAATTAGCTTTTCAGGAACAAATTGAAGCAAATCCTGAAGAGTTTTTTAGCAATCTGTGGTCTTCTTTCTCATCGGGGTGGATTATTGGTCTTATTATAGCTTTTTTACCAGCTATATGGTTTGCTTTAACTTCCTACTACAAAAGAATTTCTGCATTATTCTATGAGAATAGAAATAATATCTTTGCCATTATCATTGGATTTGAGATTATTGCTGATGCAACAGTATTTGGTGTTTTAAGCTCTATAAGCTTCCTTTCAACTACTTTTTCAATAATTTCTTCGTTAATATTTTTGTTTTTAATTTTTAAGAATTCCGATATAGATAAAGATGATCACGAGGGTTAACCTCCAACTCTTTTCACTGAATGCCCCATATCTATCAATATAGACGTAATCTTATCTCTATATTGACCTTGAATAATTATCTCCCCGTCTTTAATAGACCCACCAACTCCACATTTATTCTTAAGAAGTTTAGCCAAATCTTTGATCTCACTTTTTGTTCCCTTGAATCCTTTAATTAATGTAACAGGTTTTCCTGCTCTTCCTTTGATACTATAATGAGCCTCTAAAGATTGTTTTATTAGTTTACTTTTTCTATTAGTTGAAACAGAGTTAGCAGAAGATAATTCTGAAGTATTTATTAAAGATTTTAGATCAGAAAGTGAAGAGAACTTTTTCATTCTTTTTTCATAACTCCGATATCAATCAATCTATTAATTAAAAAATCATGCGCCGTGATATCTTCAAATTTTTTAGGATTATTTTCATTAATACAATTTTCTAGGACATTAAGCTTCATTGATCCTATAGGATGTAAGAAAAAAGGTATAGAATATCTTGATTTTCCCCATAATTCTCTTGGAGGATTGACTACTCTATGAATAGTAGATTTTAATTTATCATTAGTATACCTTGAAAGCATGTCACCCACATTGATTACAATTTCATCTTCAGCAGCAATTGCATCAATCCATTCTCCTTTGTTGTTTTTAACCTGTAAACCCTTTCCATGGGCACCCATTAAAAGAGTAATAAGATTAATATCTCCGTGTGCAGCTGCTCTAACAGCTTTTTTTGGTTCTCTTTTAATAGGAGGGTAGTGGATAGGTCTTAATATACTATTGCCATTTATAACAAATTTGTCAAAATGATTTTCTTCTAACTTTAAAAACATGGAAATAGCTCTTAGTACATAAACAGCTGTTTTTTCTAAAGCTTTGAAAGCTTCTTTACCTGCCTTATTAAATTCAGGAAGCTCATCAACAATAATATTATCAGGATAATTGTAATTATTGTTTTTATTATCTAAAAACTGTCCAAAATGCCAAAACTCTTTTAAATCACCTTCTTTTTTTCCTTTTGCATGTTCTTTCCCAAAAGAAGTATAACCTCTTTGACCTTTATAACCATCAAATTCATATTTACTTTTTGTTTCCTGAGGTAAATCGAAAAACTTTTTTATCTGCACATACAAATTATCTGTGTTGTCTTTTGTAAGAAAATGACCTTTTAAAGCAATAAAACCAATTTCTTGATAAGCCTTGCCAATTCTTTTTACAAAGTCTTTTTTTAAAGAATCATTATTAGATAAAAAATCGGATAAGTCTAATGAAGGAATATTAGGCATAATTAAATAATATCATTTAAATCCGTATAATCAAGATCAAAAGCATCAGCAACAGCCTTATAAACAATTTTACCATTTATTATATTCAAACCTAATCTCAAAGAGTCATCATCATTACAAGCATTCTTCCAACCTTTATTAGCAATTGACAAGCCTCTGCTTATAGTAGCATTAGTCAACGCTTCAGTTGAAGTTACAGGAACTGCACCAGGCATGTTTGCAACACTATAATGAAGGACATCATCAATAACATAAGTAGGGTTTTTATGAGTAGTTGGGTGAGTTGTTTCAAAGCAACCACCTTGATCTACAGCTACATCTACTAAAACAGTGCCTTTTTTTAGATGTTTCAACATTTTTTTGGTAATAAGATTTGGTGCTTTTGCACCAGGAATTAATACTGCTCCAATAATTAAATGAGCATCTTTTATAGCCTCTAGTATATTATATGTATTTGAAAATTGAGTATTAACATTTTTTGGCATAATATTGTCTAGTTTTCTCAACCTATCTAAACTAATATCAAAAATTGTAACATTTGCACCTAATCCCGAAGCCATTTTAGCAGCTTGTGTTCCAACAACTCCACCTCCCAGTACTATAACATTTGCTGGCTTAACTCCAGGAACTCCACCTAACAAAATTCCATGACCACTTTGAGGTTTTTCTAAAAATTTAGCGCCTTGTTGAGTAGCCATCCTTCCAGCAACCTCAGACATTGGTGTTAAAAGGGGTAGAGAATAATCATCATTTTGGACAGTCTCATAAGCTATACATATTGCTTGACTCTTTATCATAGCTTCAGTTAATTCTTTGGAAGAAGCAAAATGAAAAAAAGTATATATGATTTGATTTTTTTTAATTAAGGGATATTCTTGCTTTAAAGGTTCCTTTACCTTTACTATCATGTCTGATTTTGAATAAATTTCTTCCATAGAATTGCATATTTCAGCTCCAACACTTGAATATAATTCATCTGAAAATCCACTACCTAATCCAGCACCTTTTTCTACATAAACTGTATGACCGTTTCTAATAAAAGAATTAACACCAGAAGGAGTCATACCTACTCTAAATTCGTTGTTTTTTATTTCTTTAGGAATCCCAATTATCATTTTAATATTTATAATTATACATAGTTAATCACAATTAATCAATTTACAAAACTATTATTCATTCAAAGAACAGAAAGATTATTCAAATAATTTTTTGTCAATAGAAGGAAATAATTTTAAAGCATTTTTATAATATATTTTTTTTAAAACATCATCTGGAAGATCAAGGCCATACATTTTCCAAAGACCATGTCTTTTTCTATAATAATCGAAGTATTCATCTTTGGTTTCCAGAACTCTAAAATATACATCAAATTCAGACTTTTTATAAGTATCCTTTCCAAACATAATTCTATCTTGATAATCTATAAAAAATTGTCTTGCTCTTCTAGGTTGTCTTCCTAATTCACCTATTACAGCACCAAACTCTGTATATACATTTGGAAGACTATCTAAATGTCTTTCCAGTTTATCTAAATTATTTGCCATCCAACCCATATGTGCATTAATAAAAATAGTATTTGGATGATTTTTAAACATGTTATATTGTTCATTCATTACAGTATCAAAAGATGGAAATTTATCCTGAGGTCTAAAACTCCTAGGCTTTTGTCTAGCATGAAGCCATCTTTCATTATACTTATCTATTGGATCAAAGAAGGGGGAGGGTTCACCAGAATGAATTAGAACAGGTATATTAAGATCTGCACAAGTTTCCCAAATCGGTGAAAGTCTTTTATCGTCTACCTTAACTCTAATACCTTTCGAATCTTTAAGATTAAGTCCTAAGTTCTTATAAATTTTTAAGCCAATTGCTCCATCTTTAACAGCGTTTCTTAGAATTTTAATAGATGAAACAGCAAAATCTTTGTCATCTATTTTATTTAGGTCAAGATTAACAAAAACACCAAATCTATTAGGATAATTTTCTCTTACATTTTTTAAAGATTTAGAAAGATTTAAATCCATTAGAGATTGATTTCCAGAAAAAGTTCCAAAACCTGATCCACTTAGGTTAATCATATATTGCATATTTAAGCTATCCATTTCTTTTACAATTCCAGAAAGGTCTTTAATTGGCATATCCCAATGATGACTATGAACATCAATAAATGGGAATTTCGATTTGTTTGTTGGATTTTCTGGAACAACTAGAGTAGAAATTGGAGAATATTCTTCAATATCCATTAAATTATTCTTTTCTTGAATCTTATCAATTACAAAATAGGAAACACCTCCAAATACTAAAACAATAATTAGAAGAGAAAATAAAAAGAGTAGGGCTTTTAAAAAATTTTTAAAAGAAAAAAGCATGGTTAGTTAAATGGAATTACTACCTCTGTCAAATCCCATCTTAATCTTATAGCTGAGGAAGAAGGGCCGCCTGGTGGTGAAGGAATAAAATCAATAGTAAACTGCTCAATCGAATCCTCTAGGGAATTAGATGGAACTGAAATTGTAAATAAATCCATTTCAGAATCGGGCTGCGAAATTCCAAAAAATGCATTAGTAGAATTAAAAGTAATATCCCAAGTACTTTCTCCTGGAACAGTATAAAGAGAATATTCACCAGCATTTAAAAGATTGTTAGCAAATTTTAAATCAGAATTGGTTTTTATCATTGTGTGCCTATTTGCTCCAGTTCTCCAATATTGATCGAATGGGACTAGGGCAGACTCCGATTCATAACCAAATATTAATCTTCCTTTTTTATAAGGTCTACTATATGTAATCGATATTTCTTTATCATTTTCTGAATATGATACTGTATCAAGTGGACTTACTGGATTACTAATAACGTATGCTGCATATATTAAAAATAATGCTAAGCCAAACAATAGGGCATATATGATTTTTTTCTTCATTTATTTATATAATTAGTGATTCAAATACGATTTAACATAATATAAATTATAGTTCAATTATAATTAAACCTTCTTAACTTTAGAAGCATTTAAACCTTTTGCTCCTTTAATTGTATCAAACTCTACCTTATCTCCTTCCTGAATTTCATCAATACATTCACTTATATGAACAAAATACTTTTCTTGGGTTTCTGGATCAATTATAAACCCAAAACCTTTAGAATGATCAAAGAAATTAACTTTTCCAATAAATCCAGTGGTTTTAACTTCTTCACGTTTAGGAACACCAATTACAATGCTTTCTGCGCTAATTCTTTCTTTTTCTGCTGGATCTGGTGGCGTATCAGTGAAATTTCCGTTATAATCAACATAAACAAACTCATTTGTAACAAGTTCTCCGCTTGCTTTTGCCTCTTTACGAGCCAACATCTTCTTTCTCTTGTCTTCCTTCTTTTTTTTACGTTTCTTTTCTTTTTCTAATTTATTAAAGGTTTGTTGTGATTTTGCCATATATAATTTTAATTGTGGCAAAAATAGATATTTTATTGATTATAATAAAATTGACAATGTTTTTAGGTTTGGTTTCAAAATCACAACATAGTTTTAACTAAAAACTCCGATGAAAATCGGAGTTTTTAAATACTAATCTGTT
>CAYSTA010000051.1:0-6601 GCA_964433845.1 uncultured Flavobacteriaceae bacterium
AAATTCCTTATATCCAAATAAATAGTATGTCATACAAATGGGTAGGAGATAAATTTAAATACAAACGATTTTCCTCGCAGATTGAAGAATCTTTCCCTAATGTCTCAAAGACATGTCCTTATAAAGAACCATTATATGCTGTAGTAACTCTAGATTCAGAACAAGAAATGTTGCATATTGAAGGAAAAAAAACTTCTTTTATAGCTCCATCACCAAAAGAATTAAAAATCCCTAATGCTGAAAAAATGAATCCAACAATTTCAGAAAGAAATTTAAAAATTTAATTTATTGCTAGACCTAGTTTTTCAGGCCCATAACGAACAACATCAGTAACAGGAAGGTTTGTTGAAGATTCTAAAGAATCTACCGCTTTTTTGGCTTCAATTGAGTTTAATTTGGATGTGTTTAATGAAATCCCCACTACTTTAGCTTTTGGGTAAATTCCACAACTACTAGCTAAAGTTTCATATAGCTTAATTACTTCATTTAAATTAGGAATTTTTATATGCTTATAATCCCTTAAAGCTAAGAAATCTGCACGGTGGCATAGAATCATATGAGTAGCACAACTTCCCCTTAATAATGGTAAACTAGCTGTACTTCCAGGATTCAATAATGATCCTTGTCCTTCTATAAAAATCCAATCATCATTTGATTTTTGTAAAACCATCTTTTCAACGGCTCCACATGCATGATCGACTTTATATGCATCAAGAGGAATACCATTTCCTGTTATTGTTATTCCAATCTGCCCTGTTGCTATAAATGAACTTTTTATTTTATTTTCCATTGCCCATTTATAAATTTCAAGACTCGTTGTCATTTTACCAACAGCCATATCAGTACCAACACACAAAATTCGTTTGTTATTTAATTTAGCAGCTTTTCCACTAGCAATTTCAGGAATAAATTGTGGCACCCTAACATCCCATATCCATTGATTGTCTGTAAGCTTATTTTTATATTTCAAAGACAATGTATCATGAAGACCATTAATTATTGAAAGGTTTTTAGATATTGCTTCGTCAATTATTAGAAACCATGATTTTGGAATTTTTCCTCCAGAAGGAGCAATTCCTAAAATAAGGACTTCGGCTCCTTTTGAAATAGCTAAGTCTAGGCTTCTAACTATAGGAACACTTCTTTCAATAGAAAGGCATTCTTTTGTATTTTTGCCATTATTTTCAGAGTCAATCACGGCAACAATTTTATTAGGCAAATATCTTAAGACACCTAACCCCATTTTTCCATAATCAGTAGAAAGATGGCCTTCCATATAAATGGCAACCTTTTTATAATCTTCTAACATAATGGTTCATTTTTTAAAAATCCTCCATGGCCATGCGCTATTCTCGGCATTGTAATTCCATTTATTAAAGAAGCTCCAGAAGCTGGATCGGGTTCCAAATTATAATGAGAGTCAAGATCAATATGGTCAATTTGTCCTGAAATTGAAGCCCCAGCGGAAATGGAAATGGAAGATTCGCTCATACAGCCTATCATTGATTCTAATCCAAATGACTTTGCTGTTGACAAAATTCTTAGACCTTCAGTTATTCCTCCACATTTCATTAATTTTAAATTAACACCATCAACATATTCATAATATTTAATAATGTCTTGAGAATAACGACAAGATTCATCAACAAATATTGGAAGTGATCTACTTTTATATAGAGTCTTTAAATCTTTCTCCTTTCCTTCAACGATAGGTTGTTCAACATAATCACATTTTCTTTTAGATAACCAATCAATCATGTATTTTGCTTCTTCAGTAGTCCAACCTCCATTTGCATCAACTCTAAGTTTAATATCATAAGGCTTTATGCTTTCCAGAACTTGGGTATACATAGCTTTATCAGCTTCTAAGCCTTTATTAGATCCTAATTTTACTTTGATAAATTTTGCTGAACTTCCTTCAAATAAAAGAGGAATTCTTTCTTTAACAGAATTAGGACTCATTATTCCAATTGTAAGGGATGTCTTGGATTTGGGAAGAGGTAACCCCAGTAGCTGATGAAGAGGCATTTTTGCTTTTTTAGCTTTTAAATCCCATAATGCAATATCTAACCCAGCATATGCACAAGCAGATATCTTCATTTCACGGGCAATACGCTCTATTTCATAGATTGATTTATCTTTAATATTTATATCAATCAGTTGTTGAAGTTGTGAAATAATTTCGTTAGTATTTGTTGCTCCTTCAGTTTTACCAGGAGCAGATTCACCCCAACCTATAAAACCATTTTCTTCAACTCTTACAAAAACATTATAGCTTTCTGAATTTACCCCTCTACTAATTTCTAGTGGAAATCTTTTTTTTAATAAAACTTCATGAAAACTAATCTTCATCAAACAAAATATGTGAAAATAAATTTAAATAAACTTTTGCTTATAAAATAAATATAATTAGTTTAATTAGTATTTCTTAATTGCAATCTCCTTTACACTTGAAACGAAATGATCTAAATCCTGAAAATTCGTATAAATGTTTGGACTAATTCTACATCCTTTTACATTTTCATGATTTATTGCAACAGTAAAGATATTATAGTTATCAAATAATATTTTTTCCAGTTTAGAAGGATCTAAACCTTTAATTCCAATATTAGCGATTCCACAACTCCTAAAAGATTCTAATGGTGTATTAATTATCACATTTTTAAAATTTCTTAATTGATCTGACCAATATCTTTGAATCTTTCGAAGTCTTTCTTCCTTTCTCTTTATTCCAATCATATCTATGTAATCAATCGCATTGTCTATTGCTAAATCAGTATGAACAGGGTGAGTGCCAATATGATTAAGTCTTAAAATATTGTCTTTCTCATTAATGTGAGATCCTAATAATGGCCAAATTTTGGACACTTTAATTTTGGAAACGTAAAGTAACCCCGCACCTAAAGGTGTGCTGAGCCATTTATGTAGGCTAGAACCATAATAATCACAATTTAATTCCGAAATATTCACATCAAAATGTCCAATACAATGAGCTCCATCAACCAATACTTCAACTCCATATTTATGAGCCATATCACATATTTTTCTTACAGGTAAAATATGCCCGGTAATATTGATCATATGACTAACCATAATGAGTTTAGTCTTTGAAGTAATTTGATCTTCATAAATAGACACTATTTGTTCATCAGAAATTGGATGATTTGGTATTGAAACTATTTTGTTTAAAACCCCATGACGTTTTGATACAAGTTTAAACATTTGTTGCATAGCTCCATAATCTTGAGTAGCATAAATTGCTTCATCTCCTTTTTTCCATGGAAATCCGCCAATTATCAAATCTAATGACTCGGTTGTATTTCTTGTAATTACAAGCTCGTCATCACTACATCCAACTAATTTTGCAAGACGACCTGCTATTCTTCTATTATCAATTGTTCTTTTAGTTCTCATATAGTAAGAACCCTCAAAGTTTACAGTTTTTACATGTTCAATGAATTTTTTTAGAGTTGGGTTGGGAATAATATTATAATATCCGTTTTCTAAATTTATATAATCATTTTTAAGTGAATAATCTTTTCTGATTCTTTTCCAAAATTCCTCATCATTAAGTAAGATTCGTTCGGAATATAAATCCTCTTCATAATTTTCTAAATCAAATGAAAAGAATGGAGAAATCATTAAAGCATTACCAAAACTTTTTATGAATTCTCTTTTTTTCATAAAACTAAATTTACAAAACTTTAATTCAATTTAATTATCTGTTAAATTTTAACCAACCTCTTTTTTCCATTTCCTTGTTAACATTAGGAGCTAAAATTAATAGGGCTATCATGTTAGGAATACACATTAAAGCAAAGGATATATCAATAATTCCTACAACAATATCTACTGTAACTAAAGCTGAAATTATTATACTTAATACATATATATAGTTATAATATTTTCCCCACGAAGGTTTTGTCAGAAATCCAAGACATTTTACTCCATAGTATGAATAAGTAAAAAGGGTTGAAATTCCAAAAACAAAAACCATTATCATTAGTAATATATCTCCAAATCCAAAAAATAGTGTTCTGAAAGCTTCCAATGTTAATGAAATTCCATTTAAATCATTACCAATATATGCTCCACTTATTAACACTATAAGTCCTGTAATTGTACAAACAAGAATAGTATCAAAAAAAGGTCCTAACATTGCAACCAAACCTTCATCAGTTCCTAATTTGGTTTGAGATTGACCATGATACATTGGTGCATTCCCAACTCCACTTTCATTTGAGAAAACAGCTCTTCTTACTCCTAAAATCAAAAGGCCCCAAAAGCCACCTGAAACTACAGCATTCAGATTAAATGCTTCATTAAATATTAAAGAAAAAGTTGGAACAATTTTATCAATATTAATCATCAAAATTGTAATTCCAATTGCCAAATAAATTACAACCATTATTGGCACTAAACTAGAGCTTACTTTAACAATTGAATTAAGTCCTCCAAAAATTACAAATGATGTAATTATGGCAAGAGATATACCAAAAATTAATTTCCAATTAAAATCTCCAATATTTAACAGTTCTCTAGAAGGCTCTACAACACTTACAAAAGTTTCCGTTAATTGATTAGCAGTAAAAGCTGGTAATACTCCAAAAAGCCCTGCAATTGAAAACCATATAGCCATTGGTTTTCCCCATTTTTTTATTCCATTTGTCATATAGTACATTGGCCCTCCTAGAGGAGTGCCATCACTATTGTAAGTCCTAATATTTACAGCTAAAGAACAAGAATAAAATTTAATTATAGAACCAATAATTGCTGTTAACCACATCCATACTAAAACTCCAGGTCCACCCATATGAATTGCAATAGCTACACCAGAAATATTTCCTAAACCAACAGTAGCGGCTAAAACAGCAGAAAGTGCTTGAAACCTAGAAATTCCGACATTATCATCTTTACTAAATAAAAGCCTAAAAGAATCTTTAATTTTTAATATAGGATAACCTCTTGAATAAATAGTTAAATAAATCCCCCCCCCAATAACTAGGAATAGCATAATCCACTCTAAAGGTGCTATAAGATTATCTAAAACTATTTGAAATTTTTCAAGAAATTTAACTGTCATAAATAAAGTATCTAATTATTTATAATATTCTAATTAAATATATTGATTAAGACCAAAAAATTGGAATTAAATAATCAAAATTTTAATAAAAATATTGTTTGTTTGGATATTTACGATAATTTATTATGTTTACATGGTATGGGTACACGAAAATTAGTTTAATTAAACTGTTATGCAGGGAAAAAAAATATATTTTTTTATCATCTTTCTATTTTTTTCTCTATCCTGCAATTTAGTTAAAGACTGGAATTCACCTAATAAACCAAATATCCTATTTATCGCAGTTGATGATTTACGTCCTGAATTGGGAGTATACGGTAATAATGTAGTAAAAAGTCCCAATATTGATCAATTGGCTAAAGAGGGTAGCTATTTTACAAGACATTATGTACAAGTACCCACATGTGGAGCTTCTAGATTTAGTCTTATGACAGGTCTTAGACCCAAAAAAAACATCCATATTAATAACAAAGTTTTTTATAAGGAGATGGCCAATAAAAGCGAAAAGCCAAAACCTGAATCTTTTGTTCATCACCTAAAAAGAAATGGTTACACCACTGTTGGAATTGGCAAATTAAGTCATTCGGTAGATGGTTTAGTCTATGAATATGAAGAAGAACCTTCTGACATCAAAGAAATGCCTCATAGCTGGGATCGATTTATTTTTAATCCCGAAAAATGGAAAACTGGTTGGAATGCTTTTTTTGGTTATGCTAATGGTGAAAATCGTCAAAGTTTAAAAAAACAAGTGAGACCCTATGAAGCTGCTGATGTTTCTGATATAGGATATCCAGATGGTTTGATTCTTCAAAGTGCAATTAATGAATTGAAAAAATTAAAGCTACAGAAGAAGCCTTTTTTTCTTGGTGTCGGTTTTTTTAAACCTCATTTGCCATTCAACGCACCCAAGAAATATTGGGATCTTTATAAAAGAAACCAAATTCCTATAGCCTCTGATCCTTATATACCTGAGGGTATAAACAAAAAAAGTTTAGGGAGTATGGGTGAATTTTATAGCTACAAACTATCAGATGAAATTCCTGCCCTAGAAAATTCTATTTCAGAAGCTTATGCAAAAAAACTTGTTCATGGTTATTATGCTTCGATAAGTTATATAGATAGTTTAGTTGGTAAATTAATTGAAGAACTTCGAATACTTCAATTAGAGAAAAATACCATTATTTTTTTGTGGGGTGATCATGGGTGGCATTTAGGTAATGATAGAAAATGGGGAAAACACACCCTTTTTGAAAGATCTTTAAAAAGCGCGCTTATTATAAAAGTACCAGGGATTAAAACAGTTCAAAAAAAAATCAATACAATAGTTGAGACTGTTGACCTCTATCCTACCTTAATGGAGCTTTGTGGTTTAAAAAAACCCTACGAATTAGACGGTGAAAGTCTTCTCAGTCTAATACAAAATAAAAAAATTGTCAAAAATCAAAAAGCTTTTAGTTTTTGGGAAGAAGGAGTCAGTATGAGAACAGATCGTTATCGTCTTACCCAATTTTATAGAAA
>CAYSTA010000052.1:0-6386 GCA_964433845.1 uncultured Flavobacteriaceae bacterium
CTTTCATACAATAAATATACAATTCAAAATAAACTAGATTATATTAATTCGTTTCCCTATTTGCAAGTTGTCCACATGCAGCATCAATATCTTTGCCTCTTGATTTTCTAATAGTTACTGGAATCTTGTTTTTTTCTAACTCAGAAATGTATTCTTGAATTATTTCTTGCAAATTTTAAGGCTTAGGAATTTTAAACATACTTTCTTTGCTTACCCTAGTGTACCAATCTCCCCCCATCCTAGCGACTAGATCTAGTTTTTCTGAATCTATATCACCTTTATCATTTAAATAATCTTTATCAATATGAATATGAACAACTTTAGCTATAATTAATTGACCGGCCCCGCCAGACTCACCAAGTGAAATGACATTGTCAACAGTGCATTCAAATGATATTGGCGATTCTGAAACTCTTGGTGGCTTTACTTTATGTGATTTAACTTGTGTTAGACCAGTTTCGATAAACTCGTTTACCCCTTTGTTATATTCATAACTTGATTTTGACATTTGCTCTACAATAGAATAATTAACAACATTAACAACCACCTCTTTTGTTTCCTTAGCATTTTCTAATGTGTGTTTAGTTGTATTATCTCTTACTCTTCTTGAAGGGGAGAAAATTAATATTGGGGGGTTTGAACTAAAGACATTAAAATAGCTAAAAGGGCTCAAGTTTACATTCCCTTTACTATCTATTGTGCTAGCAAAAGCTATAGGCCTTGGTGCAATTGAAGATAAAAGAATTTTATGAAGCTCCTTAGTCTCTAATGCTGCCGGATCTAATGATTTTATATCTTTCATTTGCTTTATTTTAAATAGATTTTAATATTTTAGTTCTTAATTCTCCAAAACCTACTCTTATTTCTTCTTTTTTACAATATCCTTTTATAATTACTGTATCATTATCTTCAATAAACTTTCTTGAATTACCACTCCCTAAATCTACAGGCTTTGACCCTGCCCAGGATAGCTCTAGCATTGAACCATAAGATTTCTCATCTTTACCGCTTATTGTTCCAGAAGCCATCATATCCCCAACATTCAGGTTGCACCCATTACTTGTGTGATGAGCTAACTGTTGGCACATATTCCAGTACATAAACTTAAAGTTAGAAACACTTACAGTGGTTTCTTTATGCTGTTCTGGCTGTATTGAAACCTCTAATTTTATGTCATAATTTTTGTCTCCATTAAAATTTAAATAAGGTAATACTTTAGGAGTTTGTTTAGGTCCAGCAACTCTAAAAGGCTCAAGAGCTTCAAGTGTTACAACCCAAGGAGAAATTGATGAAGCAAAACTTTTAGCTAAAAAAGGACCCAAAGGAACATATTCCCATTTTTGAATATCTCTAGCAGACCAATCGTTAAAAAGAACTTTGCCAAAAATATAATCCTCAGCATTTTTTGTAGAAATAGAGTGCCCTAGTTTGGAGTTCTTTCCAATTATAAAACCCATTTCTAATTCAAAATCTACTCTTGACGATTCTTGAAATATTGGATTTTCCGAATTATTTATTAAGACCTGGCCTTTTGGCCTATTTATTTCTTCCCCACTTACTACTATCGAAGAAGCTCTACCATGATAGCCCACAGGTAAATGTTTCCAATTCGGAAGAAGTGCATTTTTTGGATTTCTAAACATTGTGCCAATATTAGTGGCGTGCTCAATACTAGAGTAAAAATCAGTGTAATCACCAACTTTTATTGGCATATGCATCTTCGCATCTAACTGATTTAAAAAAACGGAAGAATTATTATTCAAAACAGATGAACTGTTACAAAGTTCGTTTTGAATTATTAATCTAACTTTTGAAGTAATCTGTTTTCCTTGTGAAATAAAATTATTTAAGTAACCAGAATTAAATACTTCTTTGTCAATATTTAACTCACTAAAAATACCAAATGAACTGGCAGAATAAAGATCTAAAATAAGTTCTCCAATAGCAATTCCAACTCTTTTACTTTTATTATCTGTTGAAAAAATACCAAATGGGATATTATAAATACTAAAGTCAGAATTTTTATCAATTTTAACCCAAGATTGCATAATTTACTATTTGTTAATTAAACTAAATCCATCACTAATTAATTGAGTTAGATCTTTGCTTTTTTGAAGATCAATTAAGTGTGAATGAATATCTTCTTCTAAAGTTATATCTTTCTTATAAACTAATTCATATAATTCTAATAAGATTAACCACTCTCTATTGTAATTTTTTTTAACTTCTTTTAAAATGTGTTTTATTTCCTTAATATCAAACACCTTATTAGACCTAATCTCTCTTACTTTTTGATATAAACCATGTAAAATTTGTTCATTTTTTGAATATACTATTTTACTAGTTTTATTACTAGACACAGAATAAAGATCATCAAACGAATCTATTGCGGCAGGTCCAGCGAAAGCAGATTTGATAGTTTCTCCAACAGCCATATCATATACACCACAGCTTGGGTCGAAAAGAACTTTTTCTAAATATGTAACCGTACAGTTTTTCAAGGAAATTAAAATTATCTTGCCTTGTAAATCTCTCTTTCCAGTAATTATTTCTCCCTCGACTTTTACTCCTCCTTCAAAGTTAAGAGAAGTGTTTTTCCCTTCAACAATTCCATAGATTTCTAAGTCTTTAGGAGACATGTCTTCAATAGATGTATTTATACCTTTAAGTTTCCCAATCGGACTTCCAAATCCATCTGCATGATATTCTCTTCCATGACCAATTAATTCCTGGTCATTAATACAAAGAGCTGTTTCTCCTTTTGTTTGAAAGTAAAGGGGCTTATTATTTTTATCAATAACATTTGAAAAAACACCGGAGACTTGAATCCCTGTACTTAACTCAATAGATCCCATTTTTTCCGATTGAATTAATTTTTTTAACCCACTTATTCCCCCATTTCTAATAGCCATAGTATTTGCAAATTCTTCTAAAACTAAACTAAGGGTTGAAAACTCTGGAATAACAAATAGCTGAGGCTGTACTGTTGTTATGTCAAAATTAACATTTGCAGCATCAATTGTATAGGGTATTTTTTTTATCTCTTTTTTAAGGCAAGCTTGACTTTCTTCAATCGAAGACAACAACCCAGCACCATATATTTTTGGGTTATCAAGATCACCAATTAATCCATATTCTACTGACCACCAATGTAGGTTTTTGATTTTTGCCATTTCAGAAAGTTCCCCAATTTCATTTTGTAATCTATTAACATTTTCAGTTGCTTTAAAGATTTCTTGCTTATCAATATTAGGGTTTTCCTTTAAAATAGATAGTAATCTGATAGCTTCATACATTTCGTCATCTTTTGGAGATGAAATGGCTTTGCTACCAATTTCTCCTAATCTTCTCAAATATTCAGCATATTCGGCGTTAGCAATAATTGGAGCATGGCCAGCTGCTTCATGAATAATATCAGGCGCAGGAGTGTATTTAATATGTTCGATTGTTCTTATTTCAGACGAAATAACCAAAACGTTATAAGATTGAAATTCCATAAAAGCATTTGGAGGTATAAAGCCATCAACTGCTACTGCAGCCCAGCCAATATCTTTTAGAATTCTATTCATACCTTCCATCTCAGGTATCTCATCCTCCTTAATGCCTGTTTTCTCTAATCCTTCTAGATAGCATTCGTGAGCAATATCTTTGAAGTTTTTAATATTTAGTCTCATTACATATCTCCAAACAGACTGATTTTGCGCCGTATAGTCTTCATAAGGTTGTTTTAAAATAAACTTGTGAAGGTACTTAGGAAGTTTTCTTGTAACACTATTAAACTTTATCTCTTGGATATTATTCACTGACATTTAATGCTGAATTACAGAGTGCCTCTATTTTGTTGTTCTCTTTCAATTGCTTCAAAAAGAGCTTTAAAATTACCTTTCCCAAAAGACTGCGCTCCTTTTCTTTGAATTATTTCAAAAAACATTGTAGGCCTGTCTAAAACAGGTTTTGTGAAGATTTGCAACAAGTATCCTTCTTCGTCTCTGTCAATAAGTATCCCGTGCTCTTTTAATGTGCTAACATCTTCATCAATTTCTCCAACTCTTTCCAGTAGGTCATCGTAATATGTTTCAGGAACATACAGAAATTCAACACCCCTGTTTTTCATCTCCATAACGGTTTGTGTAATATTATCTGTAGCTAACGCTAGGTGTTGTACTCCAGGGCCATTATAAAAATCTAAATACTCTTCAATTTGAGATTTTTTTACTCCATCTGCAGGTTCATTAATCGGAAATTTTATTCTTCCGTTTCCGTTACTCATTACTTTACTCATAAGTGCAGTAAACTCTGTAGATATATCTTTGTCATCAAATGATATTATTTGTGCAAACCCCATTACTTCTTGATAAAATTTACACCAAATATTCATTTCATCCCAATCCACATTACCAACAATGTGATCTATATATTTTAAACCAACATTTTTAGGATTGTAATGAGAGTCCCAGGTTTTATAGCCAGGTAAAAATACACCTGAATAATTTTTTCTTTCAATAAAAAGATGAATGGTTTCTCCATAAGTATAAATTCCAGACTTAACAACATAGCCATTTTCGTCTTCCTCCCTACATGGCTTTAAATAAGGTTTTGCACCTCTTTTTACTGTTTCATTAAATGCTATTGTGGCGTCTTCAACATGAAGAGCTATTATTTTGACTCCATCTCCATGGTTATCTATATGTTTATTTATTTCAGTTCCTTTTTCGATTGAAGTAGTTAGGACTAATCTAATTTTACCCTGCTTTAGTACATAAGATGCTATGTCTTTTTGTCCTGTCTCGAGACCCGCGTACGCTTCTGATTGAAATCCAAATGCAGTTTTGTAATAGTGTGCACTTTGTTTTGCATTTCCAACATATAGCTCAATATAGTCTGTACCTTGAATAGGAAGGAAGTCTTGTGCGTCACTAAATATTTTTTTTATTTCAAAATTGAATTTTTGTAATTCGTCTATAGTCTTTGTTGATTCCAAATTTTATTTTTTATCTAACCATGAGCTATGATAATCTCCTTTATCGATTTTTATTGCTTCTTCAGTTACCATAAGAGGAGCAAATGTATCCACCATAACAGCTAGCTCTAATGTTTCTTTTTTTCCAATACTTTTTTCCATTGCTCCAGGATGAGGTCCGTGAGGGATTCCAGCAGGGTGTAAAGTAATATCTCCTTTTTCAATATCATTTCTACTCATAAAATCCCCATCTACATAATAAATCACCTCGTCAGAATCAATATTACTATGATTATATGGAGCTGGAACAGATTTTGGATGATAGTCGTATAATCTTGGAACAAATGAGCAAATAACAAATTTATTAGTCTCAAATGTTTGATGTACTGGTGGTGGTTGATGTATTTTCCCAGTAATCGGTTCAAAGTCATGGATTGAAAATTTATATGGAAAATTATACCCATCCCAACCAACTACGCTAAATGGATGTACTGCATATAAATATTCATGAATCATATCTTCTTTCTTAACTTTAATAATAAAGTCTCCAGACTTATTAAATGTTTCTAGTTCAGAAGGGGGGTGAATATCTCTTTCGCAATATGGCGCTCCTTCAACATGTTGTCCAAACCAATTTCTATATCTTTTCGGAGTGTATATTGGGGTTTTTGATTCTACAATAAATAATCGATTATCACTAGTGTTAAATTCTATCTGATAAATAATTCCTCGCGGTACTACTAAATAATCCCCATAATTAAAATTAATATTACCTAGAATTGTTCTTAACTTTCCCGATCCCTTGTGAATAAATATCACTTCATCAGAATCTGTATTTTTATAAAAATATTTAGTTAATGAGTTTTTTGGAGCAGCAACCGTGATTTGACAATCAGAATTTACTAGTACGCATTTTCTGCTTTCAAGGTAGTCTTTGTGAGGTGCAATTTTAAACCCATCTAATTTGAGAGATTTCATATTTTTAGAAACCGCAATCTTTGGAGAAACATCATAAGAACTTAAGATTTTTTTAACTTGTGTTGGTCTTTGAGTGTGATACATTAAGCTAGACATTCCTTCAAACCCTATTGTGCCAAATAATTCTTCGTAATAAAACTCCCCTTTATCATCTTTAAAGACTGTGTGTCGTTTTGGAGGAATATTTCCTAATTTATGATATCTAGGCATTCTATGATATTAAACAATAAAGATAAGTAATTTGAAATTGGTTAATAATGGAATAAATTACATTCTTAATAATATTTCACCGCTAATAATGCTCATTGTATAATTAAGCGTTCAAAATAAACTAGATTAAATTAGTTTATTTCCCTATTTGCAAGTTGTCCACATGCAGCATCAATATCTTTGCCTCTAGATTTTCTAATGGTTACCGGAATCTTGTTTTTCTCCAACTCTAAAATGT
>CAYSTA010000053.1:0-6251 GCA_964433845.1 uncultured Flavobacteriaceae bacterium
CTAGGAACATTTATTTTTTCAGATTGAAATTTTTGAAAACCTTCAATTGTATGAAGTTTCATGCTTCTTCCATCATTATTTTCATCATAGATGATTTCCCACTCTCCATTTAATGAAATTTGATTTTCTCTTTCTTGAGAAAATGACAAAATTGGTAATAAAATAAAAAATAATAAAAACCTTTTTTTATTCATTTTTTTCAATAGTTTTTAATCCATTTGGGATAACTGGAAAGGTCATTTCTTTTAATATTTTCACCATTTCATCTCTTTTTGGATGAGATTTATTAAACAATAAGTTATCCCATTCTTTTGGATCAGAACTATTATTATATAATTCTTCTTTTCCTGAATTATATATAATATAACGCCAATCTTTAGTCCTTACAGAGTAATGATGGTTTGACGGAATATCTTTGTTTTTATCAGAAGAATAAACAACCGTAAGTGCTGCTTTAGGTCCATTCCATTTTTCTGTTTTAGGATTTTTTAAAAATGGTTTTAAACTATAACCGTCCAATGGTTTTCCTAATTCATTTTTTATGGTGTTGTTATCCAATCCAGCCAAATCTAATAGTGTGGGGTAAATATCTATTAATGAGACAGGATGTTGCACTTTAGAATTAGCTTTAGTTAATCCAGGAACTCTTATACTCATAGGAATTCTAGTGCTTTCTTCCCATAATGAGTTCTTATAAACATGATCTTTTTCTCCCATAGTCCACCCATGATCACTAACTAAGACAACAATTGTATTATCTTTTAGTTTAGAATTATTAATAGCCTTCATTACTTGTCCTACATTGTCATCAACTGCTGCAACACATGCAAGATATGCCTGAGTGAATCTCCTCAAACCTTCGCTAGGATCTTCATATGAATTAACTAAGTTTTCATACATTTCAATTGATCTTGTTCTTCTTGCTTTAGTTTCAAATTGATCTACATAATGTAAGTAGGTATCATCTTTATCATTTTTCTTAATGTTTGCTAATTGAACCTTTTCTAATGGGTACATGTCAAAATATTTTTGAGGAACTATTAGAGGAGTATGAGGTCTTAAAAACCCAACAGCAAGAAAAAAAGGGTTATCGTCATTAGATTCTGCAAGTTTATTTAACCTTTTTTCAGCCCATTGAGCATTGATTTCATCAGGGGTTAGATCTCTATCATTCTCTGAATTATATTTGAACTCTTTATAAGCTCTAGATCCCCCATAAGCCCATGAAATTTCTTCTCCATCTATTTTTAATCCATTTACATTTTTTAATGGACCATAAGATCCATCAATTTGACCCCCAGCCATATTCAATCCACCCACTACCTTATTTACTCGATATGGCTTTGGCACATCAGGATGAGAAATTCCTCTTTTGCCTTTTTTATGTTCCCCTTTATAAGCAACCGGTCCATAATCAGCTGCATGCTCAAATTCATTCCACATATCTAACTTGTTTTTATGCATAATTTTACCACTTCCTATAACATTATACCCATTTTCTTTAAATTTTTCCATTATGGTTTTAGTGTTAATAAGTACTTCGTTTTTAAGCCAAGATGCTTGCCAGAAATTAGAAGATTTGTGAGGGTAAATTCCTGTCATCATACTTGCCCTTGAAGGACCACACATTGGATCATTTGAATATGCATGTTGAAATGAAACTCCAGATTTAGCTAATTTTTTAATATTTGGAGTTACTGCTTGTGGATGACCATTAAATTCTTCGGGATAATCATTAAGATCATCTATCATTATCAGCACTATATTAGGTTTGGGTTCTTTATTACTATCACATTTAATAATAAAAAAACATAAAGAAATGCTGAGAATAGAAAATATTGTTAATTTTTTCATCAGTATATTTATGGTTTATGTATTAAATTTAGAGTTTTTATTTATAAAAAACACAGAGTTGTTTGCTGTTTTTATAAAAATATTTAATTCAAATAATGGTTCTTAAAATAAAAAATATGTCAAAAATTCTTCAATTAATTATTTCATTCTTTTTTTTTCTTTCCTGTGGTGAATATCAAAATTCTAAGAATCATTATTTTGATTCAGATTTAGGAAAGGATACGAACAATGGAGCTTCAAATAAAACACCTTTTAAATCTTTAGACAAATTATTAGAAATTGACTTGAGTCCAGGTGACTCTATTTTTTTATCTAATGGATCAAGTTTTGTTGGAAATATAAAGCTAATGAATTTGGATAATGTACATATCACAAATTTTAACAATGATAAAGAATCTCTTCCTATTATTGATTCAAAAGGACATATTGCAGGGATTTATATAGAAAATTCCTCAAACATCTCGATCTCAAACATATCAATTACTGCTAACGGTGGAGGTATATATGAAGAATATGAAAATTTAAAAACTCGAAGAAAAACTGATAAGGCTTTCATGAGAGCAGGTGTTTTAGTGAATGTTAGTAAAAATCAAATTTTTAAAAATATTTCAGTCAAAAATATAACTGTAAAAGATCTTTTTTTTGAGAACGATGGATTTGTTAGAGATCCTAGTGAAGTAAAAACCTCAATGGGAACACAAGCTTATGGTTTTGGTATTAGGTTCTTTAATTCTAGTGAAACAGGGAGTATAGATGGAATTTCTGTCAAAAACTGTTATATAGAAAATATAGGTCATACTGGAATAAAAATGACATCTGGACGAAACAATAATAGATTCAATAATATTGTAGTTGCAGATAATAAACTCTTAAGAACAGGTGGTCCAAGCATACAGTTTAGCTTAGTAAAGAATTTACATGCTTATGGAAATGATGTGAAATATTCAGGAAGTCCTGATGATGGAAGAAAATGGGGTAGAGGAAGTGGTTTATGGACATGGGGATCTTCAAATGTTCTAATAGAAAAAAATTCCTTTATGTATGCTAATGGTCCAGCAGATTCAGCAGGTTGTCATATTGATTTTAACTGTGACAATGTAATTGTTCAATATAATTTAAGTGTAGAAAATGCGGGAGGTTTTATTGAAATACTTGGAAATAATTACAATTGTTCATACAGATATAATGTTAGTGTGAATGATGGACATAGAATAAAAGGTAAAGAGAATGCATTTCAACAAGGGAAAACATTTTGGTTAAGTGGTTATGTTGGAAGAGGTAATGAAAGAAATGGACCTTTTAACAGTTATATTTATAATAATACCATATTTACGAAAGAATCAATTTTATCGAAAATTGCTGTAGATAAAGCTTCTAATGGAGTTTTAGTTGCAAACAATATTTTTCATATTGAAGGGGAGGGTAAACATGTCTTAGGAGATCAATATAAACCTGATAAAGGAGGTTCTGGTGAAATTGAAAATACAATTTTTCAAAACAATTTGTTTTTAAAAAATTCATACTGGCCGAAAAATGCTTTGATTCAGCCTTTAAAAAGTTTATTTGGAAATGCTACATTTAGAAATACTGGAGGTGAAAAGATTAGTGATTATGTTCCTTTAAATACTAAATTGATAAAGGATAGAGGAATTGTAATCAATAAAATTCCAAATGATAGTTTAGGGCTTTTTGAGGGATTAGATTTAGAATTTGATATATTAGGTAATAAAATTACTGGCTTACCTGATTTAGGAGCTATTGAGGTAAAATAATTATGAAAATAAAGAAAATTGAATCTTTTGTCCTTAATGATAAACTTTCTAAGAGTTTTTACTTTTCCCAATGGGAATATAAAGAGAGAGTATGTTGTTTAGTTAAAATTACTACAGATAACGGCGAATATGGATGGGGCGAAGGGTATGGCCCTGCAAAGATTATTAAAGAAGGGATTGATTTTTTGAAACCAATTTTAATTGGAATGAATATAATTGACAATGAAGTTATTTGGTCGAAGATGTATGCAAGAACTTTAGATTATGCCCGAAAGGGAGTATTGATGGCTTCAGTAAGTGCACTAGATGTTGCAATTTGGGATTTAAAAGGAAAATTATTGAATTTGCCCGTCAGTAGACTATTAGGTGGTAGACATAGAGAAAAAATAAAACCTTATGCAACAGGACTTTATTTTTCATCTCTAGAAAATCCTACCAAAGATTTCGAAAATGAGTTAAATCAGTATTTAAAAAAGGGTTTTAAAGCTATTAAAATGAAAATAGGTCTTGGTATTGAAATGGATTTAAAAAACATTCATTATGTAAGAAAAGTTATAGGCAATGATATTAAGCTGATGGTAGATGCTAACCATGCATATTCCTTTTTAGAATCTATAGAATTATCAAAAAAAATGGAGAAGTATGATATTTATTGGTTTGAAGAACCCTTATCTCCAGAATTTTATAAACAATACAGAGAATTAAAAGAAAAAACAACTATACCTATATCTTCAGGTGAGTGTGAATATTTAAGATATGGTTTTCATCAGTTATTAGAAAATCAATCAGTTGACATAATTCAACCTGATATTTGTTCTTGTGGTGGAATTACGGAAGCAAAAAGGATTTCTAATCTTGCTTCGACTTATGGTATTGATTTAATCCCGCATACTTGGGGTTCTGGTTTAGGAATTTATGTTGCTTTGAATTTTATGTCTAATCTTGAACCAAACCCTACAAGATTAATTGATAAAGATTTGTATGTTGAGTATGATCAAACTGAAAATAAAATTAGGGAAGAGTTGATATTACCCAAATTAAAAATAAAGGATGGTTATATAGAAGTGCCTTCTAAACCCGGATTAGGTGTTGAGATTGATGAAGAAAAAATGAGTTCATTTAAAATTTGATTATGAATTTTGGAGATTTAAAAATGTATATAGGTGGAAAACTTATAGATTCTATTGATAAGTCTACGCGAAAAATTATTTGTCCTGCCGATGAATCTGAAATAGCTAATATAGCATGGGCTAACTCTAAAGATGCTGAATCTGCCTTAAACGCAGCAGTTATAGGTTTTAATACTTGGTCTACTCTAACATTAGATCAAAGAAGTAATTGGATTAATAAATTAAGGAATGCTGTTTTGAAAAATGAAGAACTTTTAAGGATGGCTATTATTTATGAAATGGGGAAGACATATGATGCTTCATATGAAGATATTGAAGCATTAGTAAATAGTTTAGAGTTTTATCCTAAAGCAATGAAAGAGCATTTTAATGAAAAAAATATAGATGATAGAGAAAATACTCATACCCATTTAATGGTTTCATCTCCAGTTGGTGTTTCTGTTGCATATTTAGCTTGGAATTTTCCTCTTTTAAATATTGCATTTAAAATTGGACCTGCATTAGCTTCAGGTTGTAGTATAATTATTAAACCTTCAGAACTATCACCGGTTTCGGCTTATTTATTAGGTAAAATTATTTATGATATTAATTTTCCTTCTGGAGTAATTAATATTTTATGTGGAAACCCAGAAGAAGTAGCAACTACTCTTTCTAAGAGTACAATCCCTAGGTTAGTTACAATGATAGGTTCAACAAATACTGGAAAAAAAGTTATATCTGATAGTTCTTCTTCAATTAAAAAATTAAGCATGGAGCTTGGAGGAAATGCACCTTTTATAGTTTTTGATGATGCAGATTTTGATGCAGCTTTAGACTTAGCAATTGGTATTAAATTTGGCAATTCAGGTCAAATATGTGTTGCAGCTAATCGTTTTTTTATTCATGAAAAAATTTACGATTCTTTTCTGAAAGCCTATATTGAAAGAGTTAAAAAACTTAAATTAGGTTTTGGTAAAAATGAAAAGGTAGATATGGGACCTTTAATTAGCAAAGATTCTAGAAATAGAATAATAGATTTAGTTAAAGATGCAATTGACAATGGAGCTTATCTGGAGGAAGGAGGAAAAATCCCTAAAAGATTTAAGAATGGTTACTGGTATGAACCTACTGTTTTAACTAAAGTAAATGAAGATATGAGGATTTTTAAAGAAGAAATTTTTGGACCTGTTGCTTCTATTATGTCTTTTAATGATGAAGAAGATGTTTTGAGATTAGCTAATAAAACAAATTATGGATTAGCTTCTTATTTATTTACTGAAAACAAAAAACGAATAGATTTCTTTTCTAGAAATTTAAATTTTGGAGAGGTTCAAGTTAATGGAATCAAGTATGCAATTTATCTTCCCCATGGTGGCGTAAAGGAAAGTGGAATTGGTCATGATTGTTCACACTTAGCTCTTGAAGATTATCTTTCTAAAAAGAGAATTAGTATAGCTGTCAATAAATAATTTAAAATATAAACTATGGAATTACTTTTACCTTTTATTTTATTAAT
>CAYSTA010000054.1:0-6234 GCA_964433845.1 uncultured Flavobacteriaceae bacterium
GAGAAAAAGCAGAAAATGCAGGATATAATTTTATGCCTTGGACTGTACCAGGTAACAGAGGATATTTAATATATCGAAACCTTTTGCCAAAAGAAGGAATCAATGCTGCTTATATATTAAATGGAGTTCCTCTTCCTAGTTTTGAAACGAACCAATCCCATGTAATAACCCATGATGCTAAAAATTATATTGGAGATTATGCCCCTACTGGTATTCGTATGACTAAAGATGAATATTTAGCTGATTTTGGAGGGTTTAATCATAAATTCCAAGAGTAAAATTAAAATTCCACAATGAATAAAAATATTAAATATCTTCTTTTTGGGATTTTATCTTTAACAGTATTATGTCTTGCAATATTTAATTTTTTTCAAATTAATATATATAATTACTTTATTAGTTCTACCATAGAAAAATCCTTATATACGCCAGAGTTTAATAAAGAAGAAATTGTTGTCTATACAATTGGTACAGGCTCTCCTATAAGTGCTCAAAGAGCGAGCTCAGGAATCGGAATATTTGTAAATGAAAAATTTTTCATTTTTGACGTTGGAGATGGAGTTGTTAAAAAGGCTGAAAATATGAACTTACCTTTAGCAGAATTAGATGCTATATTTTTAACTCACTATCATTCTGATCATTTTATTGACTTACCTTATCTTATTAATAGATCCTGGGTACTAGGTAGAGATCATGACCTAAATGTTTACGGACCTACTGGCCTTGAGGAAATAATGAATAGTATTACTTCCTTTTTAAAACTTGAAAATCAATATAGGGTAGACCATCATGGATCAGAAATTATGGACATTAAATATGCTTATGGAAGAGTCAATGAATTTGCAGAAAATAACAATCAAATTGTATACAATAAAGATAAAATTAAGATAACAGCCTTTAAAGTAGACCACTCTCCAGTAAGTCCAGCTGTAGGATACATGATCGAATATGACGAGAAAAAGATTGTTATTAGCGGAGATACTAAAATAAATGAAAATGTTTTTAAAATGGCTGAAAATGCTGACTTATTAATTCACGAAGTAATTTTAAATTCTTTATTAAAAAGAACTGCAACTATTTTAGATCAAAAACTTTTAACTAGAAATTCTCATATCTTAACTGATATTCAAGATTATCACACTCCTCCTAATGAAATTGTCAAACTAGCTAACAAGGCAAATGTAAAAACACTTGTTTTAACCCATTTAGTTCCTTACCCTGATAACTTAATTATTAAAAGTTTATATAAAAAAGAAATTCAAGGATTTGATGGAAAAGTTTATTTGGCTAATGATGGAGATAAATTTCTTATAAAATAATTTTGATTTTTTTTAAAGAAACTAAATAGCTATTTCTATTAAAAAAAATCTTATAACTAATTTTTTAGTAAATTAGTATTTAAATACTAAAAAGTCGTGAAAAAGATTAAGAGAAAAGTTAGAAAACTATTAGTAAAACTAATTGGATCTCCAATAAAAATTGATAAAAAAGCAAGAGGAAGAAAAATAAAACAAATTGCTCCCCTGCCAAAAGAAATATTTTGGGATGACTCGGTTAAAATTCACAAGACTAAAAGTGGAATAGAATTTGTTCAAACACCTAGTGAGTGTTTTAGAAATTTGCCCAACTATAATTTTAATGAAAATTATTATGATCTTAATGGATTAAAAATACATTATGTAGACGCTGGCCCAGCTCATGGAAAGATACTGTTACTTCTTCATGGTCAACCTGTTTGGTCTTATCTATATAGAACAATGATTCATGATTTAGTATCCAAAGGGTACAGATGCATTGCGCCGGACTTAATGGGTATGGGTAAATCAGACAAGCCTATTTCAGAAAAATATCATACTTATGATAAGCATTGTGAAAATATTTTATCATTTATTAAGGGTATTAAACTAAACAACATAACCTTGTTTTGTCAAGATTGGGGAAGTCTTATTGGACTTAGAATTGCGGGTGAAAATCCAGGTTTATTTGTAGGTATAATTGCAGCAAATGCTGAACTTCCTAATTTTACTGATGAAACTAATCCATTATATATTCCAGAAACAATCAAAATAAACACTAAAATTAAAAGCTTTGCTGGGGCTATGGCTTATTATTCACTTGGAGGGTTTACTGCGGGTAGCTTTCAAGCATGGACGCTCTACTGTCTAACAGCTCCAATGGTTGATATTAAAAGTATTTTGAAATTATCTTTTTCAAGAAACTTCAAAAAAAGTAAACAAGTTCTTGATGCTTACGTTTCCCCATTCCCTTCATTCATATATATGGCTGGACCACGTACGCTACCTTCAATGAATGCTGGTATTATAGGACAGACTTTAAAAGCAATTGAGGGTTTAAAAAAATTTAAAAAACCTTTTTTATCTTTAATTGGATTACAGGACAAGCTTCTGGGAACTCCAAGAATTCAGAATAGATTTATAAAAATGGTTCCTGGAGCTAAAGGTCAAGATCATGAACAGTTCAAAGAGGCTAATCATTTTATTCAAGAAGATATTGGAGAAATAATGGCAGATAGAATGCACAAGTTTATAATTAAAAATAAAATATAATGAAGAAAAAAATTTATAGAATTATTGGATTAGTTTTAGTATTTGTCATTCTATTTTTTGTTTCATTGCCCACCTTATTACATAAAGCTGGATTACATCCAGAATACGATAGTAAAAATTATAATTTTAAAGATAAAAGAGCAGTAATAATTTCAACTAGTCACGGTATTTTAAATAAACCTGGAGAATCAACT
Organism: uncultured Flavobacteriaceae bacterium; assembly: GCA_964433845.1. GTDB lineage: Bacteria > Bacteroidota > Bacteroidia > Flavobacteriales > Flavobacteriaceae > MAG-121220-bin8. The sequence continues at coordinate 2,762 of CAYSTA010000054.1, forward strand.
GGAAAATCAACAGGAGTCTTTGCATCCGAACTTACAGTCCCCTATTATGAATTTACAGATTCTGGAATTGAAGTTGATCTTGCAAGTATTAAAGGTGGAAAAATTCCAATTGATCCAGAATCGTTTTTATATGTTGTTAAAACAAGCTCAGACGATAGGTATCTTGAAGACCCACTTTTAAAAGAAAAAGTAGAAAATTCTATTTTAATAGATGAACTTGAAATTGATAATTACGATCTAGTATTCATTGCTGGTGGTTGGGGCGCTGCATACGATTTAGGTTATTCAGAAATACTAGGAGAAAAAATAAGTCAAACTTATTATAACTCAAATTCTATAATTGGTGGAGTATGTCATGGTGTTTTGGGTTTTATTAATGCCAAAGATTCTTTAGGAAATCTTATTATAAAAAACAAAAGAATGACTGGCGTTACTAATAAACAAATTAAGGAGCTTGGAATTGATTTCACCCCTCAACATCCAGAAGAAGAGTTGATTAAAGCTGGTGTTATTTTTGAAAGTAAAACGGCTATTAGAGATGTATTTGCCAATTTAACTGTTGTTGATGAAGAATCTAAATTTGTTACTGGACAAAATCAAAATGCAGGACACGAAACTCCTCAGAAAATGATGGACATTTTAAAAAGCAAACAATGAGTTTTAATTTTAAGAACATACTACCAAAAAGTGTCGACAATAACTATCAAGGCCATAAGATAGCATTGTGGGGATTTGTTTTATTCACGATACTAATGACCTGGCGTTCAATTATTCATATGTTTTTTGAGCAATATGGGTTTCATGAAATTGGCAGCTTTGTAGTTATCTCAGGTGATCCCGATCCTATGCCCCTAATTTATAGGTTTTTTTCTTTGTGGGGCTTTGCACAACTAATTTTTTGTTTGGTTTGCTGGATTGTAATTTATCAATATAGAGCATTAATTCCATTAATGTATTTGATTTGGCTGTTTGAGTGGGGCTTCAGAACTTTTGGGTATCCTTTAATTAGGGATGAGATTACTGTTCAAGGCTTATACACTAACCACATCACACCTGGAGTTTCATTTGCGCCATACGTTACCATACTTTTGATTATTTTATTTGGGCTCTCTATATTAGACAGAAAATAATGAAAAAATTTTTTCTTTTAACGGCAATTGTAGAAATTCTAGCTGGCTTAGTGTTATTTTTTGCTGCTGACAAAATACCTGATTTAATTAATGCCAATCCCCTGACCATAGGTTTTGCTAAAATGTACGGAGTGGCTGCATTTTCTCTAGGACTTTATGCTTTATACACTTGGAAATTTTTTGATTTTAAAAAACTACACATCCCTTTTTTAATTATATTTTCAATTTTCAATATTGGAATTGCTTTTGCTGTGATTCAATCAAGCTTAAATTTTGGTTTTGAAAATCCAGGACCTGGGTATTTTCATTTAATCTTAGGATTAATAGCATTATATTTTCTTTTTAAAAAAAAAAGTTTAAATAATAATTTTAGCAAAAACTTCTTTTACTTTTTTCTTTTAATTTTTACTGGGGTTATAACTACAAACAATACTCTGTTTGCATTACCAATACTTGTTACCAACGAATCTTTTATTAGAGTAGCAATTTTATTTTTAATTTTTGTTTTTCCTGGACTCTATTATTTAAATAAAATAGCTGAAAATAAATTTAATTCTAAAATAAAAAGAATTCTTTTTATTGCTTTTAGTGGGTCAATTTTGGCTTGGATTATTCAGCTAATTGAAATTCACTTATATCACTATGAAATTAATGTAGATTCCCCAATTGGTTTGTTTGAAGATGAATTTATTAGAACGTTTATATACGTTTTACCTACACTATTAATAACAGAATTAATTTGGGAATATTTAAAAAACAAACAAAGAGTTTTTTATGCAGGTATTACTGTAATATTTATATACTCTTATGCTTCTTTTTATACTTCTTTTATTTTTTCAGATGCAAATCCGGCAAAATACTCAGATTTAATAAAGCAAAACACTGAACTACCTAATGTCATTTTAATTGTAGCTGACGATCTAGGATATAAAGATATTTCAGCCAATGGAAATAAATTAATTGAAACTTCTCATATAGACCAAATAGGTCAAAATGGAATTAATTTTTCTAGAGCTTATGCAGCAGCATCGGTTTGCGCACCTTCACGAGCTGCATTTTTAACAGGTAATTATCATCATAGATATGGATTTGAATTTTTACCTGATTTATTTAATTACGGTCCAAGAATTAGAAAAGCAGATTTTAAAAGGTTTGGGCATCAAGATAATTTTAAACAATGGTACGAAAAAGACGTTCCTATAAATCAACGAGGATTGGATCCTTATGTAAATACAATCGGGGATTATTTAAAGAAAATGGGCTACCAAACATCTGTTATTGGTAAATGGCACATGGGAACACACCCAAAATTTAATCCTTTAAATTATGGATTTGATTATCATTATGGAATTACTGGTGCAGGATCTTTATATTCTCCTTTAAATCAAGAAAACATTGTAGAATCAAGACAAATTTGGGATTTTGCAGATTTTATTACTTGGCAGTCAAGGGATTATCACGCTTTAGAAAATGGAAAAAATTTGATTCCTGAAAATTCAGAATACCTCACTGATGTATTTACTAAAAAAGCTGTCAATTATATTAAAGAAAATAAAGACAAACCTTTTTTCCTTCATTTATCTCACATGGCACCACATGGACCTTTTCAAGCTCAAAAAAAATATTATGAAATGTTTTCTCATATTGAGGACCATAATAAAAGAGTTTATTATGCTATGATTAAAAATTTAGACGATAGTATTGGTGAAATTAAAAAAGCTCTTGAAAATGAAGGAATTTTAGACAATACACTAATTATTTTCACTAGTGATAATGGAGGTGCTACTTATACAAGAGCTACTAATAATTCTCCCTACCTAGGTGGAAAAATGTCCAATTTTGAAGGTGGAACTGTTGTTCCGATGATGATACAATGGAACAATAAAATAAAACCTCAAGAAAATTACAATCATATGGTTAGTTTACTTGATATTGTTCCAACAATTTTAGATGCAGTTGAATCACCTTCTTTAGGCAATAAATATGATGGCGTGTCATTACTTAAATACTTAAACTCTGAAAATGAGAAACCTCATAATGAGTTATTTTGGAAAACTGGGTATGTTAAGTCAGTCGTTTCTAAAAATTTTAAATTACATATAAATGAAAAAGAAAATTTTAAATTTTTAATTAATTTAACAGATGACCCTGGTGAACAAAATAATTTGATTTCAGTTTATCCTGAAAAAGTAGAAGAACTAACTAAAAAATGGAATAATTGGAATAAAGATTTACAACAACCGAAATGGGATTCAAATGCTGATGTGTCTATTCCTATTGATAATTCTAGGGTGAAATAATGTAATTCCATTTTTTACACTATATATTTTATTTATTTGATTC
>CAYSTA010000055.1:0-6140 GCA_964433845.1 uncultured Flavobacteriaceae bacterium
TAATTGCTGGATGCAATTAAAATCTAATTATATATGAAAATAATTAAGTGGATATTATTCTCTTTTTTTTTAATAGTTGCAGTACTTAGTTTTTATATTTTATACTTAATGTACTCTAAATTATCTTTTATAGATTATCCTTATTTGTATTTGGGAATTATTTCACTATTTCTTTCAATAATTATCTATTATAGAATAAAAAATTAATTTTCAACTCCAGGAATATTTACAGGTTTTGCTTGATGCCAATTAAAATTTGCTTTAATCTTTTTTGGATATATTTCATCTAGATTATCAGCATTATATAATTTCCCATCTTTCATTACCATTTCTACAGTATTTGTGTTTCTTATATCTTCAAGTGGGTTTTCTCCCAATATAACTAAATCTGCAAGTTTACCTTCTTCAATACTTCCAATATCATTTTCTAGTCCAATTGCTTCGGCTCCAATTATCGTTGCAACTCTTAGGGCATCATGAAATCCAAGTCCACCTGCTTGCATACTCCATAATTCCCAATGATAACCTAACCCTTGTAATTGTCCATGAGAACCAACTCCAACTATTCCTCCATTTTCAACAAGATCTTTTATGAATACACCTTGTTCTTCAAAAACATATTCATCTTTATGGAACCAACCATCGTTTCTTCTTCTTGATTTATTATCAAGATGGTCTTTGGGCGTAAAGTAATTAAGTTTAGAATCTCCTTGAACATTCTCTGTAGCATAATAATAGTTTTCTGCCCAAGGCCCACCATATGAAACTAGTAAAGTTGGTGTATAGGCCATTTTGGATTTAGCCATTATTTCTATTAAATCTTTATATACAGGATAAATAGGAATATTGTGTTCTTGACCTGGATAACCATCTAACATTTGATTTATATTTAATTTAATGTGTAGCGCCCCTTCTGTGGTTGGCATCAATTTTTGTTCTTTTGCAGCCATCAAAACCCATTGCCTGTGTTTCCTGTTTCCAGTACGATACATCTTAATTGTCTTAGTATTGTAGTATTTAGAATACTGCTTTAGAATATCTTTAGTATGTTCTAAACTCTTTAGATTATAACCCCAATAACCTACACCAGGTCCAGTTGAATAAATTCTGGGACCATGCATTAACCCTGCATCAACCATGTCTGCATATGAAAGAATATCAGTTGTCCCAGTTTGGGGATCTCTAATTGTTGTTACTCCATATGCTAAGTTTGCTGCAAAAGACCATGTCTCAGTTCTATGAACATTTCTTGAAACTCTAACATGAGCATGAGTATCAACAAAACCGGGAAGAATAGTCTTTCCAGTTAAATCAATTTCTTTAATAGTATTATTGTTTTTTATTTCGCCAGCCCTTCCTACTTTTTTAATTCTATTATTTTCAATTAATATATCTCCTTTTTTTATTATTTCTTTCCCTTTCATTGTCAGAATTCTAGCATTTTTTAGTATTACAGACCCAACAGCCTTATTCTTTACTAAATATGTTTTTATTTCAATTTCAGAAGCCTGATATTTCTTATCCTTATCCTTATCCTTATCCTTATCCTTATCCTTATTTTTTTCTTTGTCTTTTTTCTCTTTTTTTATTCTCTCTTCATCAGCTTTTGCATTAGGAATATTATAATTAAATAATGATTTCCCTAATGAGAAATAAACGTTGTCTCCATTTTCACCCCAAGAAGCAAATTCTCCACCGAACTTAGTTAGTTTCCTAGCTGGAAACGATGAACTTTCAGGTTTAGAAACATTAATAGAAAAATCTTTAACTCCAGTATAAGGAATAGTTACAACATAAACATCATTATTTATTACTGCCAATGCTTTTTCATCTACAGGAGACTTAATTATATATGATGCTGAAGATGGAGGTGATTTTCTTCCAGGAGTTCCATAAACAGAAATTCCGGTTATTTTTAAAACCTTTTTTTCATCTGTTCCATCCCATCTAATAGTACTTAATCCATTGGATCTACTATATAAATGTATTCTATTTGATTTTTTGATAAAATGAGGATTAGATCTTCCATTGGTTTTATCAATAAAAACATTTTTTCCTCCATTAGAAGAAACCCACATAATTTGTGAATCTATACCGCCTCTTCCATATTCAATAAAATCGTTTTCAGAAGCTTTTATAAAAACAATTTTTGATCCTTCATTATTCCAAACGGGATAAGAATAGACTCCATTTTCCTGAGTAAGTTTGACAACTTTTTTTCTTCCTTGTAAATTTACCTTATATATAGCTCCACCCTCTTTATCATCCCATGTAGTAAATGCTATTTCATTTCCGTCTGGACTCCATACAGGCATATTTTCAGCATAATTTAAATTACTTAATCTGGTTGGAATCCCATCAGGGAGTTGTTTTAAATAGATTTTTTGAAATGAAGAGTAAACTACTTTATTTCCATCTGGAGAAACTTTTGGATCTCTAATTTGATTCGAAATAATTTTATCTAAATCCTCTATTGGATAATTAAATTTTAATTGTGGTCCCAACTCTATCTCTTCTTCAATTTCAAAAGGAATATTGACCGCATCACCTCCATTAATAGGAATTTTATTTATTTTACCTCCATATGAAGCTAATAGAAATTTACTGTCAGGAGTAAAGGACATCACTGGTAATGTGCCTAAAGTATTTTGAGACTCAATATCATCTTTTTGAATAGGGTATGCTAACCATTTTTCTTTACCAGTTTTTAAATCTCTTGCAATTAAACCTGTTTTGTCATTCCACCTAGAACCATAAACAAGCCATTTTCCATCAGAAGAAAGTGTAGGAGAAAAAGCAGAGCCGTATCTACTAACCATATTTTCAACTTTTCCACTATCTCTATCGTATCTAGCTAATGAAATTTGAGGAAATTTTGCATTATATTGCCATGCATTAGTTTTTTTAGAAAACCATATATATCTGTCATTTTTACCAATAGCTACATCACTAACTTTTAAATTTGAAGGCTCTTTAATTAGCTCTACACCTTTTCCGCCAGTTTTATGATTTAAAAATAATTTTGAATTTCTTCCTCCTTTGGTACTAATAATATATTCTCCATCATTTGTCCATTCTGCTGTTTCCATAAAATAATCATCTCCTTTTGTAACCTGAGTCGAATCGTTATTTTCCAGGTCTAAAACCCATGCATTTGGACCTCCACTTCTATCAGAGACTATTAATAATTCCTTGCCATTTGGTGAAAATTTAGGATGAGTATCAAAAGCTAATCCACTAGTAATTCTGGTCGCTTTCCCGCCATCAATAGGTAATGTATATATATCACCAAGCATATCAAATACTATAGTTTTCCCATCGGGGCTTATATCTAAAGACATCCATGTCCCTTCATCCGTTTTAAGGTTTATTTTTCTATCAACTTTTAATGGTAGTTTAGCCTTTTTACTTTTTTCAAGGGTATCCTTTTTTGCTAATTTTTCTGATTCTTGAGAAAAGATATTAAGAAAAGAGAGTAATAATATTAGGGGAATATATTTTTTCATTTTTATAATATTTAAATTTGGGAGACTTAAATTAAGAAATTAAAATGAAACAAATAATTAAATTATCAATGTTAACGGTTATTTTTTTTCTGGTACTTGGCTGTCAAAATAATCCAGAAAAGAAACCAAATATAGTTTGGCTTGTAGCGGAGGATCAATCTCAATATTTTTTTCCGTTTTATGGGGACAATTCTGTTAATCTGCCAAACATTGGTGAATTATTAACAAATGGAACTGTTTTTGAAGGAATGAATTCCTCTTATCCTGTTTGTGCTCCGGCAAGAAGTGCAATTATTACTGGAATGTATCCCAATTCTATAGGAACAGGGAATATGAGAGCATTATCAGGAAATTCAAAAAAAAGAAGTGCAAAAGAAGCTTCATTGGGAGTCCCTTATTATTCTTCAAAATTAGCAGAGAATATAAAACCATTTACGCAAATTCTAAGAGAAAACGGATATTATTGCACTAATAATTCTAAAAGAGACTATAATTTTAATTTAAGAGATGAAGCTTGGGATGAGTCAAATAACGAAGCTTCTTGGGAGAAAAGAAAAGATGATCAACCTTTCTTTTCAGTGTTTAATTTTAATGTTACACATGAATCTGCAATTTGGCAAAGAGATAAAGAGAAATTAAAGGTAGATCCAAAAAATTTGAAAGTTCCCCCCGTTTTTCCTAACGATTCTATTTCAAGACATTCACTTGCTGTAAACTATTCAAATTTGGTTGAAATGGATAGACAAATGGGATTAATTATTGATAAATTAAAAAATCAAGGATTATATGAAAACACATACATTTTTTTCTATAGTGATCATGGAGGACCCTTCCCGAGACATAAAAGAGCAATTTATGAAACAGGAACTAAGGTCCCATTGGTAATTAAATTTCCCTCCTTTATAAAGCCTGAAGAAAAAAGAAATTCGGACATGCTTAATTTTATTGATTTTGCTCCGACTATTTTATCGATTGTAGGCGAAATAGATATTCCAAAAATTTACCAGGGAAAACCATTTTTAGGATCAAAAAAAAATAAAAATAAAAGAGAATATTTATTTACAGCAAGTGATAGATTTGATGAACACCCTGACAGAATAAGAGCAGTAAAAAATAAAAGATTTAAGTATATAAAAAATTATAATCTTAATAAACCACACGCTTTACCTGTTGCTTACAGAAATCAGATGGCCTTGATGCAACATTTAAATAGACTAAATGAATCTGATTTGCTTTCAAAGCCACAAAAATTATGGTTTCAAGCCCCTAAGAGATCAGAGGAATTTTATGATTTAGAAAATGATCCATTTGAACTAAATAATCTGATTGATAAAAAAAGATATTCAGATGATATTCAAAATTTAAAAACTCAATTGGAAAATTGGATGGATGAAATTAAAGATTTAGGTCACCTTTCAGAAATAGAACTAGTTGAGTACGTTACCAAATAATTCTTTTGAAGAAGCAATTTTTTTATTCCCTAGAATGATTATCTTTAAAAAAAAAATAAACCTTTAAACATGTGAATGGTCTAAAGATTTATTTTAAGCTTTGTGTTTTGAATAGACTGTTTTTAATAATTTTAATATTATCCTTTTTTAAGGTTAATAGTCAGGAGGGTTTACCAATATATACTGATTATTTAACTGAGAATTATTATTTAGTTCATCCATCAATGGCTGGAGTTAATTTGGTTGGCGGAAAAGTAAGAATGACTGCTCGAAAACAATGGTTTGATCAACAAGATGCGCCTAACTTACAAACACTTTCAGTAGACTTTAGATTGACAGATAGATCTGGAATAGGAACAATTATTTATAAAGATCAGAACGGCTATCATTCTCAAATAGGCGGATATTTGACTTATGCTCACCATATTAATTTTAATAAATCTTTATTACCTTCTAAAAGGCCTTATCCTTCTAAAGACGATGATATTAATCAACTGTCATTTGGTATAAGTGTTGGGGGAATTCAAAATTCTTTAGATCAAACTTCATTTGACCTTTACGATTATGATCCATTAATAGCGGGGATAAAACAAAGTACAGGATATTTTAATGTTGATGCGGGAATGTCTTATGTAACTAACAAATATTACGGTCATATTACTGTCAAAAATTTGCTATGGAGTCCTCATAACATGTATGGTGTAGATACATATAGTAAAAGACCTGATAGAACTAGTTTTAAAAGGTTAGTTGCTTCTTTAGGTTATATTTTTTATACAGAATTGCCTTGGTCCTTTGAACCTTCTGTTCTTTTTCAAGCTGCAGAACTTACTAATGAAAAAGCGATTGATGTTAATTTAAAGACCTACTATAAATTAAGACAAGGAAGGGTTTGGGCAGGATTTTCTTATAGAAATAGTTATGAAGGTGCTCAATATTTAGATGGGCAACTTTTAAAAAGACAAAGACTGCAATTAATTACTCCTCTATTAGGTGTGGATTATAAAGATTTTATTTTTTCATATAATTACTCTTATCAACATGGGGATATTAGATTTGGATCTGGGGGCTTTCACCAAATTACACTTGGATTTAATTTCTTAAGAGGTTCAATTGATTGCGATTGCTTCTAATCTTTTTTACCAAGCTCTGATTAGGCTAAAGTGGGATTTAAATTCTCTTC
>CAYSTA010000056.1:0-5545 GCA_964433845.1 uncultured Flavobacteriaceae bacterium
ATTCAAAATCCAGTTCTGGCAACAGAGTGTGGGTTCGATCCCCACCCGAAGTACTTTTAAGAATTATTTTGTAATTTTGGGATTAAATTAATTAAGAGGAGAAATTTGACTGATTGCTACCTCTAAAAAAAATGCTAAAACAGAAATGAATAAACTTTTCGCTTTTTTCAAAATACCATTTTTCAATTTATTTAAGCTATTATCTAGTTTTAGTATGAACTTATAATAATAATTTTATGAATAAAATTAATTTAACAAATACAGGGATTATTGCACTTATACTATTTGCTTCTTTTTCTAGGATTATTCCTCATATGCCAAATTTTACACCTATTGGTGCTATGGCATTATTTGGAGGAGCATATTTGACAAATAAATCACATGCTTTTCTAATTCCTGTTTTGTCACTTTGGTTTAGTGACCTTATTATTAATAATTTTATTTTTTCCTATTATACTGATTTTATATTTTTTTATCCAGGATTTTTATGGCAATATTTATCATTTGTTATTATAGTTTTTATAGGATACTTCATGTTGAAAAAAATAAACTATAAAAATGTGTTCTTTACTACAATTATTTCTAGTTTGATCTTTTTTCTAATTACCAATTTTGGTGTATGGATATCTGGCTATATGTATCCAAAAAATATAGATGGGCTAATTATGTGTTATATAGCTGCTTTACCCTTTTATAAGGGAACAATTTTAGGATTTATTTTTTATTCATCATTTTTATTTGGAGCATTTGAATCATTTAAGCGTATAACATTAACTGTAAAATAATTTATTTCTTAATGCAGGATATTTTAGAAATATTAAAAAATAAAATTTTGGTTTTAGATGGAGCCATGGGAACTATGATTCAAGAGTATAAGTTTAGTGAATCAGATTACAGGGGGATTAGATTTAAAGATTATCCTTCCAATTTAAAAGGGAATAATGATCTTTTATCTATTACACAACCTGATGCAATTTCAACTATTCATGAAAAATATTTGGAATCAGGAGCAGATATAATTGAGACAAACACTTTTTCTTCAACTAGTATTGGTATGGCTGATTATGGCATGGAGTCTATTGTTTATGAATTAAATTTTGAGTCTGCAAAAATTGCAAAGGCTGCCGCTGAGAAATTTTATAAAATGGACTCTAATAAACCAAGGTTTGTAGCTGGATCAATTGGCCCTACAAACAAAACCGCAAGTATGTCCCCAGATGTAAATGATCCGGGATATAGGGCAGTTACTTTTGATGATTTAGTAGCTTCTTATTCAGAGCAAATCAATGCCTTAATTGATGGAGGAGTTGATATATTATTAGTTGAAACTATTTTTGATACTTTAAATGCAAAGGCTGCGTTATATGCCATTGATCTTCTTTTAGAGAAAAGGAGAAAATATATCCCTATAATGGTAAGTGGCACAATTACGGATGCTAGTGGAAGAACTCTTTCAGGACAAACAGTCGAAGCATTTGTAGCTTCGCTGTCTCACATTCCACTTCTAAGTATTGGGTTTAATTGTGCTTTAGGAGCAGATCTCCTTTTACCTTATATGAAAAGATTAAGTAAAATAACGGAGTTTCATACTTCTGCTCATCCAAATGCAGGGCTTCCAAATGCTTTTGGAGAATATGATCAAACTCCGCAGGAAATGAGAGTTCTAATTAAAGAATACCTAGAAGCTCAATGTGTTAATATAATCGGAGGATGTTGTGGAACAACGCCTGAACATATTAAACTTATCGCGGAAGAAACAAAAAATTTTAATCCAAGAAAATTAAATTGAAAGAAAAAAGAAATCTTATACTCTCTGGATTGGAACCTTTAGTAGTTTCAAAGGAATCTAATTTTATTAATGTTGGAGAAAGAACCAATGTAACTGGTTCAAAAAAATTCCTAAGATTAATAGAAAATGAAAAATTTCAAGAAGCTGTAGAAATAGCTAGAGATCAGGTTGAAGGGGGAGCCCAGATTATAGACGTAAATATGGATGAAGGTTTAATTGATGGAGTAAAGGCAATGACAAGGTTTTTAAATTTAATTGCAGCAGAGCCAGATATTTCAAAAGTTCCTATTATGATTGATAGTTCTAAATGGGAAATAATTGAGGCTGGACTAAAAGTTGTTCAAGGTAAGTGTGTCGTTAATTCTATTAGCCTTAAAGAGGGAGAAAAGGAATTCATTAATCAAGCCAAACTCATAAAGAGATATGGGGCTGCTGTAATTGTAATGGCTTTTGATGAAGATGGACAGGCAGATAATTTAGAAAGAAGAATAGAAATTTGTAAAAGATCTTATGATATTTTAGTTAATAAGATAGCTTTTAAACCTCAGGATATAATTTTTGATCCAAATATTTTCCCAGTTGCTACTGGAATGGAGGAACACAAAAAGAATGCTCTTGATTTTTTTAATGCAACTAAATGGATTAGATCAAATTTGCCATATGCTAGTGTTAGTGGAGGTGTGAGTAATGTGTCTTTTTCATTTAGAGGAAATAATGTTGTTAGAGAGGCCATGCATTCCGCTTTTTTGTATCACGCTATTAGCAATGGGATGAATATGGGAATAGTTAATCCCAATATGCTTGAAATCTATGATGAGATTCCTAAAAATTTATTAGAACATGTTGAAGATGTTCTTTTAAATAGAAGACAAGACGCTACGGAGAGGTTACTAGAATTTGCTCAAACAGTTGCAGGAAACAAAAAACAAAAAAAATCAGAAAGTAAAGAATGGAGAAAATTAGATCTGCAAGAAAGGATATCCTATTCATTAATAAATGGTCAGGACGAATTTGTTCACCAGGATGTAGAAGAAGCTAGATTGAGCGTAGAAAGTCCAATTATGGTTATTGAAGGACACTTAATGAACGGGATGAATATAGTTGGAGATTTGTTTGGAGAAGGGAAAATGTTTCTTCCTCAGGTTGTTAAATCTGCTAGAGTAATGAAAAAGGCAGTTGCCTATCTCCTCCCGTTTATTGAGGCGGCTAAAACAGATGATTCAAGTAATTCTGCAGGAAAAATTCTTATGGCTACTGTTAAGGGAGATGTGCATGATATTGGAAAAAATATAGTTGGGGTAGTTTTAGCTTGTAATAATTTTGAAATCATAGATCTTGGAGTTATGGTTCCCCCTGAAAAAATTATCAAAACAGCTATAGAGGAAAATGTTGACATTATTGGTCTTTCAGGTCTAATTACCCCTTCTTTGGATGAGATGGTATTTTTAGCAAAAGAACTTAAAAGATTAAATATTAAAATTCCTTTATTGATTGGTGGGGCAACTACTTCTAAAGCACATACAGCTGTTAAAATTTTTCCAGAGATTAATTCTCCAGTAGTTCATGTTAATGATGCTTCTAGGGCAGTTGGAGTTGCAAGTAATTTAATCAATAAAGAGACTAAAGATGAATATTGGAAAGAAATTCATGAGGATTATACAGTGTTTAGAGAAAAGTTTTTGAACAAAAAAAGTCAAAAAAGATATATTGATTATAAGACAGCTAAACAAAACAATTTCAAAATAGACTTTTCTAAACACAAACCTTTTAAACCTAACAAATTAGGCATTGAGATTATTGATAAAATTTCTCTTGATGAACTTGTGCCTTATATAGATTGGTCTCCTTTTTTTAATTCTTGGGGATTACATGGAAAATATCCAGATATTTTTGATTATGAAATGACAGGGAAACAAGCCAAAGAGCTATTTGATGATGCTCAAATTATGTTAAAAAAAATTCTCAAAAATAAATCTTTAAAGGCTAAGGCAATTTATGGTTTATTTCCTGCTAATACTATTGGAGATGATATAGAATTGTACAGGGATGAAAAAAGAGATAAAGTAATAGCACGTTTTATAACCCTTCGTCAACAATTACAAAAAAGGGAAGGAGAACCAAATATATCAATATCAGACTTTATTGCCTCAAAAGATTCTAATATCAAAGATTATATGGGTTGTTTTTGTGTAAGTACAGGATTTGGAACCGATGAATTATCAAAAGAATATGAAAGTAAAATAGATGATTATGGATCTATAATGGTTAAGGCTCTATCAGATAGATTAGCAGAAGCTTTTGCAGAATATCTTCATAGAGAAATAAGAATAAATAAATGGGGGTATGCTAAGGATGAAAAATTAGATAATATTGAATTGATTAAAGAATCATATTTAGGAATAAGGCCAGCTCCTGGTTACCCAGCATGTCCAGATCATCTTGAGAAAACTACCATTTGGGAACTTTTAGATGTTGAGAAAGCAATTGGAGTAAAGTTAACAGAAAATAAGGCAATGTGGCCTGCATCTTCGATATCTGGTTATTATTTTGGCAATGAAAAATCAAAATATTTTGGTTTAGGTAATATTAATGAAGATCAGCTTAAAGATTATTCAAAAAGAAGAAATATTAGCTTAGAAAAGGCTAGAAAATGGTTAAGCCCTAATTTAAATTAGAAATATGAAAGTAATAGAACATATTAATAAAGCAAAAGGAAAAACTCAATTTACTTTTGAAATTCTTCCTCCTGTAAAAGGACACCACATAAGTTCAATATTTGAGAATATTGATCCACTAATGGAATTTAAACCTCCTTTTATTGATGTAACATACCATAGAGAAGAGTATGTTTATAATGATCTTGGGAATGGGTTGTTACAAAAGAAAGTGGTAAGAAAAAGGCCTGGCACCGTTGGTATTTGTGCAGCGCTTCAAAACAAATATAATGTCGACGCAATTCCACATATTCTATGTGGAGGGTTTACTAAGGAAGTAACAGAAAATTTATTAATTGATTTAGATTTTTTAGGGATTAATAATGTTGTTGCTTTAAGAGGAGATGCTATTAAATCTGAAACTTATTTTACTCCAAATAAGGAAGGTCATTCTTATGCATCGGAGTTAGTTAACCAGATTTCAGATTTAAATAAGGGGATATATTTAGAAGATTTAGAAATCTCTTCAAAAACAGATTTTTGTATTGGAGTTGCAGGATATCCAGAGAAACATATAGAAGCACCAAACTTAGAAAGTGATATACATTTTTTAAAGAAGAAAATAAAATTAGGAGCAGATTATATTGTAACACAAATGTTTTTTGATAACAAAAAGTTTTTTGATTTTGTGGAGATTTGCAGAAAAGAAGGTATTAATGTTCCCATTATCCCTGGATTAAAGCCAATTTCAACTTTAAAACAACTTAATATTCTCCCACAGAGGTTTCATTGTGACCTGCCTGAGGAATTAATAAAAGAAGTAATAAAATGCAAAGACAATAAAAAAGTAAAAGAGGTTGGTATAGAATGGTGTATAAAACAAAGTAAGGAACTTAAAAAATCAGGAGTACCATTTCTTCACTATTATTCTATGGGAAAATCAATGAATATTAAAAAAATTGCATCTGAAGTTTTTTAGTTTATTTTTTATTAAAAAACATTCAAAGTTGAATCTTTAAAGATTATAATTATCTTTGAAGCATGAATAAAAGATCAAGATTTCAAAGTTATTTCCCAATTCTTTATTATTTAGGGGAATTTT
>CAYSTA010000057.1:0-5501 GCA_964433845.1 uncultured Flavobacteriaceae bacterium
TTCTTCAGCAGGTTTTTCTTCAGCTGTTGCTTCTTCTTCAATCAATGCTTGCTCTGCTTTAAGTTTTCTTTTTTCACTTGCTTCTTTTTCTAATTCAAGTGCTTTATTCTTTTTATCAGTTGCTTCTTTATCGAGTTTAGCTTTTTTACCATCAACACTAGATTGTTTTTCTGAAATCCATGCTTGGAATTTTTCTTCTGCTTCTTCTTCTGTTAGTGCTCCTTTTTTTATACCATTTAGTAAATGATTTTTAAGAAGAACACCTTTGTATGATAAAATAGCTCTAGCTGTATCGGTTGGCTGCGCACCAAATTGAATCCATTTTACACATTCTTGTAAATCAAGATCAATTGAAGCTGGATTTGTATTTGGATTGTAGGTTCCTAATTTTTGTAAGTAACGGCCGTCTCTTTTTGCTCTCGCGTCAGCCGCAACTATCCAGTAAAAAGGTTTTCCTTTTTTACCGTGTCTTTGAAGTCTAATTTTTACTGCCATATCAAATTAATTTGTAAGGTCCGAAACCTTTGTTATTAATGAGGTGCAAATTTAATTTTTTTTTCTAAACTAACAAATCAATTTTTTTAAAACTAAATGAGTTAATAACTTAGAAAGATTCTTCTGTTTTTTATTAAAAAGATAGCTAAATTTAATTTTGTAATTTTTATTTAATGTTTTTAGTTTTTGATACAGAAACCACCGGTTTACCTAAAAAATGGAGTGCTCCTGTTAGTGATGTTGATAATTGGCCTAGATGTGTTCAATTGGCTTGGCAATTACATGACATTAAAGGTGAATTGATATCAAATCATAGTTATCTTATTGCTCCACAAAACTTTAATATTCCTTTTGAATCAGAAAAAATACATGGTATTTCAACGGATTTGGCTTTAAAAATTGGAAAAGATATAAATGAAGTTTTAGAATTATTTATTTCAGATTATGAGAAATCAGGCTTCTTAGTTGGACATAATGTAAAATTTGATATAAATATTTTAGGTTCAGAATTGTTTAGGATAGGCCATGCAATTGATATCACTAAAAAAGATGTTTTAGATACCTGTAGTGAAATAACTGCTAATGTTTGCAAACTTCCGGGTGGAAGACGAGGAAAATATAAGTTTCCAACATTAGTGGAAATTTACTCTTTATTATTTGAAGAAAAATTTAGTGAGGCACATAATGCATCTGCAGATGTGGAAGCAACTTCAAGAGTGTTTTTTGAATTGGTTAGAAAAGGAGTTTTTGATCAATCTGTTTTTAAGGGATATCCAGACTTAATAAATAACTTAATAAATGATGATGACACTCCAATTCCATTATTAGGTTTAAAGCACTTAAATCTAAAAAAAGAGTCTGAAAAGATTAATAAAAGTTTAAATAAGGAGAATAAAGTTGAAAATAAAATTGTTCAAGAAATTCCAGATAATTTAAAATCTGTTCCCTTTGTTCATCTTCACAATAATTCACAATTTTCTGTTTTACAATCAACTTCTAGGATAATTAATTTAGTGAGAAAAGCAGCTGAATTTAATATGCCTGCAATTGCCATTACAGATAGAGCAAATATGATGGGATGTTTTCATTTTATAAAAGCTATAAAAAATCACAATAGTCAAGTTTCAAATGAAACAGAGTATAATAAAATTAAACCTATAATTGGTTGTGAATTAAATGTATGTACTAACCATTTAGATAAAAGTCATAGAAATGATGGATACCAAATCGTTTTTTTAGCAAAAAATAAAAATGGTTATCAAAATTTATCAAAAATGTGTTCTTTAGGTTATACAGATGGTTTTTATTATGTGCCTAGAGTTGATAGAGAAATTGTTAAAAAATATAAAGAAGATCTTATAGTCTTGTCAGGCAACATGTATGGTGAAATAGGATCAAAGATTTTAAATATAGGAGAAAATCAAGCTGAAGAAGCTCTTTTATGGTGGAAACAAATTTTTGATGAAGATTTTTATTTAGAAATCATGAGACATGGTCAAGAGGATGAAGATCGTGTAAATGTAGTTTTAGAAAAGTTTGCTCATAAACATGATGTTCAAATAATTCCTACAAATAATAGTTTCTACTTAAATAAAGAAGATGCTAATGCTCATGATATTTTACTATGTGTAAAAGATGGAGAAAAACAGTCTACTCCAATTGGTAGAGGGAGGGGGTTTAGATACGGATTGCCTAACCAAGAATATTATTTTAAATCTCCAAACGAAATGAAATTCTTGTTTAAAGACATGCCAAATGCTGTCACAAACATATTGGATGTTGTAGATAAAATCGACGAATACGATCTTGCTAGAGAAGTGCTTCTTCCTAAATTTAAAATTCCAAAAGAATTTAATTCTAAAAGTAAATCTAAAGAAGATATTGAAAATGAATACTTAAAGCATTTGACTTATGAAGGCGCAAAAAAGTATTATAATAAAATTTCAAAAGAACTTGAAGAAAGAATTTTATTTGAATTAAATGTTATAAAAAGTTCAGGATATCCAGGCTATTTTTTAATTGTACAAGATTTAATAAAAGCAGCAAGAGAAATGGGAGTTTCAGTTGGGCCTGGTAGAGGATCTGCAGCTGGATCAGTTGTTGCTTATTGCTTAGAAATAACAAAAATTGATCCAATAAAATATGATTTGCTTTTTGAAAGATTCTTAAATCCAGATAGGGTCAGTATGCCAGATATTGATATTGATTTTGATGATGAAGGCAGGAATAAAGTAATTGACTACGTGATTGAAAAATATGGATCAAATCAGGTAGCTCAAATAATAACATATGGAAAAATGGCTGCCAAATCTTCAATAAGAGATACGGCTAGAGTTCTTGATTTATCCCTTGGTGATGCTGACAGATTAGCTAAATTAATTCCTAACTTAAAATTAAAAGACATTTTTGAAAGAAATGAAAAAAAATTAAGTGACGAATTAAGATCAGAAGAGTTTAGTAATATAATGGAACTAAAATCTTTATCAAATGGAGATGATTTACAAGCAGAAACTATCAATCAGGCAAGAGTTTTAGAAGGTAGTCTCAGAAATGTAGGTACACATGCATGTGGTATTATAATTACTCCTGATGACATTACTAATTTTGTTCCCATTGCTACTGCTAAAGACTCTAATTTGTATGTTACCCAATATGATAATGCTGTAGTTGAAAGCGCAGGTCTTTTAAAGATGGATTTTTTAGGATTAAAGACACTTACTTTAATAAAGGATACAGTAAAACTTATTAGATATAAACATAACGTTGAATTAGATATTGATACAATTCCTTTAGATGATACAAAAACTTATGAGTTGTTTCAGAAAGGTAATACTGTTGGAATATTTCAGTATGAAAGTGCAGGAATGCAAAAATATCTTAGAGATCTAAAACCTACAATTTTTGAAGATTTAATTGCAATGAACGCTTTATATCGCCCAGGGCCATTAGATTATATACCTTCTTTTGTAAACAGAAAAAATGGGAAAGAAGATATTTCATATGATATTCCAGTTATGGAAGAATTTCTTAAGGAAACGTATGGTATAACTGTATATCAAGAACAAGTAATGCAACTTTCTCAGAAACTAGCCAATTTTTCAAAGGGTGATGCTGATTTATTAAGAAAAGCTATGGGCAAGAAAATATTTGAGCTATTAAATAAACTAAAACCAAAATTTTTGGATGGAGGAGAATCTAATGGACATTCTAGAGAGATCCTTGAAAAAATTTGGAAAGATTGGGAAGCTTTTGCTTCCTACGCTTTTAACAAATCACATTCAACATGTTATGCTTTGATTGCATATCAAACAGCTTATTTAAAATCTCATTATCCGGCAGAATATATGGCAGCGGTATTGTCAAATAATATGAACGACATAAAACAGGTTAGTTTTTTTATGGAAGAATGTAAGAGAATGTCCATTAGTGTTTTAGGTCCAGATGTAAATGAATCCTATTACAAGTTTACCGTGAATGACAATAATGCAATTAGATTTGGAATGGGAGCAGTTAAAGGTGTTGGGTCGGCTGCTGTAAATTCAATAATTAAGGGAAGAGATAACAAAAAGTATAAATCAATTTTTGATTTAACAAAAAACATTGATTTAAGAGCCGCTAATAAAAAGGCATTTGACAGCCTAGTTTATGCAGGAGGTTTTGATTCTTTTAAAGGTGTTCATAGAGCTCAATATTTACACGATAATGGAGATGGAGTTACTTTTATAGAGAAAGCATTAAAATTTGGTTCTAAATTTCAAGAAAACAAAAATTCTGCTCAAGTTAGTTTGTTTGAAAATTCTTCAGATATACAATTAAATGAACCTCAAATTCCTGATTGTTCTCCATGGTCTACTTTAAGTCAACTAAAGCGAGAAAAGGAAGTAGTTGGAATTTATATTTCTGGTCATCCTTT
The DNA here is from genome assembly GCA_964433845.1 of uncultured Flavobacteriaceae bacterium. Lineage (GTDB taxonomy): Bacteria > Bacteroidota > Bacteroidia > Flavobacteriales > Flavobacteriaceae > MAG-121220-bin8. The sequence continues at coordinate 4,409 of CAYSTA010000057.1, forward strand.
GGATGATTTTAGATTACCAATGGATCATTTTTGCAATGCCTCCCTAGATGTTTTAAAAAATTTAGATGATTTAGTTAATAAAGAGCTAAGACTGGGCGGAATTGTAGGTGAAGTGGAACATAGAATTTCTAAAAACGGAAAAGGGTGGGCAAGGTTCACTTTTGAAGACTATAAAGATTCATATGATTTTAGGATTTTTGGCGAAGAGTATTTAAAATTTAAACATTTTTTATTAGAAAGTAGCTTTTTATTTTTAAGAATATTAGTAAAAGAAGGATGGAAAGATAGAGATACAGGAATAACAGGTGAGCCAAGAATTACCTTCCTATCATTTCAACAATTACAAGATACTCTTGCTAATAATGCTAAAAAATTGACATTACAATTGGATATAAATGATTTTGATGATCAAAAAATAGATGAATTAAAAAAGATCTTTAAAAAACATAAAGGAAATCAAAAATTAGAAATTTCTTTTTTTGAAAATGATGAAAAAATAAAATTGACTATGCCAAGTGAGAATCATAAAATATCAATCACGGAAGATTTAATTTCATCGATTGAAAAAAACAATTTACATTTTAAATTAAAGTAATTTTTATTTATAAAATCTGTATTTTTACACAAAAATTATAATTATGGCATTAGAAATTACGGATGCAAACTTTGATGAATTAGTTCTAAAATCTACAAAACCTGTTATGGTTGATTTCTGGGCTGAATGGTGTGGTCCATGCAGAATGCTAGGACCAATAATTGAAGAAGTTAGTAAAGATTATGAAGGAAAAGCAGTAGTTGGTAAATTAGATGTTGACTCTAATCAAGAATTTGCAGCTAAGTTTGGAGTAAGAAATATTCCTACTGTTTTAGTTTTTAATAAAGGAGAACTTATTAATAGACAAGTTGGAGTATCTCCAAAAAACATTTATACAGAAAGTTTAGACGCTTTATTATAGTTTATCGTATTTCCCTATTTGTTTGTAGAATTAAAAATGCAGTGTATATTTGCTCTCGCTAATCTAGGTCTGGTAGTTCAGCTGGTTAGAATACCTGCCTGTCACGCAGGGGGTCGCGGGTTCGAGTCCCGTCCAGA
>CAYSTA010000058.1:0-5459 GCA_964433845.1 uncultured Flavobacteriaceae bacterium
TACCAAAGTCTGCAGAGAGTGCAAGTTTTTGGAATTCAGGTGCAGCAAGCATCTTTCCGAAGTCAGGTGCAGCCATCATTTTTCCGAATTCAGGTGCGGCTAACATCTTACCAAAGTCTGCAGAGAGTGCAAGTTTTTGGAATTCAGGCGCAGCAAGCATCTTTCCAAAATCTGGAGAGAGTGCAAACATTCTAAATTCAGGAGCTACCATCATTTTTTGGAATTCAGGTGCAGAAATCAATTTTGCAAATTCTGGATTTGCGATCATTTTTTGGAAGTCTTGATTATTAAGAAGTTCTTGAACTTCTTCTCCATCAAGATCAACTACGACTTCACTTCTGTTGTCGTATTTTTCGGCTTTTTTAACGCCTTTAATTGCTTTACTCCCAGAACTAGAAAGATCTGAGCTATTAAAGTCAATTGTCTCTGATTGTACTAATAAGTATCCTAAGACACCAATTACCAATACAACCGCCACGATTAAGAAATTTAATTTACCATGGACTTTGTTTGTGTGTTTACTCATAATTATTATTATTTTAATTAATTATTTCCCAAACAACAAAACTGTTGTAAAGTCTAACTACTTTAGTTAGGGCCGCAATATAAGAAAAAAACTTGAAAATCAATTGCTTAACCCTCTTAGAAATAGATTGATTTCTTAATTTATTATGTTTGTTAAAAATAAATTTATATGTACTATATAGGTTATGATTTAGGAAGTTCTTCATTAAAAGTAGCATTGACTGATGCTTCTTCTGGTAAAAAAATATTTTTAATTCAAGAACCTAACACTGAAATGAATATAATTTCAAAAAAAAATGGTTGGGCAGAGCAAGATCCTAATTTTTGGTGGAAATGCTTCTGTGTTGGAACTAAAAGAATAATTAACGAATCAAAAATAGATTCCTCAAAGATTTTAGGAATAGGAATATCCTATCAAATGCATGGATTGGTTTTAATAGATAATTATGGAAATGTATTGAGAGATTCAATTATTTGGTGTGATGATAGAGCTATAGAAATTGGGAATAAAGCATTTAATAATATTGGATCTAAGAAATGTAATGAAAACTTACTTAATTCACCTGGAAATTTTACTGCTTCAAAATTAGCTTGGGTAAAGGAAAATGAACCAGAAATATATAGTAAGATTCATAAGTTTATGTTACCAGGTGATTTTATTGCATATAAATTAACAGGTGAAATTTCTTCAACATCTAATGGGTTGTCAGAGGGAATGTTTTGGGATTTTAAGGAAAATAAAGTAGCTAATTGGCTATTAGATTATTTTGGAATTAGTGAATCTTTGGTCCCATCTATAGTGTCAAACTTTGAAGATCAAGGTTTTGTTAATGAAAAAGCCTCTATAGAAACGGGTCTTCCTAAGGGAATTCCAATTAGGTATAGAGCTGGTGATCAGCCTAACAACGCAATGTCATTAAATGTATTAAATCCAGGTGAAGTTGCTGCAACTGGTGGAACTTCAGGAGTATTATATGCACTAACTAATAGTTTAGAATCAAAAGAATCTCTAAGAATAAATAATTTTGCTCACGTTAACTATTCAAATGACAACCAGGTTATCGGAAAACTTTTATGTGTTAACGGAGCTGGAATTCAATACAAATGGGTTAAAAACTTAACACAAAACTCTTCATATTCTGAAATGAATGAAAAAGCTTCTAAGATTTCTATTGGAAGTAATGGTTTACATCTTTTTCCTTTTGGAAATGGGGCAGAAAGGATGTTTGAAAACAAAAATATTGGTAGTACAATTAGTAATATTAACTTTAATATCCATTCCCAATTACATTTGTTGAGGGCTACGCTTGAAGGTATTGCTTTTTCTTTTATTTATGGAATGGAAATTTTAATTAAAGATAACCTTAAACCTTCTTTAATTAGAGCTGGAAATGACAATCTTTTTCAGTCTGACGTATTTTCCAATACAATTAGTAGTATTTTAAATAAAGAAATTCAAATTCATGATATTTCTGGTGCTTATGGTGCAGCTAGAGCTGCTGGTTGTCATGGAAATGATTTTAAAAGTTTTTCAGAAAATATTTCACAACATGATTATATAAAGACTTTTGTTCCAAATGATAATGATCATAAATATTTGGAAGCTTATGAAAGTTGGAAAGATAAATTAAACAAAATGATAAAATAAAATAATATGGCATTAATAGGAAATCAAGAATATTTTAAAGGGATAAAGGAAATAAAATATGAAGGAAAGGACTCGAAAAACCCTTTTGCATTTAAATATTACAATCCAAACAAAATCGTTGCAGGAAAGACAATGAGAGAACATTTCAAGTTTGCAATTGCCTATTGGCACTCTTTCTGTGGAATTGGTTTAGATCCTTTTGGTCAAGGAACCCAGAATTTTCCTTGGGACAAATCAGATGACCCTCTTCAAGCTGCTAAAGATAAAGCAGATGCTGCATTTGAATTTATTTCAAAAATGGGATTTGATTATTTCTGTTTCCATGATTTTGATTTAATTCAAGAAGCAGATACTTTTCAAGAATCTGAGCAAAGATTATTATCAATAACAGAATATATTAAAGAGAAAAAAAATAAATCTGGTATTAAACTCCTTTGGGGAACAGCTAATTGCTTTTCTAATCCTCATTATATGAATGGTGCTGCAACAAATCCTGATTTTAATGTAGTTGCTAGGGCAGGAGGACAGATAAAATTAGCATTAGATACAACTATTGCCTTAGATGGTGAAAATTATGTTTTCTGGGGTGGTAGAGAAGGTTATATGTCACTCTTAAATACAGATATGGGTAGAGAGTTAGATCATATGGCACAATTTTTAAAGATGTGTAGAGATTATGCTAGAAACAAAGGGTTTAAAGGTACTTTCTTTATTGAACCTAAACCAATGGAACCTTCAAAACATCAATATGATTTTGATACTGCCACTGCAATAGGTTTTCTAAGAGAATACAATTTACAGGATGATTTTAAAATTAATATTGAAGTTAATCATGCAACATTAGCCCAGCACACTTTTCAACATGAATTAACTGTAGCTGCTAATGCAGGAATGCTTGGAAGTATTGATGCAAATAGAGGCGATTATCAAAACGGATGGGATACAGATCAATTTCCTATCAATATTCAAGAAACAACAGAAGCAATGCTTGTGTTATTGAAATCTGGTGGAATTCAAGGAGGAGGTGTGAATTTTGATGCTAAATTGAGAAGAAACTCTACTGATAGAGAAGATTTATTTTTAGCCCATATTGGGGGAGCAGACACATTTGCCCGAGCTTTGTTAATTGCAGACACATTACTTAGTGATTCTCCGCTTCCATCAATGCTTAAAAAAAGATATGAATCTTTTGATTCAGGAAAAGGAAAGGATTTTGAAAATGGGAAACTTAAGTTAGAGGATTTATACAACTTAGCATTAAAAAATGATCCTATATCTAAATCAAGTGGTAAACAAGAATTATTAGAAAATATTTTATTTAATTATATAAGATAAATTTGTTGGATCAGTATTTAGATTGGCTAGACTGATTATATGATTGAATCAGTGTTTTTATATATTTGAAACAATTAATAATAAATTTTAAAAAATGAAAAAAATAATACTTTTTATTTCTTTTTTGATTTTAAGTTGTAACTCTGATATAAAGTCAGATAGTCCAATCTTGGACTTTCAAAATCAATTAATTGAAAATGAGGTTACAGGATCTAATGTCTTTAAAATGGTAAAAGGAGGTAAGGTGATTTATAATCGGGTAGTTAATTCTGGCAAAAAGGGTGATAAAGATATTACGGACCAAACTATTTTTCCAATTTGGTCCATGTCAAAACCAATAACAACAGTTGCAATGATGGTACTTTACGATAGAGGATTATTTAAATTAGAAGATAATCTGTTCAAATACCTTCCTGAATATGAAAATGTAAAATGTAAAGGAGAAAATGGTATTTATCCTTGTAAAAACAAGATAAAAGTAATCGATCTACTCACTCATAGATCTGGCTATACATATTATAGTGATGTTTATGGAGAAAATAAATTTATTTCTCCTCCATCTCCTTTAAATAAATTTACAAGTTCTTACCATTTTGATAATCTTGATGACTTTTCAAAAGCTGTTGCAAAACAACCTTTAGAATTTGAGCCTGGCTCTCATTATCTATATGGACTGAATCAAGCAATTTTAGGAAGATTAGTGGAGGTACTTTCAGGAGTTTCTTTTTATGAATTTTTAAAATTAAATCTATTTGATCCGATGGATATGAAAGAAACAAAATTTTATTTGACAACTGAAGAAAGAGAACGAATTCAGCCACTTTTTATAAATAGACTTCCAAATACCCCTTTTAATCCAACTGATACTTCATTAAAAGGCTTTACTTATCTACTAGATGAACAGACATATGATATTAATAATTCTGCTCATTATGGAGGAGAAGGTCTTGTTTCAACTTTCTCAGATTATTCAAACTTTTGTGAAATGCTTGTGAATAAAGGAAATTATAAAGGGAAGCAGATTATTTCTGAATCAAGTTATAATTTAATGATTAAAAAATATACCAATACAGCACCTGATCCTGCTGAACCATTTGTTTTCCCTGATCTTGAAGGACATTATTTTGGTTTTACATTTTCTGTTATGGAAGATCCTGTTTTAGATGGAACAGGCTCTCCTGAAGGTATTTTTGGCTGGGCAGGATATCACAATACCCATTTCTGGATTGATCCTCAAAATAAAATATATGGACTTTTCATGTCTAGATCAAGGGAGTTTAATTTTGATATACCAAAAGGATTAAGACATGCAGTATATAGTAAATAAAGTTTTCTAACAAAATAAAAAAGGGTTAACTAATGTTAACCCTTTTTTTATAAATATTACGTTTTAAAAAATTGTATAGTTGCTATTTGTATGGGCAACTGTTAAACCATCTACTCCACCTAGCACTAAAGGAAGTAAATTTTTTGAAAGAAAATCATCATCATTAAATCTCCAAGCTCTGTATTTCAAGTAATGATCATTACTAACCCAGTCAAGAATAATCCATACAGAGTTTAATTCTTCATTGTATACCATTTCAACTGAATTACATCCTTCGTAAGCTCTGGTAGCAGGTAATCCGTTTTCACTATTTAAAAGGTCTATCACTTCTTGAGCTTTTCCTTCTTTAATATCAATTTTAGCAATAATTTTAGTTTTTGGATAAACAGCATCGTACATTCCTCCAAAATCAAAGAAATCACCTTGAGCTACAATTTTACCTTCATCATCAAAATTCAAGTACCAATAACCTTTTAGACTTAACTCTCTTCCAGTTGCTACATTCACACCTGTCCAAGTTCCATAAGTTCTAACGCTTCCATCTAATTTTCCTTCAGGACTTGTGCCTGGAAGCCAGTTATTAGCAGTATATTTTATATTATCAAATGCTGCATGATAACCTTT
>CAYSTA010000059.1:0-5036 GCA_964433845.1 uncultured Flavobacteriaceae bacterium
TAATTGAAGTCGCCAGTGGCCGTGTACAAACAAAAGCAATGTTGTTGAACCAAAACGATTTTATCCCGTGGCTCAAAGGGGTGTCATTGTGATATTGGGTAAAGGGTGAAAGAGAAAATGCTTAAAGGAAAATAAACTTATAAACATTATTAAATAACATTTCTTTTTAATTGTTTAGCGCACATATATCCTGCCGTTCCGGCAACACTCCCACACGGATAAGAACCTGCTCCACAATAATAAATATTGTCATATTCTCCATACAAGTAAAAACTTTTATTTACATTCTTAGAAAAATGCCTTTGCATATAATTTTGATTTTCGTTAAGTGCCATATGATCTATATTTCCTTTTGGAAAATAAAATATTTCATTTAAATCTTTAGGGCATAGAAACTCGGTTGAAACACAATCTCCTGGATTTACTATGTATTTAAAAATTAAATTCATTACTTTTTCCTTAATAAAAGGCAACTGATCAGCTTTTTTACTGTATTTAATGTTTTTAATAAAAAATATTAGTTTGTCAAAAGGTTCACGGTTTTTAAGAACCCTTTGTGCAGCTCCTTCAGCATAAATTTGAATATAGCTGGGAGCATAATCATCTGAATTATTTACTACTTGTTGACTAGAACTTTCAAATTCATTTAAAGTTTGATTTGAAAAAACAAAACGAAATGCAGAATCAGAATTTTTATATGGTGAAGATTCCTTCCATTTTACTGGATTTTTAAAGAAAGCAGTGATTTTTCCACTAGTTCCTAAATAGTCTTTATTTTCTAATTCGTGTTCTAATTTAAAATTATTTAGAAGTTTAGATGGAGTAATGGGATCTGTTGCAAAAATCAGATAATCATAATCTATTTCATAATCCTTTTTTTCTTTTTCAAATGCAACTTTCATTCTTTTAGTATCAATAGAATTTATAGTTGAAGACATATAAAACTTTATACCTAGTCTTTCATTTATTTTAGAAATTGCTTCAGTAATTTTCCATATACCTCCTTTTACATATCCCCAGTAACCATTAAAAACAGATCCTGAATCCATAAGAGGAATAGTAAAAGCAGTGCCTTTATTATACATTGAGGAAGACCCACTTTCAATTCTCGTCATTCCCATATATATCTTAGTTTTATCAGATGTGAAATAATGATCTAAAAGATTCTTAGCACTTCCGTTTATCCATAGATTAGTTAAAGTTTCACCCAAAATTGTATTTGCTTTTTCCAATGAAGGTGTTTCTCCAAATTTAAATCCTTGTCTAATAAAGTCTATAACTTTATCTTCATCATTTCTGAAACTTTGTAAGTCTCCCTTTTCGCCCCACTTGTTTTTTATTTCTTGATCAAGTTTTTTATAGTTCTGATATATCCTTGTGCTAGTATTTGAATCTTGAAAATAAACAAGTTTAGGATGTTTAGGGGCAAAAATTTCTACAGAATTAGATAAACCTGTCTCTTGAAAAATAAAATCTTGCATCATGCCAAGAACCGTAGCTCCTAGAGCAAAGTCAATGGTTTGATTTCCAATTTCTTTTGTTTTAAATGTGCAAGCCCCTCCAGTGATTGGTTTCTTTTCAATAATGGAAACTGAAAATCCATCTCTTGAAAGATAGTTTGCAGCTATTAAACCATTAATTCCTCCCCCAATTATTACGATCTTTTTCTTTTTAGTCATTAAAAAGTAATTTTTATTCCGCCAAATAATGTTGTTTTAGGTGCAGGCTCATAATATCTTCCTCCAAATGCATTAATCCTAATATTATCGTAATAATTAACACCAAAAAGATTGTTAATAGTGAGGAATGGTTTAATCATAATTTTTTTAAAATAAATTTCTTGACCGATCTTTAAATTTACTAAATTATAGTTGTCAATTTTAACTGAATTAGAATTGTTAGCATACATTTCTCCTATCTTTTTTAAACTAATATTAATAAATAGATTAGAACTTCTTTTATAGCTAACATCAAAAATGAAAATATTATTAGGAATACCAGGAATATTATTTCCAGAGTAATTTTCTTGATTTTTTTCAAATTTATCGAATAAATATTCTCCAATACTTATTGATGAGTTAATCCTAAAAAAATCATTTAAATCATAATGCCCAGAAAACTCAATTCCTTTCCTTTTAGTTTTGCCTGCATTATTGTAAAACACTTGATTTGGAAATTGAGGGTTTTCATATGGCAACACTTCATCTTTGGTAAATGTATTATAATAAACAATGTCAATCTTTAAGTCATTATTTATAGATCTTTTTGAAAAGCCAAATTCATAATTGGTAGACTTTTGTGATTTTAAAGATTTATTAAATCCAGATCCAATAGGTGATGAACCATATTCATTCAAGGTCGGAGTTTCAAATCCGGAAGATATATTAGCAAAAAAACGAATTAAATTATTAGGTCTATAATTAATTCCCAAACTAGGATTGGTAGATTTGAGATCAATTTTATCAGAGTTATCTCCATCATTTAGATAAACATCTGTTAAGGATATTCTATTATTATCAAATCTTAAGCCCGAATGAATTGTGAAATTCTTGATACTATATGAGCCTACTAAGTATATTCCATAATTCAAAAATTTTTCTTTTTGATTAAGAACTAATTCTCCAACCACACCTTCATTATTGAAGAATCTTTTTCTATTATCTTTTTGATTCCCTAAATCAAAACCAATTTGAGCTTTAATTTTATTGTCAAAAGATATGTTTGATCCCAAGCCCCAATATTTTCTATCTAAATTAATTGCACCGCCATTTTTTACAGGGATTTTTCCCTCAAACTCTCTATTAGAATAAAATAAATAATTTGATAAGCTTAATTTATTAGTGAATTTTTTTTCAAAATTCATGCTTAATTTGTAATGATCAATTGATTCTTTAGTATCATAAATTATATTTCTATCTCTAGCTTTTTTTCTGTTTTTATTTACTTCTTCAATTGTTAAACCTCCTGGATCAATAGCATATGGACTATTAACATAATTAAAGTTTAATCTTAATTTTGAAGTTCTATTGATATTGCTAATCAAACTTATATTTAGATTATTATTTTTAAAATCACTGTTATCTCGATATCCTTGACTTTTTGTCTGACTTAATAAAAATGAATATGAAGATTTCTTGTTTTTAAGACCAAAAAGGATTTGTTTTTTATTTTTTTGATTAGAGCCAGATGAATAGCTGATTTTTGTGAAATTATTTTTTATTTCTCCTATTGTTTGAATTTTTATAATTCCTGCAGATGAATTTCCGTACAATGAGGATCCAATTCCTCTAATAATTTCAATTTTGTCAATTATTTCAAGATTTAAATTATCTATTTGAGTTTGACCATCGGGAGTAGTTTCTGGCACTCCATCAACAATTAACTTAATTCCTCTTATTCCAAAGTTAGCTCTACTTCCAAAACCTCTTATAGAAATCCTTGAATCTTGAGCAAAATTATTATCATTTGAAATAAAGATTCCTGGAATATCTCCTATATATTCACTTAAATTAAATTGTTCTGTTGAATTTTGAAAACTTGAATAATTTTTAGAAGAAATTGATAATGGAGTATTTATAAGACTATCTTTTAATTTGGCAACACTTACAATCACTTCTTTTAGTTGAATACTATCATATGATTGATTTTGAGAAAAACTAAAAAACTGATGAATTAAGAATATTAGAACTATTTTTTTTTTAATTACCATAATTACTCGATGAAGTACTTAGTAAACTTTTTAATTCAGAAATTTCTTTAGAGCTAAAATATCTCCATTTTCCAATAGGAATGTCAATTTTAACATTCATAATCCTAATTCTTTTAAGTTTTTTAACTCTATAACCAAGGAACTCACACATTCTTCTTATTTGTCGATTTAAACCCTGAGTCAAAATAATTTTAAACTCATAATCCTTAACTAATTTAACTTCACATTTTCTTGTTACAGTATTTAGAATTGGGATTCCATTGCTCATTTTTTTTATAAAAACTGAATTAATGGGCTTATCAACTGTCACATGATATTCCTTTTCGTGTTTATTTTTTGCTCTTAAAATTTTATTTACAATATCTCCGTCATTGGTTAGAAAAATCAGACCTTCACTTGTTTTATCTAATCTTCCAATGGGGAAAATCCTTTGAGGGTGATTTATATAATCTATTATATTATCTTTTTCAACACCAGAATCTGTTGTACAAACTATTCCTTTGGGCTTATTGAAAATAATATATAATTTCTTGATTTTATGTTTAGAAATTTTTTCACCATCAACACAGATTTTATCTTGAGATTTAATTTTTGCGCCCATTTCAGCAATACAACCATTAATTGTTACTCTTCCTTCTATAATAAATTGATCTGCTTCTCTTCTTGAGCAAAAGCCAGCCTGACTAAGAAACTTATTTATCCTTGTACTATCGCTCATAAATTTTTAGAAAATTTATATAAAATTATAAATTAATTAAACCTTCAGGTAATTTAAAAATCATTCTTTTTTCTTGTCTATTCAATTCAATTAAAAAATCATCAACAAGTGGAACCATAATTATTTTATTTTTTTGATTTTTAACCATAATAATTGGTTGACTCGTTTGATCATTTACTCTTTCTATTATTCCAAATTCACCAAATTCAATATCTATAGCTTTATATCCTACAATTTCATGATAATAAAATTTATTTCCTTTAAGTTTGGGAAGCTGATTAAGGGGAAGAAAGGTTTCTTTTTTAAGAATTAAATTTGCGGAATTTTCGTCATCTATACCTTCAAATTTAATTTTAAGTAAGGAAGATTTGTGTAAAGAAATTTTGTTGATAGAAAATGGAACCAGAGACTTTTCTATTTCAATAAATATAGTAGAAAGTTTTAAAGAAGGAGGCTCATCACCATCTAATTTTAATAGAATTTCACCTTTAAAACTAAATTTTGAGACGATTTTACCAAGATAATAACAATCTTGTTTTTTCATCTTAATAGTAATTATTTTTCTTTGGCAGGCGGCGCTTCTTCTTCAGCTGTTGCTTCTTCAGCAGG
>CAYSTA010000060.1:0-4848 GCA_964433845.1 uncultured Flavobacteriaceae bacterium
TTTTACCTTTTCTAGTTCTTGAGTTATTTTTTGTTTTTTGACCTCTTAATGGAAGGCCAGTTCTATGTCTAATACCTCTATAACAACCAATATCCATTAATCTCTTAATATTAATTTGATTTTCAGATCTAAGCTCCCCTTCAATTTTAAAACTACCAACAACTTCCCTTATTTTAGCTGTATCATCATCGTTCCATTCAGAAACTTTTTTATCTTCACTAACATTAGCTAATTGTAAAATTTTCTTAGCACGACTTCTACCTATTCCAAAAATATAAGTTAATGCTATTGATCCTCTTTTTTGTTTTGGGATATCAACCCCTGAAATTCTTGCCATAATTTATCCTTGTCTTTGTTTGAATCTAGGATTCCTTTTATTAATAACATAAAGCCTTCCCTTTCTTCTAACTATTTTACATTCGGGACTTCTTTTTTTTACTGATGCTCTAACTTTCATAATTTTAATGTCTATAAGTTATCCTTGCTTTAGTTAAATCATATGGACTCATCTCTAATTTAACTTTATCACCAGGTAATAATTTAATATAATGCATTCTCATTTTACCAGAAATATGCGCAGTAACCACATGTCCATTATCTAGCTCAACTCTAAACATTGCATTAGAAAGAGCTTCTATAATAGTACCGTCTTGTTCTATAGGTGGTTGTTTTGCCATATTATGCTAATTTTCTGTTTTTTCCAGATTTCATTAATCCATCATAATGTCTATTCAATAAATATGCATTAATTTGTTGAATAGTATCAATTGCAACTCCTACCATGATTAGTAAAGAAGTTCCACCATAAAATAATGCCCAGCCTTGCTGCATTCCCATTATTTGAACTACAATTGCAGGTAAAACTGAAAGTGCAGCTAAAAATAAGGAGCCAGGAAAGGTAATTAATGACATTATTTTGTCTAAAAATTCTGAAGTTTCTGTTCCAGGTCTAATTCCAGGGACAAAACCTCCACTTCTTTTTAAGTCATCAGACATTTTATTTGTTGGAACAGTAATAGCAGTATAGAAAAATGTAAAACCAACTATTAATAAACCAAACAAAATATTATACCATAATCCAAACATGTCTGAAAATGAAGCTTGCATCCACTGACCAACATTAGAATTGCCTAACAGTTGACCCATATATGCTGGCGCAAACATAATAGCTTGAGCGAATATGATAGGCATTACACCTGAAGCGTTTAGTCTTAATGGAATATACTGACGTGTTCCTGCTTGATTCCTATCTAAACTTCCAGAAGCTGTTCTTCTCGCATATTGTACAGGTATTTGTCTTACAGCTAAAACTAGTAGAACACATAGTCCTATAACAACAACCCAAACAACCAATTCTATTAGAATTAAGATTAATCCTCCATTACTTTCATAAACTCTTGATGCAAATTCTTGAGCAAAAGATAAAGGAAGAGATGCAATAATTCCCACTGTAATTAATAATGATATCCCATTTCCAATTCCTCTATCTGTAATTTTTTCACCAAGCCACATAGCAAAAATACAACCAGTTACTAAAATTATTACAGATGGAATTATGAATCCAGGGCCTTTTCCCATTATAAATGCACTTTCAGGTACTCCAAGTGCACCTAAACTGTATAAATATGCAGGTGCTTGAACAACACAAATTAGAATAGTAAGCCACCTCGTAATCTGATTAATAGTTTTTCTACCACTTTCTCCTTCTTTTTGTAGTTTCTGAAGATAAGGAATTGCTACTCCCATTAATTGAACTACAATCGACGCAGAAATATAAGGCATTATACCTAGCGCAAAAACAGAAGCATTAGCAAAAGCTCCTCCAGTAAATGCATTTAATATACCCAGAAGTCCTCCACCTTGAGTTCTACTTGACAATTCACCTAATTGAACAGAATCAATACCTGGAAGAACTACTTGAGCACCCAGTCTATAAATTGCTACAAAGAAAAGTGTTATAAAAATTCTCTTTCTTAGCTCTTCTATATTCCAAATATTTCGTAATGTTTCAATAAACTTATACATATACTATAATACAATTGCTTCTCCACCACTTTTTTCAATAGCTGATTTTGCAGCTTCAGAAAATTTATGGGCAGTTATTTTTAATGGAGCATTGATTGTTCCATTAGCTAAAATTTTTATTAAATCATTCTTTTTTGCCAAACCATTATCAATAAATGATTGTATGTTAATAGAGCCTTTAATTTTTTTATTATCTATCAACAATTGAATTTTGTCTAAATTAATTCCCTGATATTCAGTTCTATTTATGTTTTTAAAACCAAATTTAGGCACCCTTCTTTGTAATGGCATTTGACCACCTTCAAAGCCAAGTTTTTTAGAATAACCTGATCTAGATTTGGCACCCTTATGTCCTCTTGTAGAAGTTCCTCCTTTTCCAGAACCCTGTCCTCTACCTAATCTTTTTTTAGTGCTATGTATTGATCCTTCTCCTGGTTTTAAATTACTTAAATTCATATTTATTAATTTATTTAATAACAGAAACTAAATGTTTTACTTTATTTATCATTCCTAAAATATTAGGTGTGTCTTTATGTTCAACAACCTGACCAATTTTCTTTAAACCCAATGCTAAAAGAGTTCTCTTTTGATCAGCAGGTCTTTTGATTTCACTTCTAATTTTTTTAATTTTTATTATTGCCATTTTTTTATCCATTAAAAACTTTTTCTACTGAAATTCCTCTTTGACTAGCTACAGTATTCACATTCCTTAATCTTAATAAAGCATCGAATGTAGCTTTAACAACGTTATGTGGATTAGAAGATCCTTGAGATTTAGAAAGTACGTCCTGTACACCAAGAGATTCTAATACAGCTCTAACTGCCCCTCCAGCAATAACTCCAGTACCTTCCGATGCAGGTTGAATATAAACTCTTGCACCCCCATGTTTTCCTTTTTGTTCATGAGGCAAGCTAGCCTTATGTAATGGAACTCTAACTAAATTCTTTTTAGCATCTTCCACTGCTTTGGCAATTGCTGTTGCAACTTCTTTAGCTTTTCCTAAACCATGACCAACTATGCCATTTTCGTTTCCAACAACAACGATTGCAGAAAATCCAAATGCTCTTCCACCTTTTGTAACTTTTGTCACCCTTTGAATACTAACTAATCTATCTTTTAGATCTAGACCTCCAGGCTTAACAAATTCATTTTTATTATTCCTCATAAATTAAAATTTTAATCCAGCTTCTCTAGCTCCTTCAGCTAATGATTTTACTCTACCATGGTATAAATATCCACCTCGATCAAAACCTATATTTTCAATACCTGCTTTAACTGCTTTTTTCCCTATTGATAATCCAACAAGTTTTGAAACTTCAATCCTAGTAATTGAATCACCCTTAATATCCTTATCTCTAGAAGATGCTGATGCTAAAGTATTACCATTAACATCATCAATAAGTTGAGCATAAATTTCATTATTACTTCTAAATACAGATAACCTTGGACGACTTTTACTTCCTAGGACATTATGTCTTATTCTTTTTTTAATTCGATTTCTTTTATTATTTTTTGATAAACTCATTATAAATAATTTATGCAGACTTTCCTGCTTTTCTACGAATTTGCTCTCCAACATACTTCACACCCTTACCCTTATATGGTTCCGGTTTTCTAAATCCTCTAATTTTTGCAGCAATCGAGCCAACTAACTGCTTATCAGGTGAAGTAAGTTTCACAATAGGATTTTTTCCTTTTTCTGATATAGCTTGAACCTTAACTTCATCAGGGATCATAAAAACTATATTATGAGAAAAACCTAAAGCAAGATCAAGTTTTTGTCCCTGGGTAGATGCTCTAAATCCAACTCCAACTAATTCTAACTCTTTTTCCCATCCAGAACTAACTCCATTTACCATATTAAAAAACAAAGAACGGTATAAGCCATGCTTTGCCTTACAAGATTTAGATTCAGAAGGTCTTTTAACTATTAATTGATTATCAACCTTTTCTACAGAAATTTCGTCAAAATTTTGAGATAATTCTCCTAATTTACCTTTAACAATTAAAAGTTTAGGCTGAATTTCTACAGAAACACCTTCTGGAATCAATATGGGATTATTTCCTATTCTAGACATTTTTATTTTTTTTAATATACATAACACAGAACTTCACCTCCTAAATTTGATTGTTTTGCTTTTTTTCCAGTCATTAATCCTTTAGATGTAGAAACTATCGAAATTCCAAGTCCATTTAAAACTCTTGGTAATCCATTTGAATCAGAATATTTTCTCAAACCGGGTGTACTAATTCTTTGAAGTTTTCTAATAACTGGATCTTTTGTATACGAATCATATTTAAGAGCAATTTTAATTGAGCCTTGTACAGAGCTATCATCAAACTTATAACTTAGTATATAACCCTGATCAAATAAAATTTTTGTCATTTCCTTTTTCAAATTAGAGGAAGGAATAGAGACTACTTTATGACCAGCACTATTAGCGTTTCTAATTCTTGTTAAATAATCTGCAATTGGGTCTGTATTCATTTTAAAATTTATTTTATTACCAGCTAGCTTTTCTAACACCTGGAATTAAACCTTTATTAGCCATTTCTCTAAATAAAACTCTAGAAATACCAAATTGTCTCATATAACCTTTTGGTCTACCAGTTAATTTACATCTATTATGGGCTCTTACTGGTGATGAGTTTTTAGGCAATTTCTGTAATGCTTCATAATCACCAGCTTTTTTTAAAGCTTTTCTTTTTGCAGCATATTTAGCACATAATTTTGCCCTTTTAACTTCACGTGCTTTCATTGATTCTTTAGCCATTATCTTACTTTCTTTGTTTTACTATTTATTTTTCTTTATTATTTTTTT
>CAYSTA010000061.1:0-4056 GCA_964433845.1 uncultured Flavobacteriaceae bacterium
AAATCCACCTACCCATATACCTGGAATATGTTCTAGAAATAAGAAGTAATCATAGAAGGCATGAAAAATAATAGGAATTAACAAAGATAAGATCAAGTATAAAACTTTATTTTTTTTCTCTGTTTTAGCTTTCCCTAAATAATAACCCATTATAACAGCAAAAACAAAATGAGCAGGCACTGCTGAAAGCATTCTTAATATTGCTAATGATGCTGAACCTTGCATAACAAAAGCTAAATTTTCAGCTGTAGCAAACCCCATTCCTACAAAAACAGCATATACAATTCCATCAAAAGGTTCATCAAAATTCTTATTAGGATATAAAATTAAAATTACTACCAAAAATTTTAATAACTCCTCTGTAATTGAAACAGATAGAGCTTCTTCTCCCAATCTTAATAGATTATTTTCAACATCTATATAACTAAATAAAAACTCCAAAATATCTACATCTAAATGTAAATTCATGGCTCCAAAGATGAATGCAATTGCTAATAGCCATAAGGGTTCTTTGTCATATTCATCTAAATAATAAATGAGAACCATGATAAATATTCCTGGAGAAATAGAAAGGGTAACAAGCAGTAAATCAAACCAGTCAAACCTATTTATTAAAATCAAAGGGTAAAATAAGGCTAAATATAAAGCTGTTATTATTGCAGATGCCCCAATACTATTTAATAGAATTTTTTTCATCAATTTAGAATTTTAAAGAGACCATCCACTCATCATATGCTTTATAATCTTTTCCTTCTGAAAATGCTCTTGCCCATCCAAAAGAAAATGTAGAAGATAGGTGAGAAAACATAACAAGCTTAGTATCAATTTGAAATCCAATATTTCTAAAGGTTTCACTATATTCTTTATCCATTTTTCCAATGTTTTTTGTAAATAAACTTCCTGCAAAAATTGTTGGGTGTGCATAGGTGGCAAATAAATTAAAGAATCCAAATTTTCTGTATCTGATAGCTGGTAGAAGTAACTCTAATGTAGCTTTGTAATAACTTTTTGCTATGATACTTTTTTCAGAATCATAACTTAATCCTGCAAATGAAAAAGGTGCTCTATACATTTTTGATGAGGCATTGTCGATATAGTTATTTCCAAATGATGCAAAACCAAATCTAGTAAATGGATTAACATCCTTGGAAAATGAATTTCCAAATGAATTTCTTAGCCATAATGAGGTATGATTAGCTGGTAATTGAAATCCAAAATCTAAATTTCCATAAATTTTTGGAAAGAAATTTCCTTCAGTCATTGCAGAGGATAGGGTTAATGCTGACTTAATTCCTTTTTCTGCATCCACAGCCCCTACAGATCCTTTTAAATTTCTGTAGACAAAGGATGAATAAAAATTATAAAAAAGATTTGTATTGAAATCTTTATTGGCAAAATTAATTTGTTGAAATTCTGGTGATTGATTTAAACCATAATATCCACTTAAGCCCATATTTAAGTCCAAATTTTTTGGAGAATCATAAACAAGGGAATGATTTATATCAAGTCCGAAATTTAAACCTTTTCTTGATCTTTTAGTTGGACCAAATAAATCATAAAAATCAGCTTTATTGTAAGATGCAAATAGATTGTATGTTCCTGATAAAAAACCTGTTAGTTTTGACGTAGAATAATTTATTGAAGCATGAATCTCTTCATCTTTCTCAATATCCCCAATAGAATCATCAAGGTTGTTTTTCCAACTATTTGGTGTATATGAGACTTCAAGGTCAACCGACTTTAAACCCAATGGATCTTGATACTTGTACTTATATCCGACTCCAACCTTATTTTTATATCCAACAACAATTGGATAGGAGTAATTTAATTTTACTTCCTTTTTTGGAAAATATAATCCTTCTTTAAGATCAATTTTACTTTCATCAAAATTTGTAGGATTTGGAACATTTGTTTTCCAGTCTTTTAATTCAGGATATTTTTTCACTGTATTATTACCTAAAAAATCTATTCCAGAGACTTCTATATTATCTAAGTTTTTAACAAATACAGGAACAAAACCATCACTAGTATATTTAAAAGAAAAAATCTTTTGATCATCTATTGGAATTGGCCTGAAGTATCCAGTTATAGCATTTGTTAATATTTCAATTTCTAAACTCTTTGTGTCTACTTTAAAAATATTACTGACTCCAGAATAATAAGATGATCCCATTAAATATTTTCCATCATCAGAATATTTAAAACTCTGAGGAGATGACACATCAAAATTAAATACCTCTTCATATTTAATGTTTTCTTTATCACCTTTTGATAAAGAATTCATATCATAAATGTTAAGATATTGATTTCCGTTTAAATCAGTAACTGCAGCACTTAAATTTAATCCATCAGGAGAAATATCTATATCGAACATATCTGAGCCATATGCTAAGGTATATTTCTGTTTCCAGGTACTATATTGCTTAGTTGGATTTTCTTCATCAAATTTTGGTATTTTAACAAGAGTACTTACACCATTCATGTGTTTTACTCCCCAAATAGATTCATCTGCTTTATTAAATGCCAAATCACCTATTCTAAAGTCTTCTTGTAATAGCTTAGATTTATTATTTCTTAAGTTATAAGAGTTTAAATCTCTTTTGTCATCATTATCTGTTGTGTAAAAAAGTAAATCATTTTTTTCATCATAAATAAGTGAAGTAACATTAAACAGAGTAGGGCCCTTAACATCCTGAAGCCTTTTTATTTTTCCAGTATCTAAGTCTATTTCTGCTATGTGAGGAATTTTACCAGGATAATTAACTGCAACATAGATTTTATTTCTTTTCTTATCATGATAAGCATGAGACACACCTCCTAATACTTTATCTGTTATTAATTCATCTTCACTTATTGCGTTTTCTCTTAATTTTTCAATATTTTCTTTTTGGAATTCTTTTTCAAATGCAATCCAATTATTCCATGATTTTGATATTGGGATCCCATATATGTGTTTAAAATTATTTGCAAATCCTCTTTTGCTTCCATCTTTTCTTTTTATCCATTCTATTAATTTAGTTGGACCATATTCATGGGCCAAATAACTTACATATCTTGTCCCGTAGTAATAAAAATTTGCCTTAGACATAAAATCTGCTGAAGTTCCAGCAGATGCTAAGCCTTGAGCCGAATAAATTCTACTATTTTCAAGAACTCTAGTTCTAAAGAACATTTCATCATAGTTTCCTAAAGCATTTCCTTGTCCTCCATCCATCCATGTCTCTACAAAAACAGCTATTCCCTCATGTAGCCATCTTGGAGAATAATATCTTGGACTTGTTAGATAACTATAAAATATAGAAATAGGATGATCATTAGAGCTTTTTACTTTTCCATTAAATAATTTTCGATAGAATAGATCACTCTTTGAAGCGTTATCTAGAGCGGCAATATGAACAAGTTCATGATTCATTATTGAAAAAACCCTTTCCCCTGCAATACTTGATTCAAATGCATAATTTAAGGGTGATATACAAGTGAAAATTAGATTTTTAGGCAGAGATGTTGCTCCTCCATTTCCGTAATCTCCAAAGTCTTGAAACATTACAAATATTTTTTCTTTTGGATCATAATCAAATAAATTTTTATGAAAATCTAATGCATTGTGTGAACATCTTATAGCATGTTTTAATACAAAGTTAAATTGGGGGTTAAGACTTATAATGTCAAAATCTTTTGTTTCAATTTTATTAAACTGAGAATTGGACTTGTTGATAAAAAGAATAAGGAAAGTAAAAAGCAGAAATTTTTTCATATTTGAATTTATGAGTTTTTGATCAAAAAAAAAAGGAGAAAATTACATTTTCTCCTTTTTTAATAATTAAAAATTATTTATTAATAATCAGCTGATATCATACTCTTTTGAAAGTCAGGAGCAGCCAACATTTTTTGGAATTCAGGTGCAGCCATCATTTTATGAAAATCAGGTGCAGCTAATAGTTTTCCAAAGTCTGCAGAAAGCGAAAGCTTTGCAAATTCAGGAGAAGCTAATAATTTTCCAAAGTCTGCAGAAAGCGCAAGCTTTGCAAATTCAGGTGCAGCTAATAGTTTTCCAAA
>CAYSTA010000062.1:0-1742 GCA_964433845.1 uncultured Flavobacteriaceae bacterium
AAAAGAATGGGTTTTGATTTGCTTTTTGATATTAAAGGAGGCTTTGCTCAAATTAGAAAAACAGAATTAGAAATTGTTTAGTTTATGATTAGATTAATACTAATAATATTATTATTTATTTCTTGTGAAAGTAATAAAGGAGAATTTCTTTTACTTGATTATAAATCATATAAAAGTCATATAGAAAATAATTCCGTTCAGTTATTTGATGTTAGAACACCTGAAGAATTTAATTTAGGTCATATTAAGGGTGCAGTTAATATTGATTATAAAAATGAAGAGATCTTTTATAGATCTTTTGAAAAATTAGATAAATCTAAGCCAGTTTATTTATACTGCAGATCTGGTAACAGAAGTAAAAAGTCTGCTGATATTTTGATTGAAATTGGATTCTCTAGAGTTTATGATTTAAAAGGTGGTTTTATTGAATGGAACTTAAACGAGCTTAAATAATTATTTTTTAGTTCCTGTAACTACCAAAGTGCCTTCCCAATCCTTTGTTTTCCCAACTGTCCAGGATTCTATATTTTTAAATCCAGCGTCTAAAAACATTTTTTTCCATTCTGATTCAGATATTAGGTTCATGATGCTAACGTTTGTTTTCTCTGGCCAGTCATGTGATGATGGATTTTCTTTATAAAAATCAACACCAATAATTAACCTTCCATTTTCATTTAACCAATTATTGTAAAAATTTTCTATTACTAAAAATGGATTTTCAAAATAATATAAAACTTCCATTGAATGCACAACATCCTTTTTTGAATTAGGTTTCCAAGTTAATAGGTCAGAACAATCATATTTATTTAATGAATCTAAACTTCTAGCTTTTTCTATCATTTTTGTTGACCCATCAACTCCATTGGAACTAAAACATGTTTCCATTTCAGAAACCATTCTAACAACCCATCCTGTTCCACATCCTGCATCAATGAAAGTAAAATCTTCTAAATCTTTTAGTGCATAATCTAACATATTTTTTACTGATGGCATATGATTTTTCTCCATTCCATCATCTTTTCCACTTATTACCCAATCACTGAATATTTCGATAGGATGTTTTTTATTCATTTATGTTTTTTTCTAGTAAAAAGTAGGTAACTCAAGTAAAATAAAATTAAAATAAAAATTTCCCAATTTATTATGTAAAATGGCCAATCTCCAAATATTAATGGATTTTTAATATCTGGAGCTTCAACTAAATACATGTAATTTGAGCCTATTTTAAAATTTAATGGCATTATTATTATCATTAGGATATTCAAAATTAATAATACCCTTAACCAAGAGAATCTGGTTAATTTATATCCCAGGTGATAAAACATAAATAAAGGAATAAAAATTATGGTTCCATGACTTGAATAATATTGCAGATACTTAAACATACTTCCATCATAATCATTTATTTGTGCTGTTAGTATTGCCATTAATCCTCCCCAAAAACCACAATAAAATAAAAATTCAAATAATTTTTGATTTTTTGGAATAAAAAGAATAAAACATGTAATTAAATTAGTCATACCACAAAGATGCAAGGGTAAGTCTTCATAAATATCCCAATTTCCATTATTATAATCTATTATATGATTTGATGCAGTTATAATTAATGTAATTATACAAATTGTCTTCGCCATTTTTAATTTTTTATCCATTTCAAGTACTCTCCCTAGCCGTAAAAACCCCACAATTAATAAAGATGTGATTGTTAGATTTCTTATTCCTTCATAGGACATTAAGTCTAT
>CAYSTA010000062.1:1842-4004 GCA_964433845.1 uncultured Flavobacteriaceae bacterium
TTCATATTTTTAAAAGTAATTAATTTATTCTTATTGAAAATAACGGATCATATTAAATAATATTTTGTCAGCTACAGGATCTTTTCCTAAGTTTTCAAAGACTTTTAAAGTTGATAAAAGCATTTTTCCTTGATTATATTTTACAATTGATAAATCAGATCCTGTCCATACATCTCCCGAACCTATATAATTTCTTTTCATGATATTTCCATTTGGAATTCTATCAAATGCAATCGTTTGAACAATATTGTTTCCTTTAAGGCCTCTAAAACTAACAGTAGGTCCAATATTTTCATAAAGATCAATTAGAGGAATGTTTACTGGCAATCCTTTAAAAACAGGGTGTTTTTTATTAATATGAAGTATTCCATCCCATAAACCTTTAGACATGTTTTTTATTGGATCCATTGGTAACAATTTTTCTCCTTCAACTTGAAATGTTAAGTTTTCTCCCGATCTTTTTATCATTCTAGCTGGAGTATTTAAAAAAATTGCTGAACCACCTGAATAAACGAATTCATTTATTTCTTGAATAGTTTCATTAAAATTGCTGTCTGTTTTGGAATTTACTGAGACAATATTTCCATCACTAGATGATACTTCAGATATTTTGTTATCAAATATTAAAACTGGAATGTTTATGTTGTTGTTTATATTGAATTTTTTGTATTTAATATTATTTTCATTTAAATATTTAATTATTTTTTGATTATTATTAATTATAGCTACTTGCAATTTGCCATTGGATTTTAATTGATCAAATACATTAAATTTCCTTTCAGAAGAAGCTATTAAATTATTATTTTGATCTCTGATTTCACCATATATAATATATTCTCCTGACTTATATTGATCTTCAATTGAAAATTTATAAAGTTTAGAAACTCCATTATTAAGTTTTAAATGAGTTTTATTTGATTTTCTATAAATAATTTTGTTTCCTTTTTTTATTACAATCTTGAGGCCAACATTCATATTTTTTCTTTCACTTATTCCAATGAATTCCAAATGTATTTTCTCATTCTTATAATAGTTTCTTTTATCGGTTCTTATTACTAATAAATTTTCTTTATTTGCTTCTTTTGTTTTGTAATATGCATCTCCTTTTGGATTTCTCCATAAATCCAAAAGTCCAGCTCCAATTACCCAATCTCCTGCTGTTAATGCATGTACACAATAACCAATTATACTAGGATTTGATCTTATTGCCTCAATCATTCTCTTATTAGCAATTCCATGAACTTTTTGTTGAAGTTTATAAAAATCTTCTGTTTTATTAAAAATTTTATTAAGCCCCGTTTCCTTTAAAGCATTTTTTATTTCTTTATTATAATTGATGTGATATAAATATGGATAAGTAATAGGATTTCCTTTTTCTTTAAATCTCAATTCATTGTCTTCTAAATTAGGTAAGCTTCCATATCCTATTTCTGAAACATAGGAGGGAAGGTTTGGTAATACATTTCTTCCAGGGGTTTTTGCAAACAATTTTTTTTCTTTATTTTCTTCTTTAGTATTTCCGATTGTCAGAAAGCCATCAAATATATATTTGTTAATGTTTGGACCTGGATAATTATGAATATCATTAAACTTAGTTGGGGTATTATTATAAGGAAGAAATAAATTTGCTCCTTCTGCCCATCCTCCAGATTCATCCAATATCATTCTTGTTGGATCAAGTTTTCGAGCCTTTAAAGCCATAGGTTTTAACATATTGGCTAAAACGGGTCTTCTAATCTCATTAAAAAGCTCCCATTGAACAATAGATACATGATTTCTATCTCTTAAAATACTTTCTGTAATTTCATTTTCAACCCTTCTTGGAAGATAAGGTGTTTCTATAGGCATATCCATACATTCAATTGCCATACTTCCTACAGTTAAAACACCTAATGAATCTGCAATTTTTAGCCACATTGGAGGTGGTGGTTTTCTCCAAGGTCTAATCATGTTAAATCCTGCATTTTTAGCCATAGTTATTTCTTTTATAACCATTTCTTTTGAATCAGGATAAGCTAATCTAACTGGATATAGACCTTCAAAAAATGCAGCCTTTAGGTATATTGGTTTATTATTTAAATAAAACTTGTTGTTTTTAACAGTAAACTCTCTAAATCCAAAAGTTTCTAATACTTGATCTTCAGTTTTACCTTTAACTTTTA
>CAYSTA010000063.1:0-3778 GCA_964433845.1 uncultured Flavobacteriaceae bacterium
TTTAAACTCATAATTGAAAGCAATAAATAAAAACCCCCAATAAAGGGGGCTTTGTTAGAATGTGTGGTGTAGCGATATATAGTTTAAAATTTAGTTTTTAGAAGATTCTAAAAATTGTTCTATTTGAACTTGCATTCCATTTACATCCATCCAATCTGAAAAGCTTGCAATTTTATTGTCCTCATTAAAATTTAAAACTCCGTACCATTTATTATTAGCTGGAGCTCCTGTTTCTGTGTGTTTAGTATACCAAGTTCCATATACTCTCATGACATTTGGCTCAGGATTTGTTTCTCCACTTGAGTATAAAGAACCTGACCAATATGCATCATCAGAACCAATCAAACCTTCTCCAGGTCTGAAAACTATTTCATCAAAATTTGTAAAGTATCCCTGAACCGCATCCTTAAACTCATTATAACCAAGAATTTTATTACCATTATAATTT
Source organism: uncultured Flavobacteriaceae bacterium (assembly GCA_964433845.1). Lineage (GTDB taxonomy): Bacteria > Bacteroidota > Bacteroidia > Flavobacteriales > Flavobacteriaceae > MAG-121220-bin8. Next base: position 449 of record CAYSTA010000063.1, read on the forward strand.
GGGGGGCTCCACATAAGAGTATCAGAAATAACACTCATAGTTAAATCCATATCTTCTTTGTTAAAACCATTTGTAAAAGTTTCCCAAGCTTCAATCTGTTGTTCAAATTTTAATTTATATTCTTCCGTAACCCCAGTATTATTGACTGAGTTGTTACATGAGATTATTAGAAATAGGCTAAAAATTAAAATAATTTTTTTCATTTTTTTGTTTTTTAAATTCCCTACAATTTACAATAATTTTAAAAGAAGAAGAAGAAGAAGAAGATATGTCTATAGTTTAATTTATTGGGTTTTATTTTTTATAAGTATGAATAGCCATATTATATATAAAACTGATAATGGAATTATAATAATAGGATAGTCAATATATTCTGAGGCTTGAAGAGCTGAACCAGTTAAGACTAGTATTGTTGTAATAACAAATAATGTGCGATTATATAAAAGTTTTTTCATAATTATAAAGTTAATTGATTCTTTTTAATTCATAGTAATTACCTTAATCACCCAAAATATTTTTAATCAGATTAGCATTTCTTGACCACTTTATAATGAATATAATTAATTTAATAAGTAGCCAAAACAAGGTAACAATAGAAGCTATAAGCCCCATTTGTTTAATTCTTTTAAGCATAATGCTAATATAAATAAAGAATGAAAATAGGTTTAATAAAATTTTGGGAATTAATACTCAAAGTAAAATAAAACGATTGTATAAAAATATAACATAAGGCAGTTTTAAAAACGAAATAATAGTTAAATTCGATAGAAAGTATATATAAAATAAATGATTAAAGAAGAAGATTATTAGTGAGGAAGATATTTTTAAGGAAATTTAGTTATTATGAATTGGAAATGTAAGCACACCTGGAAAAGGGCAAGAATAAATACTTTATGGTGTTTATTGGGTTGTTCTATTGGAGACTTTGGAACAATATTTTATTTCCAAAATATAGAACACGATTGGAGCACATTTGAAATAATGAGCTTAGCGTTGGTAAACGGGCTGTTAACTTCTATTATTTTAGAAACAATAATTCTTCTAAAACAAATGGGTTTTAAAATTGCGCTAAAAACTGCCTTGGGTATGAGCTTTATATCAATGGTAGGAATGGAATTATCTATGAATATTACTGATGCGATATTAACTGGTGGCGCAATATTAACTTGGTGGGCAATCCCAATAATGTTGCTTGTGGGGTTTATCACACCTCTGCCTTATAACTATTGGAGATTAAAAAAGTATAATGTAAGTTGCCATTGATTTAAAAGAAGAAGATATGCCTATGGTTTAACCTTTATTAGTGTTATGTTTTAAAACATTTGGCACTAAGGTTATTTCATTTACAGGAACTCCAGCGCGTTCACCGTGTTCTTTTATAGTTTCCTCCGAATCTGCATTATAAACACAAAAAACATTATTTCCAGCAACATAACTTACCTCTTGTTCAATTTTCTTTCCTTCATTTCTCATTGCAGTTAAAACTGATTCAGACCCTTGACCTATTTCCTCTAGTTGTTCGCTTGGTATTTGAGAAGCATTTGGAATTTCTCTTTTAATTAAATATTTATTCATAAGATTATTTTTATTCAATTTACAATAATTTTAAAAGAGGAAGAAATGCCTATGGTTTTGCGAATTTTTAGGATGCGTTATAATTTATTATGCGTTCCATCACAGTAAGGAGGATTTGAAGTTTGTTTACAATTACATAGATATATTTTTTTATCCTCATTGTTAGTAAATATTTTGGGAGTAAATTCAAATCCTTTATGTGCCCCGTTGCAAAAAGGTTGGTTTTCTGACAACCCACAAGAGCACCAAGCATATTTTTTATCTTTTATTACGTCTATTGCTTTAGGCGATTTGCTAAATATCTTTGGCAATTTCATATTAAATTAGGTATGTTTTCATATTAACAATTTAATAGCTACATTCTTCTCCACTATCCTTATTAGTTAATTTCCATTTAAGATTTCCAGCTTTTTCTGCTTCACAAGCATTAGAATAAACCAAGTTGTTACAAGCACAAACTGGTTTATACTCTTCTGTGCAAATAATCTCTGGATTAGGAGAAACAACACAATCGCCAATCACATCATTTTCTTTTTCATCACAAGAAAAAAATGGAATAAACAGTAATAGTAGAATTAGTTTTTTCACAACCTAATTATAAGAATTGCTGAATTAAAAGAAAAAGATATACCTATGGTTTAATTTTCATTACTCATATTAGCTACATATTCTGCAGAATCAAAAATATAACCTACGCTAGAAACTTTGTCTCCTTCCCACTTAAAATAAGCGTGAACTGGATTACTTACGGTTACGCCAGTTGATTTGCTTGTCCCCTCCCATGTGAACCAAGTATTTGTATAAATAGGCCCATCATCATAACTAAATGTAGAAGTAGATGGATTGATGTTCTTTATATCACTATAAAACTCTCTTCCACCCATAAATGCTTCAATCATTTCAGCAGGAGACATCTCTTGACCATTTACTCTAGCAACTGCATTTTCTGTAAAAATCCCATCCTGACCAGTCATATCATTATCTAAATAAGCTTTATTAAATGCGTCCATAACTAGAGACTTTGCATCATTTTTTTCAATAACACCCTGCTGATTTTCTGATTTTTTCTCAGTTGTTGAGCAGCTGAACATTAATAAACTTAAAAATAGTGTGTAAAAAATATTTTTCATTAGTATTAATTATTTGTTTTTATCTAATATAATAAAGAATTAATAAATATAAAGTGGAATAAACAGTAATAGTAGAAGGAGTTTTTTTATTAATTACCTAATAAGATTTTCTTTGTAATTTTTTAAAAAACGTATTCCCCCAGTTGACCATAATGCCCAAAGCACTAAAAGAGGCTGAAATAATAATCGTAAAAATCTTTTGTTATCAGTATTTAAATTAAAAGCATCTATTCCATTCACATATTGGTTTATGTTTCCAGGAAAAATCAAAATATAAAAAATTGCTAGTGCAATCCCAATTTTGACTTTTAGTTTGCCTCCCCAAATCATTAAGACTCCAAAAATAATTTCTACAATTCCTGACGCCAAAACTACAAAGTCCATTAGATTTTCTTCTGTTGTTAACCAAGTAGGAACTTGTGCCTGAAATTCAATTCTTCTAAAGGTTAAATGTCCGATGCCAATATATAACATAGCTAAGCCTAAAAAAATTCTAAAAATATTTTGTAATGTGTTTGTTTTAATTTGCATTATTAGTTTCAGATTTTATTTTAACATTAGTGTTATTATCCTACCCTAAAGACACAAGTGGAATAAACAGTAATAGTAGAATTAGTTTTTTCAT
>CAYSTA010000064.1:0-1654 GCA_964433845.1 uncultured Flavobacteriaceae bacterium
TCTGATATTGCTAGTGCCTCCTCTTGATCGTGTGTTACATAAATTGTTGTAACACCTAGTTTCTGCTGTATCTCTCTAATATCCTCTCTAACTTGTCTTCTTAGTTTTGCATCCAAATTTGAAAGAGGCTCATCAAATAGTAAAACCTTTGGTTTTAAAACTATAGCTCTAGCAACTGCTACTCTCTGTTGTTGTCCACCAGATAATTCGGATGGCATTCTATTTTCATATCCTTCTAAATTTACTAATTTAAGAGTTTCTATTGATTTTTCTGTATATTCTTCTTTTTTTACATTTATCATTTTTAATCCATAAGAAACATTTTCAATTACACTCATATGTGGAAACAATGCGTAAGATTGAAATACCATTGAAACATCCCTATCTGTTGCTGGCAGTATAGTAACATCTTCATTGTCAATTAAGATTTTACCTTCTGTAGCCCGCTCTAGTCCTGCAATTATTCTTAGTGAAGTAGTTTTTCCACATCCAGAAGGTCCAAGTAAAGTTGTTAAAGTTCCAGCTTCAAAACTACAACTGACATTGTCTACAGCTACAGTTTCATTAAATTTTTTTGTAATATTTTCAAATTTTACTTCTGCTTTTTTCATTATCCCAAATTTCCTTGTAATATTGCTGCATTTTGATCTCTTCTTCCAAGTTTACGTTGGCCTATTAATAATTGCATAATTAAAATTGTGACTAACATAACTACAATTAATACTGAAGAATATACAATTGCAAGTCCATAATCGTTATTTTCTAATCTTCCTAATATGTAAGAAGTTGCCAAATCATAATTTGCACTGACTAGGAAAATTACAGCACTTATTGCTGTCATTGCTCTTACAAAACTAAAAACTAATGAAGCTGTAATTGCTGGTTTAAGTAATGGAAGAATTATGTTTCTAAATGTCTGAGAGCTAGATGCATTTAAAGTTGATGAAGCTTCATCTAAATGAGGATCAAGTTGGTTCATGGATGCTATTCCTGCTCTCACACCGACTGGCATATTTCTAAAAACAAAAGCAATTACTAAAATTATTCCTGTACCTGTCATTTCAAGTGGTGGTACATTAAATGCGAAAACATAACTAACTCCAATTACACTTCCAGGTATTGCAAAACTTAACATTGTACCAAATTCAAAAGCATTTTTTCCTCTAAATTTATGTCTTGTAAGTAAGTATGCAGTTAAAATACCAATAGCAGCAGTAGGCACTGCAGAAATAATTGCAATCATGAATGTTACATTAAATGAATTCCATGCGGTACCAGTCCATAAAATACCTCGATCTTTCACCCAATCAATGCTGAAAGCTTCAATATAGTGTTTTAATGTAAAGCTATGATCTATGCCCCACATTTCTACAAATCCACCAAACATAATCATTATATAAATTATAAAAGTCATTAACGCCCAGGGAAGCACCGTTGAATAAATTATCCATTTTGTAGTTTTTGGAATTTCAGGATGTACTCCGCTATCCCCTTTTCCAGAAATAGAAATATAAGATTTTTTTCCTAACCATTGATTTTGAAGATAAAAAATTACCAAAATAACTGCTAACAAAATCATTGCAAGAATTGCAGCTCTAGTTTCATCATATTGTGCTCCAACTATTGCAAAAAATATCTCGGTTGATAACACATC
>CAYSTA010000064.1:1754-3597 GCA_964433845.1 uncultured Flavobacteriaceae bacterium
GGTAAACCGTAAATCCATCTAGATGGTTCGATATTAAATGCCCACTCAAGAAAAGTACTTACCGCACCAGTTCTTCCAAATAAAATTATTATTGCTAAACCAATTACAAACGGTGGAGTGATTATTGGTAAAACAGATAATATTCTTATTGTTTTTTTAAACTTGAAACTGGTTCTTGATATTAAAAGAGCAAAAGCTAAACCTAAAACAGTTGATGAAAATGCAGTTAGGGTTCCCATAGTAACAGTATTCCAAAAAACTCCACAAGCATAATCACTATAAAGACAATCTAGTCCCCAAATTCCTTTATTAAATATTTTGCTCGAAAAATTGCTTATTTCATAACCACCTTCAGTTCCTTTGAATGCTACAGCAAACATTCTAAAAATTGGGAAAAATACAAAAGTTGAAACTAAAATAATGATACTTCCAATGCTACCAACTATAAAATTATCACCATTAAGCCATCCACGTGAAGATAGACCATGAGTAATATAAAAAATAAATGTACAACAGATTAAAACTGCACCAGATCCTACTCCAAACTGATTTTCTACATCTCCAAAAATTGATTGAAAAATTTCATAATTCCAACCTCTTATTCCAATTGAAAATCCTTGAAGAAAAAAATAAAAAAAACCAACTAATCCTGAATATAGAAAAATTTTAGAATATAACTGACTACTTTGATTTAATCTTAGTGTGATTAAAGGAAAAAATAATGGAATAAATAAAGGTAAAAGCCAATACTTTTTATTTATAAAAACTTGCGGAAGTACTGAACCGTAATCTTCTAAAGAATATTCTAAAATCCAATTTATAGAGAAAAACCCATCGCCTGTTACATACCAAGGAAAGATAAAGAAACCTAATCCACCTATAAGTACCCAACAAACGACGAGTCCTCTCATTTAATTCCTTATCTAGGAATTACAGAAACGTCGTTATCCCACTTAGATAACAGCTTAGCTCTAGTAGATTTATCTCCATAAACTTTAAAGTTATAATCAATTAAGTTTATAGTTGATAAGTCTGGAGCATCAGGATCAGCTTGCGCTTTAGTATTAGCTGGTACTTGTAAAGACTTTCCTGAAGTGAAAACCATAGTTTGAATTTCAGGACTTAAAGCCCAGTCATAAAACTTTTTAGCTTCCTTCATATTTCTTGCACCTGCAATAATACTCATAGATCCAACTTCATAACCAGTTCCTTCGGCTGGAGATACTGTTACAACAGGTAAACCTTTTTTAGTTTGTTTAACACCATCGTGTTGGAAACAAATACCAATTAGGTTTTCACCTCTTCCAGTTGCTTTAATTGGAGCAGAACCAGATTTAGTATAAGTATTTATATTTGCATGAAGTTTTTTCATATAATCCCAACCTTTATCATCTCCAAAAATTTGAAGAATCGTTGCTAAGGTTGTGTAAGCAGTTCCAGATGAATTTGGATTTGCTACCTGGATTTCACCTTTATAAATAGGTTTAGTTAAATCCATCCATGATGCAGGAGCTGGCAATCCTTTTTTTGCTAAAAGATCTTTATTATAGCCAAATCCTAGAGCACCAACATAAATACCTACAGATTTATAACTAGCATTTTTTGCCTGGTTTTGAGCTGCAGGCAATAAATCATTGAAATGACTAGATTTATATTCTTCTGTAAGATTTTCTTGTGCAGCAGTTAAATGTGGATCTCCAGTTCCACCAAACCAAACATCTCCTTTTGGATTAGATGACTCAGCTTTAATTTTTGCAAATGTTTCACCACTACTTGCTCTTGTCATAGCAACTTTTGTTCCAGTTGCTTTTTCATAAGCTTGTTCAAGCATTTCACAAACATC
>CAYSTA010000065.1:0-2510 GCA_964433845.1 uncultured Flavobacteriaceae bacterium
AAAGAATACTAAAATTTATCCTTACTTTACATTTGACGGTTACCAGATAAATAGTACAAAAGAAAAATTTAAAGTAATAGAGCTTGAAAATAATTATGTCAAAGTATTTGTGACACCTGAGCTAGGGGGGAAAGTATGGGGTGCAATAGAAAAATCAACTGGTGAAGAATTTATTTATAGAAATGAAGTAGTCAAATTTCGTAATATTTCAATGCGTGGCCCTTGGACTTCAGGAGGCATTGAATTTAATTTTGGAATTATAGGTCATCATCCTTCAACAGCAACACCTGTAGACTACACAATACAAAATAATGATGATGGAAGTGTGAGCTGTACAGTCGGTAATATTGACTTGCCTTCTCGAACGCAGTGGAGAGTTAAAATTACACTTCCAAATAATCTTTCCGCTTTTCATACCGATGCATTATGGTACAATCCTACTCCACTTCAACAATCTTATTATAATTGGATGACAGGAGCTGCCCCAGCTCGTGATGATCTTGTATTTTATACTCCAGGAAATGCTTATTTGGAACATAGTGGAGAAGAAAAAAACTGGCCCTTTAATAATGATGGAAGAGATCTATCAAAATACAATCAAAATAATTTTGGGCCGAGTAAATCTTATCATGTAGTAGGTGAATACAATGATTTTTTTGGAGGATATTATAATAAAGATCGTTATGGATTTGGACACTGGGGAAATTACGAAGATATCCCAGGGCAAAAATTATGGCTTTGGTCACAGTCTAGATCTGGCGGAATATGGGAAGATCTACTAACCGATACTGATGGACAATATATTGAATTTCAAGCAGGAAGATTGCTAGTACAATTTTCCCCATCAGAAGATGAAAATCCAATAACTCAAGTAAATTTTGAACCATATGTTTCTGATCAATGGAAAGAAGTGTGGTTCCCATTAAAAGAGATTGGAGGGCTTAAAGATGCTTCTCAATATGGCGCAATGAATATTGAAAAAACCAGTGATTCTTTAATAATAAAAATAAATCCATTTAAACAGACACAAAGCGAACTTCATATTATATCTGATAACAAATTATATTATACTGAGGAGATCAATTTAGAGCCAATGGATGTTTTCAAAACTAAATTGCCTTATAAAAGCAAAAGTCATTTTGAGGTGCAAATAAAAGATTTAGACTTACATTATGTCTCTGACCCTAACTTAAATATTATTGCTCGTACTTTTAAAACAGATAATAAACTGAAATTTAAAAACACTTTACAAAAACTTTATATAGAAGCAAAAGAGAATATTAGTTACAGAGAATTTATAGAAGCAGAAAATAAATTAATAGAAATTATATCAAAAGACCCATATCATCTAGATGCAAGATCTGATCTAGCAGAATTATTGTATAGAAAAGGAGAATACACGAAAGGCCTTGAAATAATTAATAAAGGATTAAGCATCGATACTTATAATCCTTCACTAAATTATATTGCTGGAATTATTTATAAGGCAACCCATGATAATTTAAACGCCAAAGAAACATTTGGATGGGCTGCAAGATCTATTAAATACAGATCAAATGCATTTTCTCAAATGGGAGATATCTTTCTAAAAGAAAAACAATATGATAAAGCTATTGAGTATGCTAACAAAGCATTAAAATTTAATAGTGAAAATATTCCAGCCATGGAAATTTTAGCTATTGCATATAGAAAAAAGAATAATGTTTCAGCTGCCACCAAATCCTTAGAAAAAATTTATGATTTAGATCCACTCCATCATATTATACCCTACGAAAAATATTTGACTATGACTAATTCTGAGAATAGAGAATTCGTAATTAATTCACACAGATCAGAGCTAGCATATCAAACTTATTTAGAACTAGCAATAAGCTACTATAATAGAGGATTAATAGATGAAGCTATTAAGCTTCTAGAGCTTGGCCCAAAAGAATCAATCAATAAAATTTGGGAAAGTTTTCTCACGAAAGATAAAAACAAATTAAAAACTGTGGTTCAATCTTCGTTAGTTGATTTTGTTTTCCCGTTTAGAAGAGAAACTCTTGAAGCATTAAAATGGGCAGATTCAATCATATCAGACTGGAAAATCACATATTTTCTTGGCCTTAATTTATGGGGGAAAAATAGAATCGATGAAGCAATTGAAAAATTTATATCACTACAAAATATCCCTAACCATTCTACATTTTATCTTTCCAGGGCACACCTACTAAAAAAAACAAACCAAATAGATCCCCTAAAAGATCTTAAAAAAGCATACACTTTAGATACATCAAACTGGAGAGTTGCAAGAGCCTTAGCAAATTACTATATGTCGAAAGAGAAAAATAAGGATGCTATTGGGATAATAAGAAAAACATACAATCAAAATAAATTAAATTACATAATAGGGATGGATTATGTTAAAATATTAATAGAATTAAAAAAATATAAAACTGCAGTATCATCTCTCAATAAATTACATATTCTACCATATGAACATGCAGGAGAAGGAAGAGATTTATATACAA
>CAYSTA010000066.1:0-2480 GCA_964433845.1 uncultured Flavobacteriaceae bacterium
CTTCCATTAAGAGGTCAAAAAACAAAAAATAACTCAAGAACTAGAAAAGGTAAAAGAAAAACAGTTGCTAATAAGAAAAAAGTAACTAAATAATATATTATGGCTAAAGTAGTATCTAAAAAAAGGAAAGTTATTGTTGAGACATATGGAGAAGTTCATATCAATGCTTCATTTAATAACATTATTATTTCAATTACAAATAAAAAAGGTGAGGTTATTTCTTGGTCTTCTGCTGGTAAAATGGGCTTTAGAGGTTCAAAGAAAAACACTCCTTATGCAGCTCAATTAGCTGCAGAAGATGCAGTAAAGGTTGCTAATGAGGCTGGGATGAGAAAAGCAAAAGTATTTGTAAAAGGTCCTGGTAATGGAAGGGAGTCCGCTATTAGAACTATTCATAACAATGGTATTGAGGTTACTGAAATTTTTGATGTAACTCCTCAACCACATAATGGTTGCAGGCCTCCAAAAAGAAGAAGAGTATAAATAAAAAATAAAATATGGCAAGATATACAGGTCCTAAAACAAAAATTGCTAGAAAATTCGGTGAAGCAATATTTGGAGAAGATAAATCTTTTGAAAAAAAGAATTATCCTCCTGGTCAACATGGAAATAATAGAAGAAGAGGTAAAAAATCTGAGTATGCTATTCAACTTATGGAGAAACAAAAAGCAAAGTATACTTATGGAATTTTAGAGAGACAGTTTAGAAATCTTTTCAAAAAGGCAAATAGTAGTAAAGGAGTAACCGGAGAAGTTTTATTACAATTATGTGAATCTAGACTTGATAATTTAGTTTTTAGATTAGGTATTGCTCCTTCTAGAAGTGCAGCAAGACAATTAGTAAGTCACAGACACATAACAGTTAATGATAAAATTTGTAATATTTCATCTAGAATTATAAAGGCTGGAGAAACAATTGGTGTTCGTGAAAAATCGAAATCTATTACAGCGATTGAAGAATCTTTATCTAATAATTCTTCAGTATATGAGTGGGTTTCTTGGAATAATGATAGAATGGAAGGAATATTTGTTTCAATCCCGGAAAGAGAGCATATTCCAGAAAATATAAAAGAACAATTAATCGTCGAATTATATTCGAAATAAATAATAAATAAAATTATGGCAGTATTCAATTTTCAAAAACCAGATAAAGTAATAATGATAGATTCATCAGAATTTGAAGGTAAATTCGAGTTTCGCCCATTAGAACCAGGATATGGTTTAACTATAGGTAATGCACTTAGAAGAGTATTATTATCTTCTTTAGAAGGTTTTGCATTTACATCTGTTAGAATAGAAAACATAGATCACGAATTCTCTTCTTTACCAGGTATTGTTGAGGATGTAACTGAGATTGTTTTAAATTTAAAACAAATATGTCTTAAAAGACAAATTGACTCAGTAGAGAATGAAACTGTTAATGTTTCAATTCTTGGTCAAGAACAAATAATTGCAGGTGATTTACAAAAATTCATTTCAGGATTTCAAGTTTTAAATCCTGACTTAGTTATTTGTAATTTACAAAAAAATACAAATTTTAATTTAGAATTAACAATTGAAAAAGGTAGAGGATATGTTCCTGCTGAAGAAAACAAAAAATCTGGCGCTCCAATAGGCACTATTTTTATGGATTCAATTTTTACACCTATTAAAAATGTAAAATATTCAATTGAAAATTTTAGAGTTGAACAAAAAACTGATTATGAAAAGTTGATTTTTGAAATTGTTTCAGATGGATCAATTCATCCTAAAGATGCTTTAACTGAAGGTGCTAAGACTTTAATTCATCACTTCATGTTGTTTTCTGATGAAAGAATCACATTAGAAGCTGATGAAATAGCTCAAACTGAAACTTATGATGAAGAGTCATTACATATGAGGCAATTACTAAAAACCAGATTAATTGATATGGATCTTTCTGTTAGAGCTTTAAATTGTTTAAAAGCAGCTGAAGTTGATACTTTAGGAGACTTAGTTTCATTTAATAAAACTGACTTAATGAAATTTAGAAATTTTGGTAAAAAATCGTTAACGGAATTGGAAGAATTAGTTATCATTAAAGGGTTGAATTTTGGCATGGATTTATCTAAATACAAATTAGATAAAGATTAATTATTAATTATGAAACACGGTAAAAAAATAGCACATTTAGGAAGAAAAACCGCACATAGAAAATATATGCTGGCTAATATGGCCTGTTCACTTGTTGAACATAAATTTATAAATACTACTCTAGCTAAAGCTAAAGCTTTAAAAAGATATGTAGAACCATTAATAACTAAATCTAAAAATGATTCCATTCATAATAGAAGAATAGTATTTAGATATTTAAAAAATAAATATGCTGTAACCGAATTATTTAGGAATATTTCTCAAAAAGTAGGTGATAGACCTGGAGGATATACAAGAATTATCAAGCTTGGAAACAGACTAGGTGATAATGCTAGTATGGCAATGATAGAACTCGTTGATTATAACTCT
>CAYSTA010000067.1:0-2417 GCA_964433845.1 uncultured Flavobacteriaceae bacterium
ATTGCAAAGAGAATCCAAAGGAAATATAGGTGTCCTCTTTTTTATATCCAGCAGGGGGATTGCTATTCAAGTTATAATTGTATTGTATACTTAATGAAACACCAGGTATAACGGTATCAACAAATATTGAAAGAATATTTTCAATTAAATATGAATCAAACTTATACGTAGGCTTGTAGAAAAATTGTTCTTCAATTTTAACGCCTTCCATAGGAAACAATTTTTGCTTTGGTCTAAAAGAATGTCTGAAAAATGAATTTTCTTTATACCCTGTATATTTTTCCATTTCCCATAATCCAGCATAGCTAATAGAGAAGCCTTTTCCCAAACGCACTTTGCCACCAACACCGGGGTTAATTCGATAATCTAAAGCTGTTGTTGAATCAAATGTCCATTGAAAAATTATAAATGGAGAAAATTTTTGATTTGCATAAAGATCTGTTTTTAAAACCAAGTTCGCATCATTAGTATATAAATATCCTTCATAGATTGATTTACTATTACTTAAGTAAATAGAAAATTCAGTATCAGGAAGATTGACCGATCCTTTATTTATATCTCCAATAATTGAGTAAAACCAAGATACATCATAGTATTTATAATTATAGTTACCACCATAATTGTAATATGATGCGCTAAATTGATTTGTGACCTCAGAAGAATAACCTGCGCTGCAAATAAGGATATATAATGATATATTTTTAAAAAGTTTTTCCATCTGTTTTAACACTAGAATGTATTAATAATAAAATATAAAAAAAAACAGGGTAAATATATTTTACCCTGTTTTTTTGATAAGCAATTATAAAAAGATTAAATCAGATTATGGCTTATCCCTGTGGTCAGTTTCAGAGTCTTGAGGTCTTTTACCATCACTTTTTTCACCACCACCTGCTGGTCTATTAGCAGACCCTGCACTAGCAGCATTGGAAGACTTAGACTTAGATGATCTACCAAATATTCTTCCTAGTAAACCTCTTTTGCCTTTTTTCCCTTTTTTTGGTGCAGGTGCAGCAGTGTTGCTCATTCTAGCACTATTTCCACCAGGAGTGAGTTTACCACCATCTGAACCTTTTTCTTTAGACACTTTAGATGTATTGGGTTTTTTTGCATCGTTATCAGCACCCTTTTTAATTCCACTTGCATCCTGTGCATATACGAAACTAAACAAGAGACTTATAACAAAAACCCGAGAAATAAAATTAACCATATTTCCTCCTTGATTATGTTTGTTATTCCCTTTCTTATGCAAATAATTCATATAAATTTTTAATTATTTACTCCTAATACGAGGTTTTATTTACAATGTATAAGCAAAAATATTATTATTATATCGAAAAGGCAATAATTTAAAAATAGATATGATCTAGATCACATTTTAAATAAATCTATATTACAGCCTGTTTTACTCTTTTTATGCTTTTTAATAAATGATCAAGTTTTTCTAATGGCCATTGACTAGCAGCATCTGATTTTGCATTATTTGGGTTATCATGAACCTCCATAAACACACCATTGCATCCTGCTGCTACTGCAGCCTTTGCCAATGTTGGAATAAACTCTCTTGCACCACCTGTTGTTTTTCCTAATCCGCCTGGATGCTGAACGCTATGAGTTGCATCAAAAATTACTGGCACACCAAAATCTTGCATAATAGGAATTGAAGTCATATCTGAAACTAAGTTGTTATAACCAAATGAAGATCCTCGTTCAGTAAGTAATAATTTTTCTCCACCTTCTTCAGCTACTTTTTCAACTATATTCTTTGCATCCCACGGGGCCATAAATTGACCTTTTTTGATATTAATTATTTTGCGGGTTTTTACTGCAGCGTTAATTATATCACTTTGGCGACAAAGGAATGCTGGTATTTGAATAATATCAATAATTTCTGCAACTGCATCAGCTTGGCCCGCATTATGGATATCAGTTGTTATTGGAATATTAAATGTTTGTTTAACATCATCTAATATTCGGAGACCTTTATCCATTCCAGGACCGCGGAAGGAAGAATGAGAAGAGCGATTGCCTTTATCAAAAGAGGATTTAAAGATAAGTGGCAAATTATTTTTATCTGTTATTTTCTTTATTCTTTCAGCCATATGTAAAATATGGTCTCTACTTTCAATAACGCACGGGCCAGCTATTATTGGAAGTTTATCTTCACCAAATTTTACACCATTAATTTGAAAAATATTTTTCATAAATAAGTATTATCAATATATGTTACCAATTTGAATTTAATTTAGTATGAAATTGATTTTTTATATCTTCACATCCAAACAAATAATTTTATGTTTTTTTATTTATCTATTTTTCCTGTATGCTTTGGGTACTCTACATACCATTAATAAATGAACTTTTATCTGTTTTCAATCTATAGAATTGGTTAAAAATTGTGAAAAATAAATTTTTAA
>CAYSTA010000068.1:0-2350 GCA_964433845.1 uncultured Flavobacteriaceae bacterium
CTGAGCCAACTATTCCCTTTCTTTTATCAATTAATGAGAAACTGGATATAGCGAGAGGTTCCATTGGAAGGCCAACCAACATAATAATGCCATCTGTTTTCAAAAACGAAAATACTTGAGTCATATTCCTATTGACAGATACCGTATCAAGTATATAGTCGCAAGAATTTTGATGTTTTGCAATATCATCTTCATTATTAACATTAACAAAATGCGTTGCCCCCATATCAAAAGCTTCATCTCTCTTAGAATCAGATGTGCTAAACACAACGACCTCTGATCCAAATGAGGCGGCAAATTTCAAACCCATGTGTCCTAATCCCCCCAGCCCCGCAATGCCTACTTTGTGGTGTTTGTTAATTTTAAAATGTGTGAGCGGTGAGTATGTTGTTACTCCGGCACAAAGTAATGGCGCTGCTTTTGGTTTATCCATTCCCTGGGGTATTTTAATAACATAGTTTTCTTTTACAACTATTCTTTTTGAATAGCCCCCATAAGTTATATTTTGAGTTCCATACTCATACGAATTATAAGTCAAAACAATACCTTTTTCACAGTAGTGATCGTTACCAGACTTACAATTACTACAGCTTTCACAGGAGTCAACATATACTCCTACGCCAACGTCGTCTCCTGTTTTAAATTTTTTGACATCTTCTCCAACACTTTCAACAACTCCAATGATTTCATGGCCGGGGACCATCGGATATATAGAAGTATTTCCCCACTCATTCCGAGCCATATGGATATCAGAATGGCAGACGCCACAGAAAGATATTTTTATTTGAACGTCATCTTTATTCAAATTCCTTCTTTCTATATCAAATGGCTCAAGTGATGAAGTGGCTTTTAAAGCCGCGTATGATTTTACTTTGGTCATAAAATTTATTTAGACTTATTTGATTTTAAAAATTCTTTCCTGCTCAATGCCTGATATTTTTTTGTGTCCCCCAAAAGTATGAGCTCATCATTATCAACAATTCTATCGGTATAAGAAGCCATTTTGCCACTTTTTGAACATATAGCATGAACTTTTGTTACATACTCTGCTATAGCAAGCAGATTTGGCATTGGTCCAAAGGGCTTTCCCTTGAAGTCCATATCCAGTCCTGCAACTATAACTCTTTTTCCAGAATTGGCTAATTGATTACAGACGTCAACTATATTCTCATCAAAAAACTGAGCTTCATCTATACCAATAACCTCAAACTTTTCTGATAGTTTTAAAATGTGAGAAGATTTAGATACCGGTTTAGATTTGATTGAATTTAAATCGTGGGAAGTGACTTTTTTCCTTCCGTATCGTATGTCTTTTTTAGGTTTGAAAATTTTAATTTTTTGCTTTGCTAGCTTTGCTCTTTTTACTCTCCTAATTAGCTCTTCCGTTTTACCTGAAAACATTGAGCCACAGATGACCTCAATCCATCCGATTCCATCCGCTTGATTAATTGACCTCTCTAAAAACATAATTTTTTAATAAATATATAGTAGAAACAAAGATTATAATAATAGATGCTAAAGCCATTACATATTTAATTGTTTGAGATGATTCACCATAGTTTATCCAATAGTATAAGTAAGAAGCAGAAATAAATAGCATCAAATAAATGAAATATTTTATCACATTTACAATCTACAATTATTTAAAGAAACTTCAAAAGTGAATTTTAAGGTTAATAGTACATCTCACACAACTAAGATATGGCTATGGTTTAATTAATATGAAAAATCTGCTTCTTCTTGAGCTTTAGCTCTTTTATAAACATTGATTCTCTTTATTTTACCATTTTCAAACAGAATGTCGTGAACATTATATTCAAAAATTTCATTACCATTCTCAACATCAGTATATTCATTTCCCGTAGTTAGCCACTGTTCAATAACACCATCTTTATTTTTTGCAGCATTTGCAATCATCCATTTTACTTCCCATTTTGGATTAGCATTTTTGAACCAATTATCTAAAATCTCTATGTGTGCTTCATTACCTTTTACTACACTACCGTCTGCAGTGTAACCTTCCCAATCTTCGGCATTTATTTCCGCAATAATATTTAAATTTTTATCATTGTGTGCTTGTATATATTTAAGCCAAATCTCTTGATTTGAAGTTTCTCCAGCAATTATAGGAGTAATTTCAGTAGTCCCCTCCATTATGGCAGAACCAATTTCTAAGTCAGAATTATCTATAGAGTTTTGTTGTTGATTGTTTGTACAACCGATTAAAAGCATAACAAGCATTATATAAGCAAAATTATTTTTCATTTTTGTTAAGATTTGATTTATCACAATATACAATTTTTATTGCTGAATTAAAATAAGAGAATATTCCTATGGTTTAGTTAAAATC
>CAYSTA010000069.1:0-2198 GCA_964433845.1 uncultured Flavobacteriaceae bacterium
GTTATTAATCTTTTGATAAACTCATTTAGTTCAAGGTATAACCACCCTCCATTTGTAGAAAATCTTTCTGATCCAAAATCTATAACAATAGTTGCTGAATTAGACGATACTATTATTGGAGTAGCATCACTTTACATAATACAAAAACTAACAAGAAAAATGGGTTTAATTGAGGATGTTGCAGTTGAATATGAAAAAAGAGGTCAAGGAGTTGGAAAACTATTAATTAAAAATTTGATAAAAAAAGCTAATCTTCAAGGATGTGATAAAATTATTTTGCATTCGTCTCAAGATAATGTTTCTTTTTATGAAAAAATAGGATTTAAAGTAAATGAAAAACAAATGATTCTAAGAAATAATTAAATGTGTGGAATAGTTGGTTATATTGGAGAAAAAAAAGCGTACAATATTCTCATAAATGGTTTAACAAAACTTGAATACAGAGGATACGACTCTTCTGGAATAATGCTTTATGATAGAAATCTATCTGTTAAAAAAACTAAAGGTAAAGTTTCTGATTTAGAAGCTTTGTACAAAAATGAAAATGACAAATCTGGAAATATTGGACTTGGTCACACAAGATGGGCAACACACGGATATCCAAATAAAATAAATTCTCACCCTCATGTTTCAAATTCTGGTGAATTATGCATAATTCATAATGGAATAATTGAAAATTATAATTCAATTAAAACAATCCTAAAAAGGAAAGGATACATTTTTAAATCAGATACAGATTCGGAAGTTCTTGTTAACCTAATTGAGGAAATTAAAAAAAGTAAAAAAGTAAAATTAGGTAAAGCCGTCAGATTTGCATTAAAACAGGTTGTAGGAGCTTATGCAATTGCTGTTTTTGATACTTCAAATACTTCTGAAATAGTTGTTGCTAAATTAGGAAGTCCATTAGCTATTGGGGTAGGTGAGTCAGAATATTTTATAGGCTCAGATCCATCACCATTTTTAGAATTTACAAAAAAATGTATTTATCTAAATGATTATGAAATGGCAATAATAGGACTTAATAAAGATTTAATTTTAAGAGAAATAAAAGATGATACTATTCTTGATCCCTTTATTGAAAATCTAAAATACAATATAAAAGAGGTTGAAAAGGGTGGGTATGAACATTTTATGCTAAAAGAAATTTTTGAGCAACCTCTATCAATTAAAGATACATTTAGAGGACGTCTAATTTCTCCATCAACTCCAATTAAAATTTCTTCAATAGAAAAAAGTTTTGTAAACTTTAAATTAGCAAATAGAATCATATTTATTTCTTGTGGAACTTCTTGGCATGCAAGTTTATTGGGTGAATATTTTTTTGAGGAACTTCTAAGAATACCTGTTGAAGTTGAGTATGCATCAGAATTTAGATATAGAAATCCGATCATTAAGAAAAATGATATTGTAATTCCAATTTCTCAATCTGGTGAAACTGCAGATACTTTAGCAGCTATCAAGATGGCTAAAAAAAGTGGAGCTTTTTTATTCGGAATATGTAATGTTGTTGGATCTTCAATTGCAAGAGAAACGGATACAGGTGTATATACACATGCTGGATCAGAAATTGGAGTTGCTTCGACAAAAGCTTTTTCTTGTCAAATATGTTTACTGCTTTTAATTGCTTTAGATCTTGGTAAAAGAATGAATACTATTGATGATAAAAGATATCAAAGAATCCTAATTGAATTATCTAATATTTCTAAAACTGTTGAAAGAGTTTTATCTTCTAGTAATAAAATAGAAAAAATTGCAAATAAATTTATAAACTCATCAAATTTTCTTTACTTAGGAAGAGGTTATCATTTTCCTATAGCACTTGAAGGTGCTCTTAAACTTAAAGAAATCTCTTACATTCATGCAGAGGGTTATCCAGCAGCAGAAATGAAACATGGACCTATAGCTTTAATTGATAAGAACATGCCTGTTGTTGTTATTGCAACAAAAAAAGGAAATTATCAAAAAGTTGTAAGTAATATAATGGAAATAAAGGCAAGGGAAGGTCACATTATTGCAATAGTTTCAGAGGGTGATAAGGATATTGAATCTATTGCAGATCATTTTATTGAAATTCCAGAATGTGACGAATTAATAGCGCCTATTTTAGCAAACATTCCACTGCAATTACTATCATATTATATAGCAAATAAAAAAGGTTGTAATATAGACCAGCCTAGAAATTTAGCTAAATCAGTTAC
>CAYSTA010000070.1:0-2087 GCA_964433845.1 uncultured Flavobacteriaceae bacterium
AAAAAAATGAAATTGGTTGATTCTTTACTTCCATTTATAGCTAAAATAAAACCTAATTTTTATAATTAAACTTTAATTTCTTATTGTTTAATAGCCCTATAAAAAGATTTACGTCCTCCAATCACAGGAATCTTTAACGAAGTGGAATTAATGTCCACAGTTAGTATTGTACCCGGTTTAGGATGTAATGTAAATTCAGGATCGCTTGAAAAGATCATCAATCCTATTTGCTGACCTTTTTTTATAATTTGATCATCGGGTTGTAAATCAAAACTCATCTTATAAAATTTACCAGGGATTAAATTTGTACTCTCCGTCAATGATTTATAATTTTGAATATCTGCCCAACCTCGTGTTATTATATTGTCAGTTATTTTGGCTTTCTGATCAGAATTCCAAGGGAGTGAAACTAGCCAAACTGATAAATTTGCAGCTTTTTTACTACTAGCTACTTTAATGGTTAGAGTTGATAATCCAGACAAATGAATGTCTTCTTTAAGAACAGGACTAAGATATAGAAGTCTATTTTCTGAGGTTTTAGCTTTAGCTAGAGAAGCTCCGTCATAAGAATAATCATCTGTTAGTATTTCTAGTGTTTTTATTTTGTTTTTCTTGAGAAATAAACCTCCTGTTCCTGGCGCTCCAGGATGAAGAGATAAAGTTACTAACGAGGCATCTGGATTTGGATATGCTTGGTAGGGGGTTGGTTTTTGTCGGGAATTATATTCTCTAACTATCCAGGCTTTAGGGTCTTTTTCTACTCCATTTTCTATCCCAAATAAGTAGCGAGTAAACCATCTATTCATCATTTTTAGTGGTGGTGGACCGCCATGTCCATCTTGATGATAATATATTTGTGTTGGAATTCCCATTTCTATTGCTTTTTTAGAGATACGATAACTATGTTCTGGCATAACATTCCAATCATTAAATCCATGAGCCATTAACAATGCTGCTTTCATAGGTTTCATTTGATTTAGATAATCTCTACCCTCCCAAAAATCGTTGTAGTCTCCTGTTATTCTATCCATTCCATTAATCATTTCAGTATCTCTTATCACCTTATTATTTCGAGCCCTATTTTCTTCTTTTCCACTGTGAATGAAATCATATAAAACATCTATATCTTCACCCAAATAACCTCCAGGTGATCGAACCAAACCATTAGATCTATAATAATGATAATATGATGTATTCGGTGCAATAGGAATGATAGCCTCTAATCCTTCCACTCCAGTTGTAGCTGCTGCTAATGGTAAGGTGCCATTATAAGAAGTCCCTGTCATTCCTACTTTTCCAGTAGACCAGTAAGCAACTACTTCTTTAGTCCCTTCTCTAGAAGTGTACCCCCTTGCTCTTCCGTTTAACCAATCTATTACAGCCTTTGGGGCCAGCGATTCATTTATTCCTCCCACAGTAGGAGCACCATCTGATAAACCTGTACCCGGAGATGATGAGTGAACAACTACAAAACCTCTGGGAACCCAAGTTCTTATTTGTGAATTTGATATGATTGGACGTTTGCCTTTTCTAATTACCTCTACATGTTTTCTAGGTTTAGGCTGCTGACCTAACTCATGTTTTACATCCCAAAATAAGCCTGTTGCAAGTCCAGCAGTACCAGCATAATATGGGCTAGATTCATAAACTACTGGAAGTTTTAATCCATCTTCTGTTTGAGCAGGTCGAGTAACGTCAACATGCATTCGATCCATTTTTCCATCATCATCAGAGTCAAAAGATGTTTCAACCCAAAGATCATGACGTATCCACTTAGTTTGATCTTTAAATGATCCCACTACTTGAGCTTCACCATTTATAAAAAATGGAACAGATTTTTCTTGTGCATTTATAGCGATGAATATAAAAAGAGTTATTAGGTGAATTAATTTTTTCATAAGAGATATTTATTTAGATAATAAAAAAAACAGGTTCTTAAAAGTACAAAACCATTTTGATATGAAGCCTATTTAAAAATAGTGAATTTTATAAAAACATAAACCCTTGAAAATCAAGGGTTTATAATGAGCGGTCTGGACGGGACTCGAACCCGCGACCCCCTGCGTGACAGGCAGGTATTCTAACCA
>CAYSTA010000071.1:0-2071 GCA_964433845.1 uncultured Flavobacteriaceae bacterium
CTGATCTTTTAAAATAAGGTAGCACATCTTTATATCCCCAACCATCATTACCAAGCTCTGCCCAGCTATCATAATCTTCAGCATTCCCTCTTACATAAGCCATAGCGTTTGTAGAACTACTACCTCCTAAGGCTTTTCCCCTGGGTAAATAGATTTTTCGATTCAATACATTAGACTGTTTTTCGGACCAAAAACCCCAATCTTGTTTGCTTTTATGAATCTTTAAGTAAGCACCTGGAATATGAATATTCATATTTGAATCCGGCCCTCCTGCTTCTAATAATAGAACTGAATTTTTAGGATTTTTAGACAAACGATTTGCCAATACACAACCTGCAGAACCTGCACCAATTATAATATAATCATAATATTCTCCTGAAAATCGTTCATTTGAAATTTTCACAAACTAAATATAAGAATTGCTGAATTAAAAGAAGAAGATATCATTAAATTGTATATTAAGCTTGAATTTTTCTAAATAGAGATATGAAATTTGAAGATTTAATTACGAAAGCTGAATTGAATCCAAAAAAACTTTTTTTAATAGACGGATTTGGAGCAATACTGTCAGCTTTTTTATTAGGTGTTGTTCTTGTTAAATTCGAAGAAATATTCGGAATCCCAACTTCTGTCTTATATTTCCTAGCAACAATACCGATATTCTTTGTGATTTATGACGTCTTTTGTTATCAAAAACATCTAAAAATCGGATTATTATTAAAAGGAATTGCTGTGTTGAATATACTATATTGTTGTATATCAATCGGATTAATTTCCTATCATTTCAGTTCTATTACAATTTTAGGTTGGGCATATATCATAGTCGAAATTATACTTGTAAGTTTCCTTGCTATGATTGAATTTAGAGTAGGAAAAAGAATTATCTAAACCTTATTAATCTACTCCCTTTTTAGAGGACTCTGTGTTTGCTGAATTAAAAGAAGAAGATATGCCTATGGTTTGAAGTTTAAAAATCTTTAAGTAGTTGGATTTTAGTTTGATTTTATTCCTGTCATTTCCCAACGAACTAGATTAATTGGAATATTTCCAGCATCATTGAATTTTTTGAAAAAATCTTTTAAAGTAAACTCCTTTCCTTCCTTTTCTAATTTTTCAGCATACTCCGCCATTATCCTTTCTGCAAAATATTTTCCAGTTATATATGATGTTCCGTATCCTGGTTGTCTTAAATAAAAATGTTGTTCAAATTGTAATAAGTGAGGCTCTCTATTCATCCATCCTCTTGGAGTCCATTTTACATGAACATTACCTGCTTCTGCCATAGTCATTTCGTTGGCATGAGCATATAATGATCCAAGACCTCTTGCTGCTCGTTGTGCTAACATAATCCATACAATTTCTTTTGATCTTGGACTGTCATTATAAAGTCCTGCATGCATAAACATTTCTTCTACTCCAGTAGCTATTCCTTCATTTTTTGAATCAAAAATATTATAAAGTAAAGGTCCTTTTCTAATAGGACTTTTATGAGGGTTATCTCTTATTTCTGCTAAGTCAAACCAGTGTACAAAGTGAGAGTATAGAGGTAGAGGATCGAGGTGTAAACCAATACTGAAAAAGTTTCTTTTATCTTTAGGTACAAACTTGCCCATGTGCTCTCTAAGAGCTGGCTCCATATTTTTTTTTATTGGCATTATTTCTTTTTCTTTTAAAAATTTCATAAATCTCTCGACTCCAAGCTCTGTAAGATTTGCAAATTCTTCTGGTGTGTCTGCAGCAATCAATTCTGGCAAGTTTCTATTTTTATGTTCTTCTAGTTTTAAAGATGACCATGCTCGATCCAATTCCCGTTGAAGTAGCTGTACTTCCTCTTCCCAGGTAAGTGGCAAAAGATGTACATTTTGTTGATACCAAGTATAATTTTCTTTTCCAATTCCGGATGGACCTGTTTTTTTAGAAGCTTGTTCTTCTAACCAAAAAATAAAATCTTTTGTGGCTTTTTTTGCATTTTTTAACTCATCTAAAATATCTGAGTTAGATTCATTAAATTTCTGGGAAATTTTTTTAAGATTTTCTATCTGTTGTTTGAAATTTTCAATTCCTGCTATCC
>CAYSTA010000072.1:0-1837 GCA_964433845.1 uncultured Flavobacteriaceae bacterium
TTCAGGTGTGATTAAGATAATTACTATGAGGTTAAAAGAATTAATTAACTTTATATCATGGATATATACTTAAACAATTTAATTTGGAATTATTAATTATTTATGCATTTCTTACTATTTCTCTTTCATTTTTATGCTCAATTCTTGAGGCTGTATTACTTAGCATAAATTTAACTTTTATTAAAATTAAAATAAATGAAGGCAAAAAATATGCAATAAAACTTCATAGTTTAAAGGAAAAAATTGATGAACCTTTAATTGTAATCCTGACGCTTAATACTATTTCACATACAGTTGGAGCTATTTTAGTGGGTGTTCAAGCGAAAATAACATACGCTTCAATGGTAAATGAAAAAACATTTTCTATTTTGGGTCTTTCAATTAATGAAGATCTTTTAGTTGGACTTGTATCAGCGTTAATGACTGTTTTAATATTGTTGGTATCTGAAATCATCCCCAAAACTCTAGGCGCTAATTATTGGAAAAGACTTGCAAAATTTACTTCTATATTTTTAACATCAATTATTCCTATTTTCAAATATTCAGGCATTCTTTGGAGCTTACAATTTTTCACTAGATTAATTGGTAAATCAAAAAATCGTTCTGGATTAAGTTTAGAAGATTTTTCTGCTATGGCTGAAATTGCTGAAAAGGAAGGAGTTATTGAAGAAATAGATTCTGATTTTATTAAAAACATTGTTAAACTAAAGAATGTAAAAGTTAGAGATATTATGACTCCCTTTTCCGTAATAAAAATGGCAAATGAGGACTCTAAAATTATTGATTTTTATAACAAAAATCCTAAACTAAACTTCTCTAGAATTCCTGTCTATTCTAAAAGTGTGGAAAAAATTAATGGATATGTATTGAAGGACACGATGTTAGAAAAAATAATTAGTGATGGTGGAGATTCAAAGCTAATGGATATTAAAAGACCTATAATTATCTCTTACAATGAATCAAAAATTCCAAATTTATTTAATAAACTTTTAAAAGAAAGAGAACATATTTCTTTGGTTGTTGATGAATATGGCTCAGTTAGAGGCCTTGTAAGTTTAGAAGATGTTATTGAAACTATGCTAGGGCTTGAAATAGTAGATGAAACAGATACCATTGAAGACTTACAATTGTTAGCTAAGAAAAGGAATAGAGGTTTATTAAAAAATAATTAATTGCTAAACCATACATTCTAACTAAACCATAGGCATATCTTCTTATTTTAATGTTTTAGCAAATTTTTCGAGATGTTTTTCTGGCATTGTATCTACCTGAAATCGAATCATTACATTATCCCATAACAAAATTATATTAGCTTTCTTGTTATCATTTGCATCAATTATATATTTTAATCTTTCAATGCTGGTGTCATTAGCCCTATATTCTGCATCAACATCAATACTAACAGCTAGATCTTGATTATATGCCTCTCTATCAAGTTTTCCTCCTTTCATATATGCAAAAGGATATTTTCCAGCAGAATTTAGATCTATTGTCCACTTATCTTCTGCTCTTGGTGTTACGGCAATAGCGTACTCTCCAGCATTTAATGTTTTTTCACCTACAATTACACTTGTTGAAAAGCTTATCCTAGTGGGACTATTTGCACCAGCTCTCCACAATTGATTATACGGAACAAGGCCTCCAAAAACTTTTCTTCCTTTAACTCCAGGCGACGAATAGTTAATAGAAATATTTGTCATTCCAACATTTTGACTTACAGATGCTTGAGGACTAGCTACTGGACTTAAATATGTAGAGGCGGTTTGTGAAAATGCTGTTATCGTAATAAAAAATAATAAGGTTGTTAGTGTGATGTTTTTCATAACCTAAATATAAG
>CAYSTA010000073.1:0-1833 GCA_964433845.1 uncultured Flavobacteriaceae bacterium
ATATGCCTATGGTTTAGGGGTCAAATATTACAATTATAAAAAGTTTTCTTTTATTTGGGCAACAATTTTAGTTCCATCTGGGTCAGCTTTTGTTTTTAGTTCACAGATTTTTTCAGCCCATTTAGACGTACGTACTCTTAATGGTGGTTTTTCAGTTTTTACAATTTTAATAATTTCCTCTGCTACTTCAAGACCCGTTTGGTAAACTTGTTCCTTGCCTTCGCTTGCTCTTTTTTGATTACCAGCCATATATCGTTGAAAAATTGGCAAATATTCTCCAGTTGCAAATTGTCCATTAACTATTGTTTTTTCAATTGCAGATTTCATAAACTCAGTCGAAATTCCACCAGGTTCTACACAAGTGATTTTAATATTAAAAGCTTCTGAAACATAAGTGGCAAGAGCTTCCATAAATCCTTCTACTCCAAATTTTGCTCCACAATATAATTCGTTAAATGGTTGTCCTACTAAACCACCGATTGACGTGATACTAATAATTTGACCTGATTTTTGCTTGCGCATAAAAGGTAAAACTGCTTGTGTACAGAAAATCACTCCGTGATAATTAACTTCCGTAACCCATCTAATTTCTTCTTCATTAGTATGTTCTGTTGTTTTTCCAAATCCTGCACCTGCGTTATTTACTAGAATATCAATTTTTCCGTCCTGATTTGTAATTTTACTCACAGCTGAATGAATGGATTCTACGTCTGTAACGTCAAGTGGAAGTATTTCAATATCCAAATTGTCAGTTTCAATTTTTGTATTTAGTGCATCTGCTTTTTTCAGATTACGCATAGTTGCATATACTTTATATCCATTGTTAGCAAATAAGATTGCGGTTTCAAAACCTACACCCGTTGATGTCCCTGTAATTAATACGTTTTTTTTCATCATTTCTTATTTTGAAATGCAAACATAATTGTTTTTTAAATTATGCGACAATTTTAAAAGGAAAAGATATGCCTATGGTTTAAAATAAAAAAGCCCCTAAAAATAGAGGCTTATTAATTTATCTAGTAATCGACCATCCGGTTTGCCTTAATACTAATGCACTTTCTGTCATATTACCTACATTTAAAACTTTACCATTTTGGTCAAATTCAAATCTTGTAAGCGTAAGTGCTTCAGCTTCAAGACCTGAAACATCGTCTAAAAATTTATCCCAAGTCTTTATGTAAACAACTCCTTTAGACGCATCTGCCACAACCTCACGAATTTCAGATTCTAGTGAATTCTCACCCCATTTTTCAGCATCAGCATTTGATATGTTCTGTATGATTTGTGCTTTTGAGTATGTTGGTTCTACAATTCCTCTTTCAACAGTAATTGAAATTTCTTCACCGTCTCTTAAAATGATTGCAGAAACTGGAACACCTGGTGTACCTCTGAAAGAAAGACTGCCATCATCACTTGATTCTTGGGTTACTAGTACTTCATTCACTGAAATAAATTTATCACCAACTTTAAGAACAGATGATGCTGGGCCACCTTGAATTACGTTTGTTACTACCATCCCGTCAGTTTCCATTGCATCAGCATTGAAATTAAATCCAAATCCAATATATCTAGCGCCAATGTTATATCCATCATCACTCATATTTTCTGTAACCATATTTAAAGCAGCGTCTTTACTCTCATATGATGAAGCAACCCAGCTTTCAGCTAAAGATGCAATATTGGTTGAATCAGAGTTTGATGTACAGGATGCAAAAATAAATATTAGTGCAACCAAGAAAGGTTTAATAATTTTTGTTTTCATTTTAATTTATTTTAAGATTAGTTTAAATACCAATATAATAAAAAACATTCAATATAGAATGTAAGCATTGT
>CAYSTA010000074.1:0-1750 GCA_964433845.1 uncultured Flavobacteriaceae bacterium
TCGAGCCATCTCTTTTAGTAACTAAAATTTCTTGATCGACAGCATTGTCTTTAACTGCCTGTATTTCTTGGTTCAAACTCAACTCCTAAAAAGGTACTACATTTAGTGCTTCAGAAGATAAATATACACTAAATATAGAATATATATAAATTAGATGAAAAGGTATTATGAAACTCTAACCAAAAATTTATGATAAGCAATTGAAAAAAAAGGAGAATTTATAGAATTATTTTTTTTAAAAATTAAGAATTTTTACGAGAAATAAAAATTCCAGAAATAATAAACAACAGAGCAATTATGTTTTGCAGAAGGATCTCTTCACCAAGCAATAGAGCTCCCAGAAAAAAAGCAACAACAGGTATTAAGTAGTTAATATTAGATAGAAAAGTAGCTCCAGCTGCATTAATAATAATAAAGTATATGTAAGCTGCAATACCTGTTGGCAGTATGCCCAATAAAACAATAGCTGAACCACTTAATAATGGTATATCGGAAAAATTAAGTTGAATAGTTTCAGGCCATAGTAGAAAAGAGAGTAAAGAGGCCAATATCAGAACACATGTGCTTGAAATAATAGGGTCATAAGAAGTTAATCGAGCAGCAATAATCGTATTAACTGAGTAAGCACAAGCAGCACCTAGAACAAGGATGATTCCAATTGTATCATTAGAGCCATTATTAATAGAGGGTGCAAGAATAATGAGTACTCCAGAGATTCCAACAACAAAACCTATAGCTTTAAAAATATTGAGTTTATCATTGGGAAGAAAAAAATGAGCAAGAATAAGTGTGACAAGTGGCATAAAAGCCATAAGTAAACCGGCCATTCCAGATGTGATAGTAGTTTGGCCAATTGAAATAAGAAGGTAAGGAAGAATATTGCCAATAACAGCATAAATACCAAAATGAAACCAGGGTCGAAAAGCCAGTAAGAGATTTTTGTGATAGATAATAGAAATTACTAACATTGTAATAGCACCAATTGTCAGCCTATAGGTTACAACTTGCTCAGGTGAAAAAAATAATAAGGAGCGATCAGTTAGAAGAAAAGATGAACCCCAGACAAGAATAAGTGAAGCAAGGAGCATGTAATTTCTTTTGTTATCAGACATATTAGAGTTTTGGGCCTAAGTAATTTAGTAGAAGAAAATTATGAAAATAGGGTGGGACTAAGAAATATATTATCCATATATTCACTAATCAGAGTTTTGATTGTAAGAATTATATTTATTTAACATAATATAAATTATGCGAAATAAATATAGTGAAAAAGCAACAAAATATTAGATAAATCAATAAAAAACAGTGACTTACATATCGACCTCGAAATTCTTCGTTTAAGTAACTATTATTAAATTAATCGAGTAAATTGTTATCTAAAAAAAGAAAGTAGCTAATATCTAAAATTTAGAGCAAAAGGAGAATTTGAAGCAGATTTCTAACAAATTTTAAACTTTGAAGCGAAATATTGATTAATCTTTTGATCTTTTTCTAACAAACTTTCCAGTGAGTCTATATTTTTGACTAGGACTTCTTGGACTTTCTGGAATCGTGAGCTCAAGGAATTGATGATCGATTAAAGGATTAATTATTGCTGTCTTGAATTTTGATTTATTCGTTCTCTTTAAAATTTTCATTAATTCTAAAGCGGTACTTTCTTCTTTACAATTTTTAAGAATTTTAAGATGGTCCCTACTTAGTCCCTTCTTAGTCCCTAATACTTCATTTACCCCTTCAGAGTAGTATAATA
>CAYSTA010000075.1:0-1630 GCA_964433845.1 uncultured Flavobacteriaceae bacterium
AATCCTTCCCTACAATGAATAACAATTGGCAAATCATTTGAAATAGCCAATCTAATTTGAAACTCAAATGCATCTTGTTGTTGTTTTAAAAAAGTTTTGTCCCAATACAAATCAATTCCTATTTCTCCAATAGCAACATAATTATGATCCTTTAAACTTTTTACTACTAAAGCTAATTCATCCTTATAATTTTCTTTTACAGATACAGGATGAAGTCCAGACATTAAATATATATTTTTGGAATATTTACTTTGCAAATCATGCATTTGTTTTGAATAAGAAGAGTCAATTGCTGGAAAAATAAATTTGTCTACTCCATTATTTATTGCTCTTTTTATTACATCATCTATATCTTGATTAAATTGTTTTAAATATAAATGAGTATGTGTATCAATTATTTGCATGCCCTAAAGTTAATATTTTAGGTTAATTTTAATTTTCTATGAAGCAAACAAGACATTCCTTTTTAAAATCTGAGGGTTATATCAGTATTAAATTAAATAAAACAGGTACAAATCATTATCAAATTGAAGCAAAAATTAATGATATTGAAGGTTTATTTATTCTTGATACTGGTGCTTCTAATACGTGTACAGATTTACAAATAAATAAATTTCATTTGATTTCAACAGAAAGTGAAGAAAAAGCTTCAAGCGCAACTGATTTCATGGGTGAAACTAAAATCTCTAAAAAGAATAAATTACAGATAGGAAAATGGATTAGCAAATCATCTCCAATAGTTTTATTTGATATGACTCATATCAATAAAGCACTTAGTGAAAGAGACGTAAAAATAGTTGATGGAATAATAGGAGCAGATATTTTAAAAAAAGGAAAAGCAATAATTGACTATGAAAAAAGCAAACTTTATTTAAAGCTCTAATGCTTTTTTAATGTTCCCATTCATTAGTTGATCAACTGGATTTTCAAGAGCTTCTTTAATATTTACTAAAAACCCTACAGACTCTTTACCATCAATAATTCTGTGATCATAAGATAATGCAAGATACATTATAGGGTGCACTTCTACCTTTCCTTCTACAGCTATAGGGCGTTCCACTATATTATGCATTCCTAAAATAGCTGATTGAGGGGGATTAATTATTGGAGTGGAAAGCATCGATCCAAAAACTCCTCCGTTGGTTATTGTAAAAGTCCCTCCTGTCATTTCATCAACTGTAATTTCTCCATCTCTTGCTCTAATAGCTAATCTTTTTATTTCTTTTTCAATTCCTGAAAAGGTTAATTTTTGAGCATCTCTAACAACTGGGACCATAAGTCCCTTTGGACCAGAAACAGCAATGCTTATATCAAAGAAATCATATTTAATTTGCTGATCTCCATCTATCATTGAATTAACATCAGGAAATTCTTGCAATGCCTGAACAACAGCTTTTGTAAAGAAACTCATAAAGCCAAGGCCAACGCCATGTTTTTCTTTAAAGTCCTCCTTATACTTTTTTCTAAGCTCAAAAATAGGAGTCATATTAACCTCATTAAAAGTAGTCAGCATTGCCGTTTGATTCTTTACAGCAACTAATCTTTGGGCTACTTTTCTTCTAAGCATAGAAAGTTTTTTAGATTCTATCTTTCTATCTTTTACTATAGCATCTAAATCTACTTTTGGAAG